>DASXKA010000115.1:0-32992 GCA_036497085.1 Steroidobacteraceae bacterium | reverse complement strand
ACGCGTGCACCCGCGGAGATGAGCAGCCGTTCGGCTTCGCCGACGGTGAGCGAGCGCTCGAAGGCGATGTGCAGCACGCCGGATGCGGCCGGCGCGGGCGCGGTATGCGTGACGTACAGCGGCTGCGACCAGCGATAGGCGGTGAGAGCGAAGGTTCCGAGCCCAACGCACAGCACGAAACTCGCAGCCCAGGCGAGACCCGGCGGTCGCCACGCCGCCTGTGCACGGACCGCGCGCGCGGCCGTGGTGCCGGCGGCCGCGATCCGTGGCGACTGCTCCGCGTCGATACGCTCCATGAGCTTGCGGAACGAGGGTCCCGGGGCATGCGTCACCCGTTCGGGCTCCGTCAGCGCGTTGCGCCAGAGCCGCTGCACCGCTACCTCGCGCGCACACTCGGCGCAGTCGCGCACGTGCTGCTCGAGGCGGAGACGCTCGGCGCCGCTCAGTCGCCCGTTGGCGAGCCACGGCAGCAGCAGCCAGGACTCTTCGTGGGAGAAAGCCGGACTCGCACTCATGACACATCACTCTCCGTGGCGTCGCCGCCCCTCGGTCCGGACAGCTCCGGCAGGCGTTTCTGCAGCTTGGCACGCGCATGAAACAGGCGGGTCTTAACCGTATTCACCGGACATCCCATGATCGTTGCAATCTCCTCGCACGAATGCCCGAGCTCGTAGCACAGCTCGACCGCGAGCCGCTGTTCCACGGGCAATTCGTCGAGCGCGTGCGCCAACCAGTCGCGCAGTTCCTCGGCGCGCGCCGGCTCCTCGGTCGTGAGTGGGAACGAGGGCGGGTACAGGTTCTCCCGGGCACGCGCCCGCGCAGCACTGCGGAACGCGTTCCGCGCCTTGCGGTAGGCAATCCCGAGTATCCAGGTCGAGGGTTGCGAGTCGCCGCGAAAGTTGCGCGCTCCGCGCCACACGACCCAGAACGTGTCGTTGATGATCTCCTCGGCGAGGTCGTAGCGCCTCGTCAGCCTCGCGAGGAAGCGCCCCAGCCGCCGGTGGTAGAGGTTGTAGAGCTCTTCGAACGCGCGGCGATCCTGGCGCGCCACCCGCGCGATCAGCTCGACCTCGCGCGCGACGGCACTGCTGCGCGAAGTCACCTCCGGCATGTCGCTGAAGCTCACCTTGATTTGGCCCACACCCTTTGCGAGTAAGTGTCCACTCCGGCTATCCGGGTTCAACCAGCGCGGCTGCGCCGCCGGCTCAGAACTGCCAGCTGACGGTCGCGGCGAGGCGCTTCGCCACCGGGTAGGGAAACAGCTCCCCCGCCTGTCTCTGGGCCGCGAAATAGCCGACGTCGATGCGCCAGCGCGGCCACGCGAGGGCCAGACCCCCATTGCCGTAGACGTAGTCAACCACCGGCAGCGGATCGTGACCGGGTCGGCTCGCATAGTAGTACCCCGCCGCGGCCGTCACATACAGCCCCCCGCCGAACAGTCCCTCGCGCAGCAGCCACTGACCGGCCGCGTCCGCAACGAAGGCGGGGCTGCGATACGCCTCGTAATACTCGTACCGATACCCGCCGTACTGGTACACCACGGACTGATACCGGACGGCGTTGGGGATTGCGGTGAGGGACAGCGTGTAGCGGTCGAGCCAGCTGAGCGCGGCGGAGATCTCCTGGTAGTCGTCCGAGTGACGGGCAGGTCCGCCGACGAAATAGTCGGCGCGGCCAGCCACCGTGGCACTCCAGGTGGTGCTCAGGCTGAATCGCTGGCCGACATAGATCTGCATCTCGCCGCTCGTGCCCGGCTCGAAGTCGTCGTCCCGCGACGTTGCCCACACGCCGGCGAACGTGCCGGCGGAGCTGCTCGCGTGCAGGTCGGCCTGCAGCGCGGCGTGGCCGTCACTCTGCGATACCCCGCGGTAGATATAGTCGCTGGTCACGGCGAGAGTGCCGCCGATCGGGCCCGGCCCGTCCTGGGCGCACGCCGGCGGCGGTGCGAGCAGCGCCAGCGCGCAGGCGTACAGCCATCCTAAGGCGAGCTGCGTCGGGGCGACGATCACGTTTGGGCCTGTTCAACCATGCGGACGGGGTTATACAAGGCACCCCGCGGGCAGCGGACGTATACTGACGGTCTTATTATGCAGACGCTGAATCCGGCCGACACGGCGACCGTGCGGCGCATCGTTTCCGAGCTCAAGGGAAGACCGGGTCCCCTGCTCGAAATACTGCACGAGGTGCAGGCGGCTCTCGGTCACATACCGGCCGCCGCCGTGCCGCTGGTGGCCGAGGGGCTCAACCTTTCGCGTGCCGAGGTACACGGGGTCGTCACCTTTTACCACTATTTCCGCCACAGCCCCGCGGGCACTCATACCGTAAGTCTGTGCCAGGCCGAGGCTTGCCAGTCGCGCGGTGCCGGGGCGCTCGCCGACCATGCGCGCCGCCAGCTCGGGATCGACTTCCACGCCACCACCTCTGATGGGCGCTTCACGCTCGAGCCCATCTACTGCCTCGGCAACTGCGCCTGCTCGCCCGCCGCCATGATCGACGGGCAGCTGCACGGGCGTGTGACGCCCGAACGCTTCGACGCGCTCATCGCGGAGCAGGCGAAGCGCCCATGACGGTGCGCGTCTACGTTCCCGGCGACGCAGGAGCGACGTCGGTCGGCGCCGACGAGGTCGCCCGGGCCATCGCGCAGGAAGGCGCGCGGCGCGGCGCAGCGCTCGAAGTGGTGCGCAACGGCTCCCGCGGTGCCTACTGGCTCGAGCCACTGGTGGAAATCGCGACCCCGGCCGGCAGGATCGCCTACGGTCCGGTGGCGGCGCAGGATGTTGCAGGACTCTTTGCCGCCGACTTCCTCAAGGGAGGCAAGCACCCGTTGCTGCTCGGTCCCCCTGAGGGCCTCCCCTGGTTCTCCGGCCAGCAGCGACTGACGTTCGAGCGTGTCGGGATCGTCGATCCTGTCAGTGTCGCCGACTATGTGCAGCACGGTGGATACCAGGGACTCACCCGGGCGCTCACCATGACGGGCGTCCAGGTAGTCCAGGCCATCACGACCTCGGGCCTGCGCGGGCGCGGCGGTGCGGCGTTCCCCACTGGCATCAAGTGGAAGACGGTGCTGGACCAGAACGCCGCGCAGAAGTACGTCACCTGCAACGCCGACGAGGGCGACTCGGGCACCTTCTCCGACCGGATGCTGATGGAGGGCGATCCGTTCACGCTCATCGAGGGCATGACGATTGCCGGCCTCGCCGTCGGTGCTACTCAGGGCTACATCTATCTGCGCGCCGAGTACCCGCACGCACACCGCGCGCTCAAGACCGCCATCGCGGCGGCCTACCAGGCGCACTATCTCGGCGCCGACGTGGCGGGTTCCGGCAAGCGCTTCGATCTCGAGGTGCGGCTCGGGGCCGGCGCCTACATCTGCGGCGAAGAGACCTCGATGCTCGAGAGCCTCGAAGGCAAGCGCGGCGAAGTGCGGGTGCGGCCGCCGCTGCCGGCGATCAAGGGACTGTTCGGGCAGCCCACCATCGTCAACAACGTGGTGACGCTCGCAACCGTGCCCTGGATCATGGCTCACGGCGCGGAGGCCTACGCAAACTTCGGTACCGGCAAGTCGCGCGGCACGTTGCCGATCCAGCTCGCCGGCAACATCAAGCGCGGCGGCCTGGTGGAGCGCGCCTTCGGCCTGAGCTTGCGCGAGCTGCTCTACGATTACGGCGGCGGCAGTGGCAGCGGACGGCCGATCCGCGCGGTGCAGATCGGTGGCCCGCTCGGTGCCTACGTGCCCTCGTCACAGTTCGACACGCTGGTCGACTACGAGGCGCTGTCCGGGATCGGCGCCATGCTCGGCCACGGCGGCATCGTGGTGTTCGACGACACCGTCGACATGGCGCGCATGGCGCGCTACGCGATGGAGTTCTGCGCCATCGAGTCCTGCGGCAAGTGCACTCCGTGCCGCATCGGCTCGACGCGCGGCGTGGAGGTCATCGACCGCATCCTTGCGGGCACGGACGGCGCGCGCAACGTACGGTTGCTCGAGGAGCTGTGCGAGACCATGGTGCAGGGGTCGCTGTGTGGCCTGGGCGGAATGGCGCCGTTTCCCGTGCAGAGCGCTCTCAAGCACTTCAGGGAAGACTTTCGCGCGCGCACTTAAGGCTGGCGCGCCACGAGGCAGAACATGTACGCGATAGACTACGAAGACCTCGGTACCCCGCAGCCGGCGGACGCGAGCGGCGCTGTCACCGTCGAGATCGACGGTCGCGCGGTCACGGTCCCCGAGGGCACCTCCATCATGCGCGCGGCGGCGCTCGCCGGCGTCAAGGTACCGAAGCTCTGCGCCACCGACACGCTCAAGGCCTTCGGCTCGTGCCGGCTGTGCCTGTGCGAGGTCGACGGCCGCAAGGGCTACCCGGCGTCCTGCACCACCACGGTGGCGGCGGGCATGAAGGTGCGCACCGAGTCACCGAAACTCACGCAGCTGCGACGCAGTGTTATGGAGCTCTATCTCTCCGACTACCCGATCGAGCGCAAGCCGACCGAGGTGGAGGCGCGCACCGAGCTGCACGCCATGGCGGAGAAGCTCGGGGTGAGAGCGACGCCGTACGCCAATGGCCAGCGTCATCTCGGCCAGCTCAAGGATGACAGCAATCCCTACTTCACGTTCGATCCGAATCTCTGCATCGTGTGCTCGCGCTGCGTGCGGGCCTGCGATGAGACCCAGGGCACCTTCGCGCTCACCATCCAGGGCCGCGGCTTTGCCTCCAAGGTGGCCGCCAGCCAGGACCAGCCGTTCCTCGAGTCCGAGTGCGTGTCGTGCGGAGCGTGCGTGGAGGCCTGCCCGACTGCCGCGCTCACCGAGAAGTCGCTGGTCGCGCTCGGACCGGCCGAGCGCGTCGAGAAGACCACCTGCGCCTACTGTGGCGTCGGCTGCGGCTTCAGTGCGGAGGTACGCGGCGAGGGTGCCGACGCCGAGATCGTGCGCATGGCGCCCGACCGCGAAGGCGGCGCAAACCACGGTCATGCCTGCGTCAAGGGGCGCTTCGCCTGGGGCTACGCCACGCACCCCGACCGGCAGCTGAAGCCGATGATCCGCAAGAGCATCCGCGACAACTGGCGCGAGGTCTCCTGGGAGGAGGCCATCGGCTACGCGGCGAGCGAGTTCAAGCGCATCCAGGCCAAGTACGGGCGCGACTCGATCGGCGGCATCACCTCCTCACGCTGCACCAACGAGGAGACCTTCCTGGTCCAGAAGCTGGTGCGCGCCGCCTTCGGCAACAACAACGTCGACACCTGTGCGCGGGTGTGCCACTCGCCGACCGGTTATGGCCTGAAGAACACGCTGGGAGAATCCGCCGGCACCCAGGCGTTCGACTCGGTCATGAAGGCGGACGCCGTCATGATCATCGGCGCCAACCCGACCGACGGGCACCCGGTGTTCGCCTCGCAGTTGAAGCGCCGCCTGCGCCAGGGCGCGAAGCTGATCATCGCCGACCCGCGCCAGACGGGACTGGTGCGCTCGCCGCACGTTCAGGCGGACGAGCACCTGCAGCTCAAGCCCGGCACCAACGTTGCGCTCCTGAACGCGCTGGCGCACGTAGTGGTCACGGAGGGGCTGGCGAAGGAGGCCTACGTGGCGGAGCGCTGTGAGCCGGAGAGCTGGGCCAGGTGGAAGGCGTTCGTCGCCGAGCCGCGCAACTCGCCCGAGGCCTCCGAGAGCATCACCGGTGTGCCCGCCGAGCGCGTGCGCCGCGCGGCGCGGCTCTATGCGAAGGCCGGTAACGGCGCCATCTATTACGGCCTCGGCGTGACCGAGCACAGCCAGGGCACGACCGCAGTCATGGGCATTGCCAACCTCGCCATGGCCACCGGCAATCTCGGCCGCGAGGGTGTCGGCGTGTCGCCGCTGCGCGGCCAGAACAACGTGCAGGGCTCGTGCGACATGGGCTCGTTCCCGCACGAGTTCAGCGCCTACCGCCATGTATCGGACCCGGTGGTGCGCAAGTCCTTCGAGGACGTGTGGGGCGTCACGCTGCAGGGGGAGCCGGGACTGCGCATTCCGAACATGTTCGAGGCCGCGCTCGATGGCACCTTCAAGGGCATGTACGTGCAGGGGGAGGACTTCGTGCAGTCCGATCCCAACACCCATCACGTGAGCGCCGCCATGGGCTCGCTCGAGTGCTGCGTGGTGCAGGATCTGTTCCTCAACGAGACGGCGAAGTTCGCCCACGTGTTCCTGCCGGGCTCATCCTTCCTCGAGAAGGACGGCACCTTCACCAACGCCGAGCGGCGAACCTCGCTGGTGCGCAAGATCATTGAACCGGTTCCGGGTTATCAGGACTGGGAGATCACCTGCCTGCTGTCGAACGCCCTCGGCTATCCGATGAACTATGGCAGCGCCAGCGAGATCATGGACGAGATCGCGCGGCTGACGCCGACCTTCGCCGGCATGAGCTTCGAGAAGATCGAGCGCCTCGGCAGCATCCAGTGGCCCTGCAACGACGAGCACCCCGAGGGCACGCCCACCATGCACGTCGGACAGTTCGTGCGCGGCAAGGGCAAGTTCTGGACGACCGAGTACGTGCCGACCAGCGAGAAGGTGACCAGCCGCTTCCCGCTGATCCTCACCACCGGCCGCATCCTCACGCAGTACAACGTCGGTGCGCAGACGCGGCGCACCCGCAACGTGGTATGGCACGCCGAGGACGTGCTCGAGATCCATCCGCATGACGCCGAGGTGCGCGGCATCAGCGACGGCGACTGGGTGGGGCTCACGAGCCGCGCCGGCGATACCGTGCTGCGCGCCACGGTCTCCGCAAAGATTGCGCCGGGCGTGGTCTACACCACGTTCCATTTCCCGGAGACCAACGCCAACGTGGTCACCACCGAGAACTCCGACTGGGCGACCAATTGCCCGGAGTACAAGGTGACGGCGGTCGAGGTGGTGCTCGTCAACCAGAAGGACGCCTGGCAGAAACGCGCCCACGACGGGCGCGCGCTGCCGCGTCAAGGCCACAAGGAGCGTACGCGGGAGAAGACGCCCGTCTGAGCGGTGCGGGGCCATGAGGTGAGCGCCGAACTCTCAGCAGCGGCGGGCGTCAGCGCCGAGGTCAGCGTCGACCGCTGGTCGCGCGGTGCCACCACGCACACCACCGATCTGGTCGCGGAGGAGATGCCGATCGCGCTCGTGTACCACGACGTGCCGCACGTCGTAATGCTGGCGACGCCGGCCGACCTCGAGGACTACGCGGTGGGTTTCACGCTGAGTGAGGCGCTGGTGTCGTCTGCCGACGAGATCCGCGGGGTGGAAGTGCGTAACGGCGCCGCCTCGGTCGATGTGCACATCACGGTGGCGTGGGAACGCTTCACGCAGCTGCTGCAGCGCCGGCGCAATCTCACCGGGCGTACCGGCTGCGGCCTGTGTGGCGCGGAGACCGCCGCCGACGCTATTCGCGAGACCGCCGTGGTTCCCAAGGGGGTCGAGGTGACGAGCGCCGAGCTGCACACCGCGATCGAGCAGCTCGGCGGCCTGCAGCCGATCAACGCCCGTACCGGCAGCGTGCACGCCGCGGCCTGGGTCGTGCCGGGGAAGGGCATCCGCGTGGTGCGCGAGGATGTCGGCCGTCACAATGCGCTCGACAAGACGATCGGCGCCCTGATCCGCGAGGGTGCCGACCTCGCAGCCGGCTTCATGCTGATCACCAGCCGCGCCAGCTACGAGATGGTGCAGAAATGCGCCACCGTCGGCATTCCGTTTCTCGCCGCGCTGTCGGCGCCCACGGCCTTCGCGGTGCGCCTCGCCGGGCGCGCCGGCGTTACACTGGTCGCCTTCGCGCGGCGCGACCAGCACGTCGTGTACGCGCATCCCGGGCGCTTGCGCCCCTGAAGCATCGAGCTCCCGACCCATGAACATCGATCTGCTCATCAAGATGACCAACGAGATCGGCGATTTCTTCGCAGGCGCCAGCGACCCGCAGCAGGCGGCGCGCGACGTGGCCAATCATCTCAAGCGCTACTGGGAGCCGCGCATGCTTCGGCAGATGCTCGAGTACTACGAGCAGCGCCAGGGAGCGGGACTCTCCGACCTGGGGAAGAGCGCGGTAGGGTTGCTGTCCGCGGCCGGCAAGGCCACTCCGGGAGGGCCGACCGCCAAACCCGCCGCAGCCGCGCCGGGCGCCAAGGCGTGACCGCCCCCGCGCGGGGGCCGAAGCGGGCGCTGATCTGCGGCTCGCTTGCCTACGACACCATCATGGTGTTCGGCGACCGCTTCGCCAATCACATTCTTCCCGACAAGATCCACATGCTGAGTGTCTCCTTCCTCGTGCCGCAGCTGCGCCGCGAGTACGGCGGCTGTGCCGGCAACATCGCCTACGGCCTCGCGCTGCTGGGCGACGCCGGCTACCCGATGGCCACGGTCGGGCGCGACTTCGGTCCCTATTACGAGTGGATGAAGAAGACCGGGGTGCCGGTCGATCACGTGCGCACGGTCGACTCCGAGCTCACCGCCCAAGCCTTCATTACCACCGATCTGGATGACAACCAGATCACCGCCTTTCACCCGGGTGCGATGCAGCACTCGCACCTCAACCAGGTGGCCGACGCCGGCGACCTGGCCATCGGCATCGTTGCCCCCGACGGGCGCGAGGGCATGATCCGGCACGCCGAGCAGTTTGCGGCCGCGGGCATTCCCTTCATCTTCGACCCCGGGCAGGGGCTGCCCATGTTCGGCGGCGAGGACCTCGAGCGCTTCGTCGCCCAGGCAGAGTGGGTGACGCTCAACGACTACGAGTGGCAGCTCGTGCAGCAGAAGACCGGCTGGACCGTCGGCGGGCTCGTACGCCGGGTCGCCGCCCTGATCGTTACGCACGGCGCGGCCGGCTCGACGATTCATACGCGCGAGGGTGTCATCGAGATCCCGAGCGCGCCGGTGCGCGAGGTCATCGACCCGACCGGTTGCGGCGATGCCTATCGCGCCGGCCTCATCCATGGCCTGCTGCGTGGCTTCGACTGGCGCACCACGGGACATATGGCCTCCCTCATGGGGGCCATCAAGATCGAATCGCGGGGAACGCAGAACCACCATTTCACCCGCGCGGCGTTCGAGCAGCGGCTCGCCGCCGCAATGGCGGCGGCAGGACCCGGCCGACCTGCGGTAAACTGATAGCTTTCGCACGGCGCGCACAGGAAAGTACGCAAAAATGTCGAACGCTTACCTCTTCACCTCCGAGTCGGTCTCCGAGGGCCATCCGGACAAGGTCGCGGACCAGATCTCGGATGCGGTCCTCGACGCGATCCTGAAGGAGGACCCGCGTGGCCGTGTCGCGTGCGAGACGCTCGTCAAGACCGGAGTGGTCATCGTGGCGGGTGAGGTCACGACTTCCGCCTGGGTAGACGTCGAAGCGCTGGTGCGCAAGACGGTGCTCGACATCGGCTACGACTCCTCCGACATGGGCTTCGACGGCGCGAGTTGCGGCGTCCTCAACATCATCGGCAAGCAGTCGCCCGATATCGCTCAGGGTGTCGACCGCAAGGACGAGCGCAAGCAGGGCGCCGGAGACCAGGGGCTGATGTTCGGCTACGCCACCAACGAGACCGACGTACTGATGCCGGCGCCCATCACGCTGGCCCACCGCCTGGTGAAGCGCCAGGCGCAGGTGCGCAAGTCCGGCAAGCTCGGGTGGCTGCGTCCCGATGCCAAGAGCCAGGTGACGCTGCGCTACGAGGATCACGAGCCCGTGGGTCTCGAGGCGGTGGTGCTGTCGACGCAGCACAGCGACGAGGTGTCGACCAAGACGCTGCGCGAGGCCGTGATGGAGGAGATTCTGAAGCCCGTGCTGCCCACGAAATGGGTCGACAAGCGCACGCGCTTTCACATCAACCCCACCGGGCGCTTCGTGATCGGCGGACCGGTCGGCGACTGCGGGCTCACCGGCCGCAAGATCATCGTCGACACCTACGGCGGCTACGCCCGCCACGGCGGCGGCGCCTTCTCCGGCAAGGACCCCTCCAAGGTCGACCGCTCGGCGGCTTATGCGGCGCGCTACGTCGCCAAGAACCTCGTCGCCGCGGGTCTCGCCGAGCGCTGCGAGGTGCAGGTGTCGTACGCCATCGGAGTGGCCGAGCCGACCTCGATCATGGTGGAGACTTTCGGTACCTCGCGCCTGTCGCGCGAGCATCTGACGCAGCTGGTGCGCAAGCACTTCGACCTGACGCCCTACGGGCTGCGGGAGATGCTCGATCTGGTGCGCCCGATCTACCAGAAGACCGCGGCCTACGGGCACTTCGGCCGCACCGAGCCCGAGTTCACCTGGGAGCGCACCGATCGCGCGGCGACGCTGGCCGAGGCGGCCAAGGGAGCACGCGCGGCCTGAGGTCATCGATAGAAGCCGCAGCACTGCGGCACCCACGGCACGCTGAGGAGCGTTGCGACGGGCCGGCGGCACTCGGATGCCACCGCGCCTTGCCAGGCTCAGCGGCCGCTGTCATCCAACACGGCGCTCGCTCTGACTACGGAGTATCGAGTATGAACGCCACACTGAAACCCACCGCCCACCAGGCTGACCATCGCGTCGCCGACCTGAAGCTCGCCGACTGGGGCCGCAAGGAGATCGCGATCGCCGAGACCGAGATGCCGGGCCTCATGGCGATCCGCGAGGAGTTCGCCCCGACCCAGCCGCTGCGCGGCGCGCGCATCGCCGGCTCGCTCCACATGACGATCCAGACGGCGGTGCTGATCGAGACGCTGCAGGCCCTGGGCGCCGAAGTGCGCTGGGCCTCGTGCAACATCTTCTCGACCCAGGACCACGCGGCGGCGGCCATTGCCGCGCGCGGCACGGCGGTGTTCGCCTGGAAGGGCGAGTCGCTCGACGACTACTGGGAGTACACCCACCGCATCTTCGAGTGGCCTGGCGGCGGGCACGCCAACATGATCCTCGACGACGGCGGTGACGCCACGCTGCTGCTGCACCTCGGGGCGCGGGCCGAGAGTGATCCCGGCGTGCTTGCCAAGCCCGCGAGCGACGAGGAGCGCGCGCTCTTTGCCTCGATTCGCGCGCACCTGAAGTCGGAGCCGAAGTGGTACTCGAGCCGCATCGGCCACGTGCGGGGCGTGACCGAGGAGACCACTACCGGCGTGAAGCGCCTGTACCAGATGGCCAAGGAGGGCAAGCTCGCCTTCCCGGCCATCAACGTCAACGACTCGGTCACCAAGAGCAAGTTCGACAACCTGTACGGCTGCCGCGAGTCGCTGGTCGATGCCATCAAGCGCGCCACCGACGTGATGATCGCCGGCAAGGTCGCCGTGGTGTGCGGCTACGGCGACGTCGGCAAGGGCTGCGCGCAAGCGCTGCGCGCGCTGTCGGCACAGGTGTGGGTGACGGAGGTCGACCCGATCTGCGCGCTGCAGGCGGCCATGGAGGGCTACCGGGTGGTGACCATGGAGCACGCGGCCGACAAGGCCGACATCTTCGTCACCGCCACCGGCAACTTTCACGTGATCACCCACGAGCACATGAAGCGCATGAAGCACAACTCGATCGTGTGCAACATCGGCCACTTCGACAGCGAGATCGACGTGGCGAGTCTCAAGCAGTATCCGTGGGAGAACATCAAGCCGCAGGTCGACCACGTGATCCTGCCCGACGGCCGGCGCCTCATCCTGCTCGCCGAGGGGAGGCTGGTGAACCTCGGCTGCGGCACCGGACATCCGAGCTACGTCATGAGCTCGAGCTTCGCCAATCAGGTGATCGCGCAGGTAGAGCTCTTCACCAACACGCAGAAATACCCGGTGGGTGTGTACGTGCTGCCCAAGCTCCTCGACGAGAAGGTGGCGCGACTGCAGCTACAGAAGCTCAGCGTCGAGCTGTCGCAGCTCACCGACGCCCAGGCGCGCTATATCGGCGTGGACCGGGCCGGGCCCTACAAGCCCGATCACTACCGCTACTGATGGGCGCTCCCACGGTGAATGGCGGCGCCGCCGCGGCTGCCCCCGGGGCAGCCCTGCCACGCGCCCCGGGCGGCGCCATCCTGCTCGACGGCAAGGCGGTGGCTGCACGGCTGCGTGCCAGTGTCGCGCAGCGTGCAGCCGAATTCGCGGTGCAGCACGGGCGCCCGCCCGGGCTCGCGGTGGTGCAGGTGGGCGAGGATCCGGCCTCGAGCGTCTACGTGCGCAACAAGCGCAAGTCCTCGGTCGAGGCCGGCATCGAGTCCTTTGCGCACGATCTGCCGGCCTCGACCCCCGAGTCGCAGATTCTCGCGCTGGTGCACGCGCTCAACCACGACGAGCGCGTCGACGGCATTCTCATCCAGCTGCCGCTGCCGAAGGGCGTCAATGCCGACCGTGTCATGGACGCGGTCGATCCGGCCAAGGACGTCGACGGTTTCCACCCGGTCAACACCGGGTTGCTGGCGCAGAAGCGCCCGCGGCTGCGGCCGTGCACGCCGTTCGGGGTGATCAAACTCGCGGAAGCGTACGGCATTGCGCTCACCGGGCTGCGCGCCACGGTCGTCGGCGCCTCCAACATCGTCGGGCGGCCGATGGCGCTCGAGCTGCTGCTGGCACGCTCCACCGTGACCGTATGCCATACCGGGACGCGCGACCTGCGCGCCGAGGTGGAGCGCGCCGAGGTGCTGGTCGCGGCGGTCGGCAAGGCCGGGTTCATCCCCGGGGAGTGGGTGCGCCCGGGCGCGGCGGTGTTCGACGTCGGCATCAACCGCACGGCCTCCGGCAGGCTGCTGGGCGATGTCGAGTTCGAGCGCGCCGCGGAGCGCGCCGGGTGGATCACGCCGGTGCCGGGGGGCTTGGGTCCCATGACCATCGCCATGCTGCTTTCCAATACTGTCGATGCAGCCTCACTTCGGGCCGGAAGGCGGGAATAAAATCGCGCCACGCGAAGTCTCCTGTACGAACCGCACCGGGCGGTCCCCGAGCGAGGCAGCTTCGGCTCCATAGATGGACGACAAACGCAGTCGCTTCGAGGCGCTGGTGCTGCCACACCTCGACGCCGCCCATCGGCTGGCGTGCTGGCTCACCCGGTCCCCGGGCGATGCCGATGACATCGTGCAGGAGGCGTTCATGCGCGCATTCCGCGCCTTCGACACCTTGCGCGGCCCGGACGCGCGCGCCTGGCTGCTCTCGATCGTACGGAACTGCCACCTGAGCGCGCTCGGCGAGCGGCGGCGGCGCGCCTGCGAGCCGCTCACCGAGGAGCACGAGATGCAGCCCGCGGTCGGCGCCGCGGACCCGCTGCCCGACCCTGAGAGTGCCTCCATCGAGCGCGATGAGCGGCGCACGCTGGCGCGGCTCATCGCCGCGTTGCCCGAGGATCAACGTGAGGTGCTGCTGCTGCGCGAGATGGAGGACATGAGCTATCGCGAGATTGCAAGCGTCGTACGGGTGCCGATCGGCACGGTGATGTCGCGCCTGGCGCGGGCGCGCGCCGCGCTCAAGGTGACCTGGCTCGAGAGCGAAGGAGAGCCGCGTGCAGTGCGCTGAGAGCCTGCGGGTCCAGGCTGCCTTCGACGGCGAGCTCGACGCGGTGTCTGCGGCCTTCGTCGAGCGTCACGCCGAGCATTGTCCCGAGTGCCGCGCGCTTCTCAAGCATCTGACGGGTACGCGCGCGCGGATTCGCCGCGATCTCGACTACGGCCGGGCGGGACCCGAGCTGCGCGCGCGCATCGCGCGCATGCTCGACATGGAAGCTGCCGCCGCTCCGGCGGCACGCCCGGCATGGCGCGCCCGGCCATTCTGGCTCGGCACGCTCACCGGAGCGGGAGCGGCGCTCGCGGCGAGCGTCGCGGTGGTGCTGCTCGCCCCCCTGCTGCGCGCATCGCTTCCCGATGAGCTGGTCGCCGCCCACGTCCGCTCGCTCATGCCGAATCACCTCACGGACGTGATCTCGACCGACCGGCACACGGTGAAGCCCTGGTTCGCCGGGCACGCGGACGTTTCCCCGGTGGTCGCGGACTTCAGCTCCCAGGGCTATCGCCTGGTCGGCGGGCGCGCCGACTATCTCGCGCGGCAGCGCGTCGCGGTGGTGGTGTACGAGCACGGCGCGCACGTCATCAACGTATTCACCTTCGCTCCCGGAGGGCGCGCGCTTCCCGCAGAGGTCAGCCGTCACGGCTATCACGTCGCGTGCTGGGAGGCCGACGATCTCGGCTATTGCGCCGTGTCGGACGCCGGCTGGGAGGAGATGGCGGGGCTCAGGCAGCTCCTCCAGGAACTGGCTGCGCGTGATGCACGCTGACGACCGAGGGCGCTCTTGGGAATAAACCGCGTCCGTCATGAGTCTCCTGCACACCAACGTGCCCTGAGGAGACCAAGATGCCGGACGAGATTCCCGTCGTAGGGCGCCGCAGCGCGCTCAAGTGCCTGGGCTTCGGTGCCGCCGGCACGCTGTTCGCGCTCGCGGGCGGTGTCCTGACGCCGACTTCGCTCGCCGCCGCCGCCGCGGATCCCCGGGGCGCGGCACGCCTCGGCAAGCCGCTGTTCGTGCAGATCAGCGACACTCACATCGGTTTCAACAAGGAGGCGAATCCGGACGTGGTTGCGACCCTGTCTCGCAGCATCGATCTGGTCAACAGCCTGCCGCAGCAGCCGGAGATGATCATTCACACCGGCGACATCACCCATCTGTCGAAGCCCGCGGAATTCGATCTTGCCGCACAGCTCCTCTCGCGGCTGCGAGCCACTGAGATGCACACCGTGCCCGGCGAGCACGACACCAGCGACGCCACGGTCAGCGAGTACTTGAGCCGCTTCGGCAAGGCCTCCGACAATCGCGGCTACTACAGCTTCGATCACGCCGGCGTGCATTTCGTCGGACTCGTCAACGTGCTCGAGTTCAAGCCGGGCGGGCTCGGCACGCTCGGCCCCGCGCAGCTCGCGTGGGTGGCGGATGACCTCAAGGGCCGCTCGGCGAGCACGCCGATCGTCGTCTTCGCCCACATGCCGTTGTGGACCATCTACGAACCCTGGGGCTGGGGAACGGGCGATGCGCCGCAGCTCATGGATCAACTGCGCCGCTTCGGCTCGGTGACCGTTCTGAACGGCCACATCCACCAGATCGTGCAGAAGGTCGAGGGCAACGTGACCTTCCACACCGCGCGCTCCACCGCCTATCCGCAGCCCGCGGCGGGCGTGGGAACGGGCCCGGGTCCCCTCAAGGTTGCCGCGGATCAGCTTCCCGGGATGCTGGGCATCACCAGTGCCTCCGTGGTCAAACACACACGCTCACTGGCGCTCGCCGATGCCAGCCTCGCCTGACATGCGCCGCTCTCACCTGTTAACGGCCATCGGCCTGGCTCTGCTCGGGGCCGCGAGCTCGGGCGCCGTGTCGGCGCAACCCCTGGCCGCAGCGGGGGCAACCTCTCCCCCCGCGGCTACCCGGGCCGATGCGGCGCCCCCCATCGTGATCGCCAAGGATTTCATGTTCGCCCCCGGCACGATCGCGATCAAGGCCGGAGCGAGCGTGACCTGGAAGAACAGCGACGACGAGCCCCACACGGTCGTGAGCGACACGGGTCTGTTCCGCTCGGGCGCGCTCGATACCAACGAGAGCTTCAGCTTCCGCTTCGACAAGCCCGGCACCTATCACTATGCGTGCTCGATTCATCCGCGCATGGTGGGCACGATCGTGGTCCAGTAGCTGCCCGTGGTGCGCGCGTGGCAGGTGGCACTGCGGCTTGCGCCCCCGCTGGCGGCGGCGCTCGCCGCCCTCGCGATCGGGGCGGGCCTCTTCATCGTCTCGGGTCTGTACAACATCGGGGCCGACGACCATCACACTGCGCTCGTGACCGCTCTCATCGCGCAGCTGCGTGATCGCTCGATCGAAGTGCGCGCGCGCGCCGTCGCGGTGCCGGACTTGAGCGTGGCAGCGGGCATCGAGGCGGGAGCGCGCCGCTATGCGCTCGAGTGCTCGGTCTGTCACCTGGCGCCCGGTGTCAGCCACTCGCCGCTGCGCCGCGGCCTCTATCCGCACCCGCCGAACCTCGCGCAGCAGCAGCCGCCCGACCCGCAGCGGGCCTTCTGGGTCATCAAACACGGGATCAAGATGAGCGCGATGCCGGCCTGGGGCACGACCCTCGCGGACCCGGCCATCTGGGAGCTGGTGGCGTTCATCGAGCGGATAGCGGCCATGACTCCCGAGGACTATCAGCGCCTGACGCGTTGATGAGCGCGTCGCACTGCGGCGGGCGAGTTGAGAGTTAGTCTCGCCACGCAGCTGCATGGCAACACCCGGTGGCATGCGCCGCCCCCGGGGCCTTTCCAACATGTTACGGATCGTTGTTGGGCGCGCGCTTCGGCGCGTAATCGGTGTATGATCCCGAGTTCCGGCCCCTGAGTTGGGTAATTAGCGGAGTACCGAGATGGCAAGACGTCCACCGAACGACGGCGCTTCCTGGAGCGCTCGTGAGCTCAAGACCCTCAAGGCACTCGCGAAGGCGGGAACTCCCACCAGTCAGGTCGCGAAGAAGCTCGGGCGCACCGCCGCGGCGGTTCAACAGAAGGCCATGCGCTGCGGAATCTCCTTCAGGGCGGCGAAACGCTCCGGCGCCCGGAGAAAGAAGTAGGGCGCGGATCCAAGCCAAGGTTGTCCGGCTCCGGGCCGCGCTCGCCGCGTGCCCGGCGCACCTTTCCAGCCGATTGGACGAGGCAGTATGTACAAAGTCATCCGGCTCTCGTGGATACCGGTGGCGCTGTGCCTGAGCGCCTGCAACGTGCAGGTGAACGACACGACTCCGGCTCAGTTCCAGGCCAACAATGACATCGGCCTGTACGAGATCACCGCGAGCGCCTCGGAGGGCGCGCTGGTGTCGCCGGGCTCACTGGTGTTGTTTGCGATCGGCGACAACCAGAAAGTGCCGCTCAGCCTCAATTCCGACGGCTCGGGCTGGCACGGACTGTACTCGGTGCGCTGCCAGAGCAGCTTTCCGCTGCAACTCCTGGCCGTGTGGCGACTGCAGGGGCTTGCCACGCGCAACATTCTGGTGCCGCCCCAGCCGCGTCAGATAAAGCTGACAGAGCCGCCGCTCTCCAAGCAGGAAGGGTTCGACACCGCCGCCAAGCCCGGCGAGAAGGCTCCCAAGGGCAAGGGCGGCAGGGGTGAATGGCCGGGTACGGTCAACTACCGCTTCGCCACCGTGCCCGTGACACAGATCACCGCCGCCCGCATCGAGCCCTCGGGCAGCTCTGCCGAGGACGTCGCGGCCGCGCGCGCCATCTCGGTGAAGACGTCCCTGCCGCTGCAGGCCGCCTGCGGCGAGAACGCACAGCTGCAACTCATGTCGAACGAGCAGCGCGCCCACGGCACTCTGGTGATCGACACCGACAATCCAGGTCTGCCGCGCTGGCAGACCTACGTGGAGTTCTCACCCAAATGACGCGCACCGCGGCGTGGCGCGCACGCCTGGCGGCGCCCGCCGTGCTGTGCGCCGTCCTGGCCGCGGCCAGTGCGACGGCCGTGGGCGCTGCGCCGCCGGCCGCGACTCCTGCCGCCGCGCCCTTGAGGATCGGCATCATCGGCACCGGGGAAATCGGTGGCAGGCTCGCGCGGCTCTGGGTGGCTGCGGGTCACGAGGTGCTCATGTCCTCGCGCCACCCCGACCAGCTCAAGGGGTTGGCCGCCTCGCTCGGACCCCGGGCGCGCGTCGGCACGCCGCGCGAGGCGGCGCAGTTCGGCGAGGTCGTGGTCGTGTCGGTGCCGTACGGCGCCCTGCCGCAGGTCGGCCGCGACCTCAAGGCGGAGCTCGCCGGCAAGATCGTACTCGACACCTGCAATCCCTATCCGTCGCGTGACGGCGAGATGGCCGTCGAAGCGCGCCGGGTCAGCACCGGCGTCGCCGATCCCAAGTTTCTGCCCGGAGTGCGCCTGGTGCGCGCCTTCAACGCCATCAATTCCGGCGACCTCTCGGGCGAAGCGCATCGCCCCGGAGAGCCGATCGCCATCCCCCTCGCGGGCGATGACGCTCAGGCGCTCGCCGTGGCGGAGCGGCTGGTGCGGGACGCCGGGTTTGCGCCCGTGGTGGTCGGCGGACTAGCGCGCGCGCGTGAGTTCGACGTCGGCACGCCGGTATACACGCGCCTCATGACTGCGCCGCAACTGCGTCAGGCGCTCGGACTCCATTAGCTCACCGGCGGCGGTTGCCGCTCAACCCTGGGGAGTCGCTCGTCGATGCACGCCCAGCTCGGGGCGCTCGCCGTCCAGATCGTGAGTGCCGGGCGGACCATCTCCGGGTCGTCGAGCGTACCGGCACGCACGAACACCAGGTGAGGGCGCGTCTCGGAGGCGCTGAACAGATGCGTGCCGCACGTCGGGCAGAAGCGCCGGTGTGCGGCGTTGCCACTGTCGGCAATCATGCGGTAATCGCGCAGCTCACCCGTGACCTCGGTCGCGTCGCTCGGAAAGCAGGTGTTTACGGTGGCGCTGCCGGCGCCGATGTACTGGCACACGCGGCACCAGCAGGTGCGCGTGACGATGGGAGCGGCGCGGATCGTGTAGCGTACCGCCCTGCACAGGCACCCTCCGGTGATCTCCACGTGAGCCTCCTACGCGCGGACGATGCGCGAGGATAACGGAGGGATGAGGCGGGGGAAAAGGGAGGCACCGGTGTGCCGCGTGCTCAAATCCGCGCCTGCTTCAAATGGTGCCCGCCTGAAATGTGGGGCGGCTCGGGAGCACGCGCAACCGGTGCGATGATGAGTATCGGACGGCGTCGCTGAACCCGCCGTGAATGGTTGCACGGATTGTCCGCCGCGCCGTGCTTCGCGGATCACAGTCCGCCACTGACAGGAGTGAACTGTTACTCGCACAGCCGCGCATGGAGTGCGGCGACCTCGCCGCTGCTGAGGCCTATTTCCCTGAGGTAGGCGCGCACGCCGCCCGCATGGGCGAGGAATTTCAACATGTTGTACGCACCTTCTTCGGGACAGCGTAAGGCCGCGAGTATCTCACCCGGATCGCGGTGCGCGTAGCGCTCGAGATAGCCGTCACGCAGGTTGGCGCCGCTCAGGGCGTAGTCGTGCGCGATGGCCTCGGGAACGACGTCCGCGAGCGCGAGCAGCAGCGCCGCGACCAGGCCGGTGCGGTCCTTGCCGGCGAGGCAGTGGAACAGCAGCGGCCCGGGCGCGGCGGCGGCGATCGCCGCGAGTACCTCGCGCAGCTCGAGGCGCACCCGCTCGAGCACCACACAGTTCCACAGCTCCTTGGTGGCATCCGCGCTGCGCTCGCGCCACTCATTCTCGGTAGGCGTGAGGAGCGAGAGCTGACGGTAGCGGATGTGGGGCAGGGCGGCGGGGATCGGGCTCGGGTGCCGCTCGGCTTCCGTCGGCCAGCGCAGGTCGATGACCGTCTCTATGCCGTAAGCGGCCAGAGCGCGC
Organism: Steroidobacteraceae bacterium; assembly: GCA_036497085.1. Classification (GTDB taxonomy): domain Bacteria; phylum Pseudomonadota; class Gammaproteobacteria; order Steroidobacterales; family Steroidobacteraceae; genus 13-2-20CM-66-19. Next base: position 13,668 of record DASXKA010000115.1, on the reverse strand, counting down.
AGGCCCGCGGCGTCGAGCTGCGCGAGATCGTCGGCCCGCACCAGCGAGCGCCAGCGCGTCCGCCCGCCATCGAGCGTCGGACAGCCGCCCAGGTCACGCGCATTGAGCAGCCCCGGCAGGTCCAGCCGGCGTCGGGGGTCGAACCGCAATTCACTTCTTTGCAGCACGCTGCTGGCTGAGCGCGACACCCGAGAGGATCAATGCGCCCGCGAGCGCCATGGTCACCGTGAGCGGCTCGCCGAGGATGAGCCATGCCCAGATGACGCCGAACAGCGGAATGAGATAGGTGACCGTCGAGGCGCGCGGCGCCCCGATGCGCGTGATGAGCCGGTAATAGAGCACGAACGCCGCTCCGGTACAGAGCACACCGAGCAGCACCGCGCTCGCCCAGGAGGTCGCCGGGATCGATCGGGACGGCCAGCTGTAGGCTGCCAGCGGGGCCAGCAACAATGCGCCGGCGATGAGATTGGCGGCCGCCACCGCGGCGGAGGGGTAGCCAGTGAGGTACCGGCGGACGAGGTTGATACCGAAGCCGTAGCACACGGAGGCCGCCGTGCCCGCGAGCGCCGCCTGCCACACGCCATCGCCCGCGGTCTTGCCGCTCGCGAGGATCGCGACGCCGAAGAATCCGGCCGTGAGGCCGATGAGGCGCCGCGCACCGATACGCTCGCCGAAGAAGAAGAATGCGACCAGAAAGGTGAACATCACCGTCATCGCGTTTGTGATGGCGCCGATTCCGGCCGGAGCGCGCTCCGCGCCCCAGGCAAAGAGCGCGAACGGAACGACGGAGTTGATCGCCGCGATCGCCGCAATGCGCAGCCACAACCCGAGGGTGAACTGCGCCCGCGCCCGCCACAGGAACGGTGTCAGGACGAGCCCGCCGAGCGCGAGGCGCGCCTCGACCAGCGGCAGCGGGCCGAAGTCCGCGGCGGCCACTCTCATGAAGAGAAAGGAGCCGCCCCAGATCGCGCCGAGGAGCGTGAGCTCGACCGATGTGCGCCAGCCCGCAGCGGCGTGCCCCGCGGGAGTGGCGGCAGGCGCAGTAGTGAGATCAGTAGACATGGATCGCGTATAGGGTGATGGAGGACTCGTGCATCGTGGGGCAGGACGGGCGGCATCGCCACCCGGAACTTGCGGCCCGATCTCTCAACCGAGCGCCTGCGCGAAGTCTTCGAGCAGGTCCTCGGTCGCCTCGACGCCGACCGACAGGCGCAGCAGTCCGTCGCTGATCCCGAGGCGCTCACGATCCTCGCGCGACAGGCCGGCGTGCGAGGTGGTGGCCGGACGCGTCAGCAGCGTATGCACTCCGCCGAGGCTCGGCGCGATCGCCGGGATCCGTACCCGGCCCGCGAGCTCATCCGCCTGCGCGGCCGACCCTTTGAGCTCGAAGCTCAACACGCCGCCGAAGCCTGCGAACAGACTCCGCGCCCGCGCGTGCCGCGGGTGACTCTCGAGGCCGGCGTAGTGCACGCGGGCGATGGCCGGGTGCGCCTCGAGGAACTGCGCGATCCGGAGCGCGCTGTCGTTCTGGTAACGCACGCGCAGTGCCAGCGTCTTCAGCCCGCGGTTAAGCAGGAATGCTGCGTGCGGATCGAGTGAGCCGCCCAGGTGGTTGGCCTTGTGGCGGATGCGCTCGATCAGCGTGGCACTGCCCGCTACTGCACCCGCGACGATGTCGGAGTGCCCGTTGAGATACTTCGTGGCGCTGTGGATCACCAGGTCGAAGCCCGCCTCGATGGGGCGGAAGTTGACCGGGCTGGCGAAGGTGTTGTCGATGATGGATAGCAGGCCGTGCGCGCGGGCGAACTCGGCCACGGCCTTAAGGTCCGCCACCTCGAGCAGCGGGTTGGTCATCGCCTCGACGTACACGGCGCGCGTGTTGGCTTTCAGCTGGCCACGCCAGCCGTCGCTGCGGTCGGCGTCGATGAAACCCACCGACAGGCCGAGGCCCGCGAACTCGCGGGTCACGAAGTCGTGCGTGCCGCCGTACAGGCAGTTCTGTGCCAGCAGGTGATCTCCGGCCGAAAGCACGGTAAGCAACGTCGTGCTGATCGCGGCCATGCCGCTCGCCGTGACCAGCGCGGCCTCGGACCCCTCGAGGTCGGCCAGCTTGGCGTGCAGGGCGAGTTGGTTCGGCGTGTTGTTGAGACGCAGGTAGCGCACGTCGTCGTAACGGCGCTCGCCGCGGTACTCGAAGGTAGCCGACTGGAAGATCGGCGTCTCCACGGCGCCGTCGATGCGCGGACGCGGCTCGCCGGCGTGCACCAGCTTGGTTTCGAGGCGCTTATAAGGGCCGGACATCGCCTGTGCTCCGAACTAAGCCGTGACGATATTGTCACGCGATTAGGTTACCGTGTCCCCATATCTTTATGGAGAGGCGCGCGGCGCCGTCCGACCGCAGACTGTGTTGCGAGGCCGCCAGTACAGCGTGCGCGTGTGCCGGAGAGACAGGATGATGCGACCGAGCGAGCGCTTCAGCTCCCGTGTTGACGACTACGCGCGCTACCGCCCGAGCTATCCGCAGCCGGCCCTCGATCTCCTGCGGCAACGCTGCGGGCTAGCTCCCGGCGCGGCGGTCGCCGATCTCGGGTCCGGCACCGGCATCCTGACGGAGCAGCTTCTCGAGTGCGGTGCGGAAGTCTTCGCGGTCGAGCCGAACGAGCGCATGCGCGCCGCGGCCGAAGCGCAGCTCAGTCACCACCCGCGCTTTCACAGCGTCGCGGGCAGTGCCGAGGCCACCACGCTCGCACCCGGGAGCGTCGATCTGCTGGTCGCGGGGCAGGCCTTTCACTGGTTCGACCCGCGGCGTGCGCGGCTCGAGGCGCTGCGGGTACTGCGGCCTGGAGCGTGGGGCGCGTTGCTGTGGAACGAGCGGCCCCCTGAGGCGACGCCGTTCCTGGCCGACTATGAGGCGCTCCTCAAACGTTACGCTCCCGAGTACACGCGCATCACCGCAAGCCGCGCCAACCCCGGCACGATGTGCGAATTTCTGGGCGCGGCTATGGAGGTCGGCACTTTCGCCAACCAGCAGGTCCTCGATTTCGAGGGACTCAGGGGGCGACTGATGTCCTCTTCTTACGCGCCCGAGCCCGGCTCTCCCGACTACGAGCCGATGATCGGGATATTGCGCGAAGTGTTTGCCCGTCACGGGCGCGACGGACACATCACCATGCCCTACAGCACGCTGGTGTATTTCGCGGCGCTGCGGCCGTGAGTCTTCTACCGAGGCACGCGTGCCCGCCGCCGAAGGCGGCGAGTCTTATGGCTGCGGAACGCGCTTCTTCAGCTCTTCGAGCTCCGCACGCAGCTCCCGCAGCTGCTCCTCCAGCCGCTCGAGCCGCGCGCCGGTTTCCACCGCTGCCGCCGGGGCGCGGTCCGACGGCTCCGCCGTCGGCGGCGGTATGGCCACCGGGCCGCTGAAGAGGTGCGCGTAGCGCGAATCGCGGCGGCCGGGCTCGCGCGGCAGCTGCACGACGAACGGCCCGTCCGCGCGCGTGCGCAGGCCCTCGAGGGTGCCTTCGATCTCGGTGACGTCGGCGAAGGGCGTCATGCGGCTCGCGCGCGCGCGCAATTCCCCTGGTGTCTGCGGCCCCCGCAGCAGCAGCTCGCACACGATCGCGAGCTCGTGTGGAGTGAGCTTGAAGGTGCCGAACTCGGTGTTGCAGAAGCGATGCTGGTATTTCAGCACCCGGCTGCCGAAGCCCGACTTCTCTATCACCATATGCCGCCGGGCGAGCTGATCGAGGGTGTTCTGCACCGTCGCCTCGTCGAGACTCAAGAGCGGATCGCGATTGCTCTTCTGATTGCAGGCGAGGACCAGGGCATTGAGCGAGAGCGGATACTGGTCGGGCGTCGTGATCTGCTTCTCGATCAGACAGCCGATGACGCGCGCCTCGAGGGGCGTGAGCTCGATCTTCATCTTTAAGTCCGCTCCCGTGTCGTTACCATACCTGCACCCGGTCCGCCGGCGCGAGATAGAGCTTCTCACCCGGCTTTACGCTGAAGGCGTCGTACCACGCGTCGAGGTTGCGCACTGTGTCGGCGCGATATTCGTCCGGGGCATGGCCGTCGGTGACCAGGCGCCGGCGCAGCGCGGCCTCACGGATCTTCTGGCGCCATGACTGTGCGAAGCTCAGGAAAAACAGCTGCTCGGAGCTGAAGCCCGCGGCGCCCGCCGCCGGCTTGCCGCCGAGCGTCAGGCGCCACGCGTCCAGCGAGTCGGCGAGTCCAGCGACGTCGGCGATGTTCTCACTCAGTGTCTGCCGCCCATTTACCGCAACGTCCGGAAACGGCCGGTAGCGGTCGAACTCCCCGGCGAGGCGCTTGCCCGCCGCCTCGAAGTGCGCGAAGTCATCCGTGGTCCACCAGTTGCGCAGCCGCCCGGCGGCGTCGAACAGCGCTCCCTGATCGTCGAAGCTGTGGCTGATCTCGTGACCGATCACCGCCCCGATCGCACCATAGTCGAGCACCGGATCGCGCCGCGGGTCGAAGTAAGGGGGCTGCAGGATCGCCGCCGGAAAGTTCAGCGCGTTCATCGCCGGCAGGTTCACCGCGTTGACCGTTTGCGGTGTCATGCACCACTCGGAGCGATCGACCGGTGTTCCGAGCTTGGCGAGGTTGAGGCGGTAGTCGAACTGCTCGGCGCGCTCGGCGTTGCCCAGGGCGTCACCGCGGACCACCTCGAGCCCGGAATAGTCGCGCCACTTGTCGGGATACCCGAGCCCAATCTTGAGTGCAGCGAGCTTGGCCTTCGCCTGGCGCCGCGTCTCGGGCGCCATCCATTCGATCCGGTCGATGCGCGCGGCGAAGGCGGTGAGAAGATTGCGCACCATCGCCGCGGCGCGCGCCTTCTCCGCGGCGGGGAAATAGCGTTCGACGTACATCTTGCCGACGGCGTCGCCGAGGGCCTGGTTGGTGTCATCGACCGCGCGCTTCCAGCGCTCGCGCTGCTGCGGCGTCCCGAGCAGCACGTGCTGATTGAACTCGAAACTCTCCTCGGCGAACGCCTTCGGCAGGTAGGGGGAGGCCCGCTCGAGGACGTGGAAGCGCAGATAATCCTTCCAGGTCTCGAGCCGCTCGCCGGCGACCAGTGCGGAGATTCCGCCGACTGCGCCCGGCTGCCAGACGACGAAGCGCGGTTGCTGCGCGAGACCCGCGGCGGCGAAGAAGGCCTGCCAGTCGAGCCCCGGGGCGCGGCCGTCGAAGTCCTTGCGCGACCAGTGATTGTTACCTTTCCTTACGTCCTCGGAGTCCGCGCGGCTGACGTGCGCTTCAGCGATGCGCCCCTCGAGGGCGAAGATCCGTTCGGCTTTGGCGCGCGCGTCGGCAACGCCGGCGAGGTCGAGCACTTTGGCAATGTGCGCCTGGTATTTTTGCCGGATGGCGGCCATCGGCGCCGACGGGTTGAGGTAGTAGTCGCGGTCCGGCAGACCGAGTCCGCCCTGCAGCAGGAACGGCGAGTAGGACTGCGGCTCATCCAGATCCTGCGCGACCCACAGACCGAAGAGGTTCGGGGTGTAGAGGTTGGTGTTGTTGAGTACGTCCACGTCGGCGCGCAGTGTGGCGCCGAGCGCCGCGGCGAGCTGGGAGCGGTCCGCGATCGAAGCGATGTGCGCGAGCGCCGTGCGCAGCGGCGTGAGCCCGAGCTTCTCGATGCGTGTCTCGTCCAGGAAGCTCGCGTAATAGTCGCCGATCCTGCGGCCGTCGGAGCCCACGGGCGCGTGCGCGGCGGCGCTCCTGATGAGCTCGGCGGTGCGCTGGGTGTTGAGCTCGGCCAGCACCGCGCCGGGGCCGTAGCTGCTGCGGTCGGCGGGAATCTCAGTGCTCTGCAGCCAGGCGCCGTTGGCGTAGAGGAAGAAGTCATCCCCGGGCCGGACGCTGTGGTCGATACCCGTGAGATCGATGCTGTGAAGGTGCGCCACCGTTGCCGCTGGCGCGGTCGTCCCGGGGAGAGGGGTTCCCGCGGCGGAAGCCGCCAGTGCGGGCGTGATGAGGTACGGGAGCAAGGCGCGTCGGAGGAGCGAAGTAGCAGCAGGGGTCATGGTTCTTCCTGATGGCCAACCCGTATTATGGGCGATGCGCAGCCTTCGGTCGCTGATCGGCGGTATCGTTCTTGCCTGGGCCTGCATTCCCTGCGCGAGTGCCTGGGGGCCGCAGGGACACCGCACGGTCGGCGCGATCGCCGACCGGCTGCTTACTCCCGCGGCGCACGCGCAGGTTGCGGAGCTGCTGGCCGCCGACCTCGACAAGTTCGGCAACCCTTCCGGGCGTACCACCCTCGAGTCGGTCGCGGTCTGGGCGGACGAGATCCGCGGTACTCCCGCCGACGAGCCACGCTGGCATTACGACGACGTGCCGCTGTGCGGCAGCGCTCCCCGCGAGAGTTATTGCCCCGGCGGCCAATGCAACTCCGCGCAGCTCGAACGCCTGACCGCGGTGCTCGCCGACAGCCACGCGGACCTGCGCGCTCGCAACGAGGCGCTCAAGTGGATCGTGCACCTGGTCGCCGACCTTCATCAGCCGCTGCACGCCGCCGACAACGGCGACCAGGGCGGCAATCGAGTACGGGTGACGCTCGAGGGCGTCAGGACGCGCGGCCGGGAGAGCCTGCACCGCGCCTGGGACTCGGAGCTGGTGGCGCTCGCACTCGATACGCGCAGCCGGCAGCAGCCGCCCCGCAACATCGACGCACTCGCGCGCGAGGCAGGGAGTCTTACGGTCGAAGCGGGGCAGGGCACACCTGAGAGCTGGGCGAGCGAGTCCAGTCATCTGGCGAAGAACGTCGCCTATCGGTATCCGGGCTTCGCCTGCGACAGCGTCCCGGCGGGCATCGTGTTGCTCGACCACGACTATCAAGTCGAGGCCGAGGGGATCGTGCGCGAGCGGCTGCTCCTCGGCGGCGGACGCCTTGCGAATCTTCTTAACGATACCCTCGTAAGGCACTGACGCGACGTAGATTCCCTGCCCCCGCTCCGGGACCGCAAAGGGCATGCTAAATTTAACGGCCCAGAACAAGGAGTAGAAAGTCCGTGAGCGCCACCGACCCGAGCCTGACTTCCGGCCGCAAGGACACCGAGATCCCGCACGCCATTGGACCGGGGGCTACCGAGGCCGCAGAGGCGGCCGAGGAGCGCAGGACCGACCGCTGGCTGCTCAAGCGCATCTCCTCGTTCCTCGGCGATCCGCCGGTGGAGTTCGCGGTCCGCGGCGGTGCGCGCGTGCGCGCAACCGCAGCGCCCGTGGCGCACGTGACCTTCGCAAGCCGCGCCACTCTCGTCTCGATCCTGGCGGACCCGTGGGTGCGCTTCGGCGATGCCTACAGCGACGGCAACGTCATCATCGATGGCGACCTGGTGGAGCTCCTCGAGGCCGTGTACCGGGCGAGTGCCGCGGCCGACAAGCCCTCGTGGCTGCGGCGCGCCGCGGACCTGGCACACTGGCCGCACGTCAACTCGCTTGCCGGCTCACGCGACAACATCCATCACCACTACGACATCGGCAACGACTTCTACGGTCTGTGGCTCGGCAGCACGATGGCCTACACCTGCGCCTACTACCCGACACCCACGGCCACGCTCGATGAGGCCCAGACCGCCAAGATGCACCACGTATGCCGCAAGTTGCGACTGAAGAGCGGCGAGAGCGTGGTCGAGGCGGGCTGCGGCTGGGGGACGCTGGCGCTGCACATGGCGCGCCACTACGGCGTGCGCGTGCGCGCTTTCAACATCTCGCACGCGCAGGTGGCGTACGCGCGCGCGCGCGCCGCGCGCGAAGGCCTCGCGAGCCAGGTCGAGTACGTCGAGGACGACTACCGCAACATCTCAGGCCACTACGACGCGTTCGTCTCGGTCGGCATGCTCGAGCACGTCGGCCTCAAGAACTACCCGACGCTCGGGCGCATCGCCCGGCGCTGCCTCGGGAGCAACGGGCGCGGCCTCATTCATTCGATCGGCCGCAACCATCCGGCGCGCATGCAGCCGTGGATCGAGAAGCGCATCTTCCCGGGCGCCTATCCGCCGGCGCTGAGTGAGATGTCGCAGATCTTCGAGCCCTCGGAGCTGTCGGTGCTCGACGTCGAGAACCTGCGCCTGCACTACGCGCAGACGCTGCGCCAATGGCTCGCCCTCTACGAAGCGGCGCGCGAGCGCGTGCGGGCGATGTTCGACGAGAAATTCGTGCGCATGTGGCGGCTGTACCTCGCGGGCTCGGTCGCGGGCTTCTCCACCGGCACGCTGCAGCTCTTCCAGGTGGTGTTTGCGACCGCCGAAAACAACGACGTCCCCTGGACGCGCGCGCACCTGTACACCTGACCCCATGCGCTCCTGCGAGGTCATCATCGTCGGCGGCGGGCCCGCGGGCTCGAGCGCGGCGTGGCGCCTGCAGCGCGCGGGCGCCGACGTGCTGGTGCTCGATCGCGAGCGCTTTCCGCGCCTGAAGCTCTGCGCGGGCTGGATCACCCCCGAAGTGGTGCGTGAACTCGGGATGGATCTCGACGACTATCCGCATCGGCTGCTCACCTTCCCGCGCCTGCGGGTGCACTACGGGCGCCTCAGCCTGCCGCTGCCGTGCGTCCAGCATTCGATCCGCCGCTTCGAGTTCGACGCGTGGCTGCTCGAGCGCGCGGGCGCACCGGTCGAGCAGCACAACGTCCGCGAGATCGTCGCGGACGGCGCCGGCTACGTTATCGACGGCGCTTACCGCTGCCGCTATCTCATCGGCGCCGGTGGCACGCGCTGCCCGGTGTACCGTAACCTCTTCAAGGACCTCAACCCGCGTGCGCACGAGCTGCAGATCGTGACGCTCGAGCACGAGATCGAATACGACTGGCAGGACGGCGACTGCCACCTGTGGTTCTGCGAGCAGGGGCTGCCGGGGTACTCGTGGTACGTGCCGAAGGAGAGCGGCTGGCTCAACGTCGGCATCGGCGGCTTTGCCGAGCGCATCAAGAGCGCGGGTCAGGACATCAAGGCGCACTGGGCGCAGTTCGCCGCGAAGCTCGGCGGCGGACTGACGCGCGGCGCGCACTATGATCCGACCGGCTACAGCTACTTCCTGCGCGGCCGCGTCGACGTCGTGCGCCGCGACAACGCCTTCATTACCGGGGATGCGGCCGGGCTCGCGAGCCGCGATCTGGGCGAGGGGATCGGACCGGCGATCCGCAGCGGCCTGCGCGCCGCCGAGGCGATCGTGAGCGGCGCGCCCTACCGGCTCGAGGACGTGACCGGCATGAGTGTGGCGAGCATCGCGAGGAGTATGCTCAGTCGTGCGGCGCGGCCGTTCGGCCCGCAGGGCCGGCGGCGTGCGCGCAACGGAGGGGCAGTGCATGGCCTACGTCACGGTAATCAATGAGCACCAGCACGTACAGCAGGTCGTCTCCGGCCACCACCACCTGACGGCCGACGAGGCGGTCGCCGCCGGGGGGAGCGATGCCGGCTTCGCGCCGCGCGAGCTGCTGCTCGCGAGCCTCGGCGCCTGCACGGCGGTAGCACTGCGCAAGCACGCGGCACAGAACGACTGGACGCTGGGCAAGATCACCGTCGGCGTGCGCTGGTCGCGCGACGCCGAGGGGGGTGATCACATCGAGCGGCGCCTCTCCTTCACCAAGCCGCTCACGGCGGCACAGAAGGCGCGGCTTCTCGAGGTTGCCGAGGCGACACCGGTGACCGGCGTGCTGCGCGCCGGGATCAGGATCCAGTCGTCGGTCGTGGAGTGAAGCGCGCCGCGCGGCACTCAACAACCGAAGCCGGGCACTGGCAGAGAGCGCGTCGCAGTTAACTTGAGTTGCGCGCGCGATGCAGGAGATCGAGCTCGCCGAGACTGCGGCCGCGCGACTCGCGGCCAAAGAGCGCGATCAGGATCGCGGCGAGCACCGCGGGGGCCGCGATGAAGAGGATCACCACGGTGAGCGGCGGCACACCGCCGAGCACGCTGAGAGTCTGCGCGGCGAGGCCGCCGAACTTGCTGCACGCAGCCACCCAGCCGGTGGCGCGGCCGCGGATGAGGAGCGGGTAGTTCTCGGCCGTGTAGGGCAGCAGCATGGAGATCACGCCGCTCGAGCCGAGGATGACGAGCGCGAGCGGCAGCACCGGCCCGGATGGCCCACTCGATCCGAGCTCGGGGAGCGTCAGGCCGACGAGCCCGAGCACCATGACGCAGGTCGCGGCGATGAGCGACCACTTGGTGCTCCAGGAGCTGAAGAGCCACGCACACACCACGATGGTAGGGGCGGCGAGCAGCGTCGAGCGGGCGATGAGCGCGCTCGAGGCGGCGACGCTGCGCCCCTGTGCCACGAGCGCGCCCGGCAGCCACAGCAGCAGACCAAAGTTCACGAGTCCCCAGGCAAGGGCGGTGAGAGTGAGCGCAGTGGTGACGCCGAGGAATCCGTGCGCGAGCGGCGGCACCGGGGTGTGGCTCTCGTGGGGCGCGCTTGCGGCGCGCGTGGCGGCGGCGGGCGCCAGCACTACGCCAAAGCGCGCGAGCGTGAGGCGCGCAAGCTCGCCGCGCCCGGTCTCCTGCAGGAAGCGCGCCGACTCGGGCAGCAGCGGGCTCAGCACCACGAGCAGCAGGCCGGTCGGCAGATTGAGCAGCCACATGATCCGCCAGCCGAAGATCGGCTGGAGCACCGCCGAAAGGAAGCTCGCGGCGAAGAAGCCGCCGATGGCGCCGACGCCGCCCACCAGCACCAGGCTCCAGCCGCGGTGGCGGGTCGGCATGATCTCGGCGAGCAGCGCATAAGCCACCGGCAGCATGCCGCCGGCCGCCGCGCCCATCATGAAGCACATGCCGACGTTCCACCAGAAATCCGGCATCGCTCCGCAGATCGACGTGCCGACGAACATGACCGACGACAGGACGATCGAGGCACGCCGCCCGTAGACATCGGCGAGCGCGCCCCAGACCACCGAGCCCACCACCGTGCCCGCGAGCGCCGCGAACGGCAGCCAGGCGACCGCCTGCGCGCCGATGTGGTATTCGGTCTTCATGCCGGGAGTGACGAACCCGAGACTCGCCGGCTTCATGATGTCGATGATCAGCGCGACGGCGAGCAGCGCGGTGACGCGCCAGTGGGCGGCGCCGAGGCGCGCGTTCTCGAGCGACGCAGTGACATCGAGCGTCACCGAGCTCGCGCGCGGCGCGGCCGGCAGCAGGCCGTAAGCGGCCGCGCCCACCCCGAGGACGATCGCCCCCATGCCGAGCACCATGCCGACCCCCATCGGCATGCCGGCGAGCACGTAGCCGGTGCTGCGCCCCATGAGAAACATCGGCAGATGCGCCAGCACGCCCGCAGTGACCAGCGCACACCCGCACCAGAAGATGACGGTGTTGCGCCGCTGCTCGAAGACGATGCTCGCCATGCTGACGATCTTATTCTATATACAGGGCGGGAACGCCCGGTATGATCGCGTGCCTCGCCACAGACGAGGCCCACCATGCAAGTCAGCGACAGTACAACCACGGGCGCTCGCGCGCCGCGCGCGGCACGCCCGTGGAGCGCACTTCTCGCAACCCTCATCCCGCTGGCCGCGGCGTCGGCGGCGGGTGAGGGCACAGCCCCGCTCTTCGGCTTCACGGCGCAGGAGGGCGCAGCGCAGCGCTCCCTCGAGCAGCGCTTCGACGCCAACCTCAATCCCGCGGAGCTGCGCGAGTGGCTGAAGAATCTCGCCGCCGCCCCCAACCAGGTGGGCTCGCCTCACGATCGGGCCAACGCCGAGTTCGTCCGCGACCTCTTCAAACGATGGGGTTGGCAGGCGCAGATCGAGGTGTTCGAGGTGCTCTATCCGACTCTCAAGGAGCACAGCCTCGAGCTGGTGGGGCCGACGCAGTTCACCGCGGGCCTCACCGAGCCACCGGTCGCGGGCGATGCGACTTCGGGCGTCGCCGGCATCATGCCGCCCTACAACGCCTACGGCGCCGACGGCGACGTCACGGGCGAGCTCGTCTACCTCAACTTCGGGATGGCGAAGGATTATGAGGAGCTCGCGCGCCGCGGTATCGACGTCAGGGGAAAGATCGTCATCACGCGCTACGGCTCAGGCTGGCGGGGACTGAAGCCTAAGCTCGCGCAGGAGCACGGTGCGATCGCCTGCATCATTTATTCGGACCCGCATGAGGATGGCTACGCCCAGGGCGACGTGTATCCGCAGGGCGGCTGGCGTCCGCCGGCGGGCGTGCAGCGCGGCTCGGTGCTCGACATGACGCTCTACAGCGGCGATCCGCTCACCCCCGGCGTGGGGGCGACCAAGGACGCCAAGCGACTCGCCATCGCCGATGCCAAGACGATTCTCAAGATCCCGGTGATGCCGATCTCCTACGCCGACGCGCAGCCGCTGCTCGCGGCGCTTAGCGGGCCGGTGGCGCCGCCGAAGTGGCGCGGCGCGCTGCCCATCACCTATCACCTCGGGCCCGGGCCCGCCCGGGTGCATCTCGTGATCCACTCGGACTGGAGTCTGAAGCCGCTCTACGACGTCATCGCGCGGATTCCCGGCCGCGAGAGCCCGGACGCCTGGGTGGTGCGCGGCAATCACCGCGACGGCTGGGTGTTCGGCGCCTGGGACCCGCTCTCCGGACAAGTGGCGATGCTCGCGGAAGCCAAGGCGATCGGCGCCCTCGTGAAGAGCGGCTGGCGGCCGAAGCGCACGCTGGTCTACGCCAGCTGGGACGGCGAGGAGCCCGGACTCCTCGGCTCGACCGAGTGGGCCGAGACGCACGCGGCCGAGCTCAGCCGCGACGCCGTGCTCTACCTCAACTCCGACACCAACACGCGCGGCTTTCTGGCCGCCGGCGGCAGCCACTCGCTGCAGCATCTGGTCAACGAAGTCGCTTCCGGCGTCAGGGACCCGGAGACCGGCGTGAGCGCGCAGGCGCGGCTGCGCGCACGTATTCTCACGCAGGGCTACGCGCGCGCGCCCGGCGAGGAGGAGGAGGCGGAGGAGGTGCGGCGCGAAACACGCCTCGCCGAGGCGGGCGGCGATCTGCCGCTGCGCGCGCTCGGCTCGGGCTCGGACTACACTCCCTTCCTGCAGCACCTCGGCCTGACGGCGCTCAACATCGAGTACCACGGCGAGGACGATCAGGCGGGCGTCTACCACTCGAGCTACGACTCTTTCGATCATTACGTGCGCTTCGGCGATCCGACCTTCGGCTACGGCATCGCCGAGGCCGAGACCGCCGGCCACGTCGTGCTGCGCATGGCGGATGCGGACGTACTGCCGTTCGAGTTCACCGGCTTCGCGGACACAATCGGCGCCTACACCGACGAGCTGCGCAAGCTGACGGACGAGAAGCGTCACAGGAGCGCCGAGCTCGCGCGGCTGCTCGATGAGAAGGCCTTCGGACTGGCCGCGGACCCGACCCGGGTCGTGGCGCCGCCGGCGCGCGAGCCGCCCGTTCCGCCGCTGGACTTCGCGCCGCTCGACAGCGTGATCGCGCGGCTCAAGGCGAGCGCGCGCGCCTACGACGAGGCGTACGCGCAGCTGCTCGCCGGGAGCCTCAGGCTCGAGGCCGCACGGCGCGCGCGCCTGAACGCGCTGCTGCAGGGCATGGAGCAGAGGCTCACGGATGAGCGCGGGCTGCCGGGGCGCACCTGGTACCGGCACTTCGTCTACGCGCCGGGCGCGCTGACCGGTTACGGCGTCAAGACGCTGCCGGGCGTGCGCGAGGCGATCGACG
>DASXKA010000114.1:0-4496 GCA_036497085.1 Steroidobacteraceae bacterium | reverse complement strand
GCGGGCGGGGTGACCTTCGATGCCACGCTCTCGGATGGATTTGCAACTCCGACCACCTACATGCTGCCGGCCACGCCCTCCGACTCTTGGTCGTACCGCATCGTCGCCGGCGCGGATCTCGCCGCGGCGAACCCGCTCGCGGTGGGCACCGGTGCTACCCAGCCGGCCGCGAACGTTACGATCAGCGCCTGCACTTCCGGCGGAGCGGTGTGCGCACCTCAACAGGGCGGTCGCGGCGGCGGCGGCTCGGGATATGCGACGAACCTAGTGCGGACCGGCGACGGCTTCATCGATGTAAGCGCTTCGGGCGATTTCGTGCTCGGCAACCAGGCATCACTTCTCTACACCGCGGGCGTGGCGGGCCCTGGAATCCCGCTGGCCGCACGAACTCAGAGTCTCGGAGGCCGCGCCTACCCCGTGGACGGCGGCGACATCCGCGTCACGGTCGACGGGGATGTGGTGGGAGCTCCCACCAACCAGTTCGTGAATGCGTGGCTGTGGCGCGCCGGCGGCACTTCGCCCACGGGGTCGGCGGTGGGCTGGACGGTGGATTTCCAAAGCTTCCAGCAAGGCATCGGCGCGCTCGGGGGCGGCGACGTGCTGGTGCGCGCGGGCGGCGATATCACGAACCTCTCGGCCTCCATTCCGAGCATCGGCAGACAGGTGGGCGGTGCCACTCTCGCGAGCAGCGTGGTAGAGGAGGCCGGCGGCGGTAATCTCACCGTGGAAGCAGGCGGCTCGATCCTCGGCGGCAGCTACTATGTTGGGCTCGGCAACCTGCGGCTGCGAGCCGGAAACGACATCGGCGCCGTGACCGATCAGTCCGGCAACTCCGGTCTCGCCCCGCTCGTCGGCTTGGGGTCCTCTTCGGCGTCGGTGACGGCACGCGGCGGTGTGGAGCTTGCGGGAATTCTCGATCCGTCGCTGCTCCCGACCGGCAGCTCGCAGGGGGCAATCCCGACTTACTTCTCGACTTACAGCCCGAATGCGAGCGCGAGTCTTTTTGCCATCGGGGGCAACGTGACGCTTGACAACAATTACATTGCCCTCATCAGCGCGCTCGGGAGCTCCTTCTCCGATGGGCAGCTCGGGCTCGGCAACGGCGAGGATCCACTGCCTGATCTCAATCACACACCCGTGGCGCTCGACGTACTGCCGCCGACGCTCGATGTCTACGCGACCAACGGCAACGTGAATCTCGGCGCCATTCTCATCCTCTCGCCCGCGCAGCAGGGCAACCTGCAGTTGTTCGCGCAGCGAGACGTCAATGCACAGGTTGGAAGCGGCGGCCCCGCGCAGTTGATCATCTCCGATGCCGACGCCACCCTGCTGCCTTCGGTGGCCGCGCCGCAGACGAGTCTCACGTCGTTCCAGGACATCGAGTACTCGGTCGGCGCCAGCAGTCCGCAGCTATACGCCGCCACGCCGGTGCACAGCGCCGGGGAGCCGAACATCACCCCCGCAGAAATCGTCGCGGCGACCGGCGATGTGAACCTGTCGGCCCCGGGAGGCAGCACGGTGCTGAGCGGCATCTGGTCGGCGCTGCCGCTGCACGTCATCGCGGGCCGGGACATCATTGACCCCAACATCATCGCCCAGAATCTCGCCCCAACGGATGTGACTTCGATCGGCGCGGGGCGCGACATCGTCTACCCCTTCGTCCGCGATCCGGCAGGGGACATCGTACCCAACCTCGGGCAGATCACGGTCAATGGCCCGGGCGAGCTGCAGGTGTCGGCCGGCCGCAACTTCAACCTCGGTACGTCTTCGGGGATCACTACTCAGAGCAATCTCGTCAACCCGAACCTGCCGGCGAGCGGCGCGAGCGTCAGCGTCGAGGCAGGCGTCGGCGCCACCGGTCCGCAGTTCGCGGGATTCATTTCCCAGTACATCACCGGTTCGACGACGTTCGACCCGCAGCTGGTAGCGTTCGTAGAGGCGCTCACCGCAGAGAGCGTCACGGCGCAGCAGGCCAAGCAGCTCTTCGCCGGCATGACGGCGCAGCTGCAGCGCGAGTTTCTCGAGCAGCTGTTCATGGACATTCTGCGGATTTCCGGCCGGCACGCCGCGGACACCGGCGACGGAAATTTCTCCCAGGGATTTGCCGCCATCGAGACGCTGTTCCCGGGCGCCAATCCCGATCTCGCCAAGGGCGAGACCAATCCCTATGCCGGCAACATCGAGCTCTACTTCAGCCGCGTGTATACGCTCGCCGGCGGCAGCGTATCGCTGCTGGCCCCAGGGGGGGAAATCAACGTAGGCCTCGCCGAGGCGCCGACCGACTTCGGGGTTTCGAAGACGCCCTCGCAGCTCGGCGTCGTCGCCGAGACCACGGGCGATGTGAACGCCTTCGCGTACCAAGACTTCCAGGTGAACCAGTCGCGGGTGTTCGCGGCGGACGGCGGCAACATTCTCGTGTGGTCGACGCACGGCAACATCGACGCGGGCCGCGGCGCCAAGACGGCAATCTCGGCCCCGCCGCCCCTCATCAGCATCGACCCGCGGACCGGAGCCCCGATCGTGACGCTCTCGGCGGCGCTGAGCGGCAGCGGCATTCAGGCAGTGGCCACCTCGCCGGGCGTCACGCCCGGTGATGTGGATCTGTTCGCGCCGCAGGGCGTCGTGAACGCCAACGAAGCCGGCATCGTGGCGGGTAATCTGACCGTCGCCGCAACCGCGGTGCTCGGCACCAATAACATCACGGTGTCGGGCACTTCCGTCGGCGTGCCGATCACGCCGACCGGACTCGGGGCGAACGTCGTCGGGGCCTCATCGAGCGCAGCCGGGGCGCTGAGCTCTGCGGAGACCAGTCTCGCAGGGAAGTCCGCGGAATCCCAGGCACCGGGCGCGGCCGGCGCGCTCAGCTGGCTCGATGTGTTCGTGCTCGGCTTCGGCGAGGAAACCTGCAAGGCGGACGACAGTGAATGCCTCAAGCGCCAGAGTACCAGGCACTGACAATGCGACTGGCCGATCGGGACTTGCGCCTCAGGAACGCGCTACAGCTGCATCAGCGCGGGGCGCTGGAGGGCGCTGCGGCTGCCTACCGCGCACTCCTCGCCGAGGTACCCGATGACGCCGATGCCCTGAACCTGCTCGGCGTCATCGAAGGCCAGAAGGCGAACCTCGATGCGGCGCTCGCGCTCGTCAGCCGCGCTCTGCATAGCAATCCACGCCATGCGCTTGCGCACACCAACCGCGCGCGCATCTGCCTGAAGCTCGGCAAGCCGGCGGAGGCCCTGGAGAGCGCGCGCCACGCCCTGCGCCTCGAGCCCCGCCTCCTCGAGGCGCTCCACAACGAGGCCGCGGCGCTGGAGGCGCTGGGGCGCGCTCCGGAGGCTCTCGAGAGCTGCGAGCGCGCGCTTGCGCTGCACCCCGCAGGCTCCGATGCGCTCATGCGGCGGGGGTATCTGCTGCTCGAGCTGCGCGAGGTGGAGGCCGCGCTCGAGAGCTTCGAGCGGGCCCGGCGGCTGCGGCCGCGCGACGGCGAGCCGCTGCGCGCCCGCGGCCGGACGCTCAGTGAGCTGAATCATTTCGAGGCGGCGCTGCAGTGCTACGAGCAGGCCTTGCGGCTCAATCCCGCAGACGGCGACGCCTACAACGGGCGCGGGCTCGTCCTGCTCGCGCTCGGCTTCGCGGCCGCGGCGCTCGAGAGCTATGAGCACGCCCGGCAGCTCGGCGTGAAGGACGCGGGCGCGTACGCCGGTCGCGCAGGCGCATTGACTTACATCGGGCGCCTCGAGGAGGCGGTGGCGGGCTGGGAAGAGGCGCTCGCGTGCGCGCCGGACTATCGCTACGGTCCGGGCGACCTGTTGTACGTGAAGAGCCAATGTTGCGATTGGCGCGACTACGAAGCTCAGCGGTCGGCCCTCGAGGCGGGCGTGCAGGCGGGAAGGCTGGTGAGTACGCCGTTCGCGTTTCTGAGCGCCTGTGACACGCCAGCAGTGCAACGACAGTGCGCGCTCATCCATTCCGCCGCACGCTTTCAGCAGCTGCGGCCGCCGGGCCCCGCGCTGCCCGCCGCACGGCGTGAGCGGTTGACGCTCGGGTATCTGTCGGCGGACTTCAGGGACCATGCCACTGCCAGGCTGCTCGCAGGAGTCATAGAGCGGCACGACCGGACGGCGTTCGCGGTGACCGCTCTATCATCGGGTCCCGACGACGGGAGTGCGATGCTCGCGCGGCTCCGCCGGGCGTTCGATCGCTTCGTCGACGTCCGCGAGCGCAGTGACCGCGAGGCTGCGGAACTGATTCGCGGCCTCGGGATCGACATTCTCGTCGATTTGAACGGCTTCGCTGCCGGCGGGCGGCCCGCCATCCTGGCGCAGCGGCCGGCACCGGTTCAGGTGAGCTACCTCGGTTATCCGGGCACGCTCGGCGCCGAGTTCATCGATTACCTGATCGCCGATCAGTACGTCATCCCCGAGGCCGTTCGCAGCCATTACACCGAGCAGATCGCCTATCTGCCGCATTGCTACCAGCCGAACGACTGCACGCGG
>DASXKA010000113.1:0-5064 GCA_036497085.1 Steroidobacteraceae bacterium | reverse complement strand
CCTTCCTTCAGGTCGTCCTCGAGGGATGACTCGACACTGTCAGGTGTTGCGTGTGTCGCGCCGCTCGCCAGCGCAGCGTAGACGCTCGTTCGCAGGCTCGCGTTGACGACCTCGATTTCCTGGTGATACCGGGCCGCGCGGCTGATGAGCGTGAGATCCGCCATCGCCTTGCGCTGTCTGTCGATGGCGCGGAAGCAGATGGAGCCGACGATGATCAACGCCACCAACAACAGAACGTTGATCAGCATCAGACGACCCGTGACCGTCCAGCGGCCCAGGCTTGTGGGGGAGCCCGTATCCGACATGCAGGGAAAACCTCTGTATCCAAAGATAGTTACGAGCACCTGTCACAACCGTGACATGACTCTCACACGGTCGCGCGGGGCGCCTCTTCTGTGACGCGAGTCGTAATTGAGAGGCAGTCGCAGTCGCGCTATGCGCGCGTCTTCCTCGCTCTCTTTGGTCGTTGAAATTAATTAATGATTTGATTAGTATTTCGCTATGAGCCTTCAGAGAACCGCGCGCCGCAGCATCGGCCGCCCTCCACAGGGCACCGCCGTCGACGCCCGGGCGCAGCTGCTCGATGCGGCCCTCACCCTGTTCGCCGAGCAGGGGGTGGCGGGCACCACCCTCGCCGGCATCGCCGCCAGAGCCGGCGTCACTCCCGCAATGGTTCACTACTACTTCAGCAACCGCGGTCGGCTGCTCGATGCCCTCGCGCAAGAGCGGCTCAGGGAGATCGTGACCGGCGTCTGGTCACCGGTCGTCGAGACCGGTGAGGTGGTGCCGATGCTGCGCGGCCTGGTTCAGCGGATCCTCAGAGCGACCGACGTCAACCCCTGGCTGCCCTCCCTCTGGCTGCGCGAGGTCGTGAGCGAGGGAGGTCAGCTGCGCGAACGGCTCATGCGCATCCTGCCGTTTGAGTACGTCCGACACCTGATCGGTACGGTGGCGAGCGCCCAGCGCCGCGGTGAGGTGAGTCCGCGGCTCGAGCCCCGTCTGGTCCTGCTGTCGGTCCTCGGCCTCACCTTTCTGCCGCTCGCGACCATCCGTCTGTGGCAGGCGCTGCCGGTGCTGCAGGGCGTCGATCGCGAGGATATCGCACGCCATGCCGAGGCACTGCTGGTGAGCGCTTTTTCGAAGCCCGCGCGCCGGCGCGCGAAATCCGCCTGAGGAACCCTATGGCTCCGATCTGCAGAACTTCGCTCCTCGCGGCCGCCGCGCTGCTGTCGGTGGCTGCCGCTGGATGCTCGGGCTCGGGCGGCCGGAGCTACCAGGGTTATGTCGAGGGCGAGTTCCTCTACCTGGCATCGTCGCAGCCCGGCCGTCTCGAGCACCTCGGCGTCACTCGCGGCCAGCCGGTCGGGCAAGGCGCACTGCTCTTCACCCTGCAAGCCACCGAGGAGAAGGCCGCGCGGCAGCAGTCACAACAGCAGCTGGCAGCCGCCGAGGCGCAGCTTGCGGACCTTGAGACCGGCAAGCGCGCTCCGGAGGTCGCGGTCGTGCAGGCCCAGCTCGCACAAGCGCAGGCCGCGGCGCAGAAATCGGCACTGCAGCGTGAGCGCGACGAGTCCCAATACCGCGCCGGCGGTATTTCGCGCGAGCAGCTCGAGGCGACCCTCGCGCAGGCGAGGAGCGATGCGGCTCACGTGAGCGAGCTCGAAAGCCAGCTGGAAGTGGCACGGCTGCCCGGACGCGCGCAGCAACTCAAGGGTCAGTCGCGTCAGGTACAGGCGGCACGGGCGGTGCTGGACCAGGCGGACTGGAAGGTGGGCGAGAAATCGATCGCGGCGCCCAAGGCCGGGCTCGTCTACGACACGCTCTATCGGGAAGGCGAATGGGTGGCGGCCGGCAATCCCGTGGTGCAGATCCTTCCGCCGGAGAACATCAAGGTGCGGTTCTTCGTTCCCGAGAGGGTCCTCGGGAGTCTTTCGGTGGGCCGCCGTGTGAGCCTGCACTGCGACGGCTGCGCCGCGGACCTGCCGGCGACGGTCACCTACGTTTCCTCCCAGGCCGAATACACCCCGCCGGTCATCTACAGCAACGAGACCCGCGGCAAGCTCGTCTACATGATCGAGGCGCACCCGGCGCCGCAGGACGCCGCGCAGCTTCATCCCGGCCAGCCGCTCGAGGTGCGCCTGCCGTGAACGCCCGCGTCACGCCCGCCATCGACGTGCGTGGGCTCAACAAGAGCTTTGGCGCCAAGCACGTGGTCACCGACCTGTCGCTCCAGGTGCAGCCCGGCGAGATCTTCGGATTCCTCGGGCCCAACGGCAGCGGCAAGACCACCTCGATCCGCATGCTGTGCGGCCTGCTGACCCCCGACTCGGGCAGCGGTACCTGTCTCGGCTACGACATCCTGCGCGAGAGTGCCGAGATCAAACGCAACGTCGGCTACATGACCCAGCGTTTCTCCTTCTGGGAGGATCTCTCGATCCGCGAGAATCTCGACTTCGTGGCGCGGGTCTACCAGATGCCGCAGCGCGACACCGCAGTGCGCCGCGCGCTCGATGGGCTCGGCCTCCGCGACCGGGCGGAGCAGCTCGCGGGGGAGCTCTCGGGCGGCTGGAAACAGCGCCTCGCGCTGGCCGCCTGCATGCTCCACCAGCCGCGGCTGCTGCTGCTCGATGAGCCGACCGCCGGCGTCGATCCGACCGCCCGCCGGGATTTCTGGGAAGAGCTGCACCGGCTGTGCGCACTCGGAATCTCGGTGCTGGTCAGCACCCACTACATGGACGAGGCGGAGCGCTGCCACAAGCTCGCCTTCATCGCCAACGGGCGCCTGCTGGTGCAGGGCTCGGCTTCCGAGGTTGTACACAGCCAGCGCCTCGCGACCTGGTCCATCCAGGGCGAGCACCTCGCGGAACTCGCCGATCGGCTGCAGGGACAATCCGGGGTCGACCAGACCGTGGTGTTCGGCTCCTCGCTCCACGTGACCGGCCACGACGCCGCCGTCCTCGAACGCGCGGTCACGAGCGCCGCCCAGGCCGCCGGGCTGCAAGCGACGCCCATCGATACCGGGATCGAGGACGTCTTCATCTATCTGATGAACAAATCCGGCACCGCCGAGCAACGGCTGGCGTCATGAGCGGGCACGACTTCTTCTCGGTCCGCCGCTGGTGGAGCGTAGTGCTCAAGGAATTTCTGCAGCTGCGGCGCGATCGCATCACCTTCGCGATGATCGTCGGCATACCGATCATGCAGCTCGCGCTGTTCGGCTTTGCCATCAACTCCGATCCCAAGCATCTCCTTACGGGAGTGCTGATCGAGGATCACAGCGAGTTCACCCGCACCTTCGTCGCCGGGATGAAGGCCTCGAGCTACTTCGATATCGTCGCGGAGCTGCCGAACGAGGAGGCTGCCCGTGCGGCGCTCGCCCGCGGCGCATTGCAGTTCGTGCTGACGGTGCCGCCGGATTTCAGCCGCCGCCTGCTGCGCGGCGAGCGACCGGCGTTGCTGCTCGAAGCCGACGCCACCGATCCCGCGGCGACCGGCAACGCGATCGCGGCGGCCCGGCAGTTGCCGGAGTCGGTGGCTGCCAAGGATCTCACCGGACCGCTCGCACGGCTCGCCGGCGGCCAGCCGCCCTTCGAGGTGCGCCTCCACAGCCTCTACAACCCCGAAGGCATCACGCAGTACTTCATCGTGCCGGGGATCATGGGCGTCATCCTCAGCATGACACTGGTTCTCATGACGGGACTGGCGATCACCCGCGAGCGCGAGCGCGGCACCATGGAGAATCTGCTGGCGATGCCGGTGAGCCCGCTCGAGGTGATGAGCGGCAAGATGGTGCCCTACATCTTCATCGGCCTGATCCAGGTGAGCATCATCCTGCTGGCAGCGGCGCTCATGTTCCACGTGCCCTTCGAGGGCAGCCTCCTGACCTTCTACTTCGCCGCCCTGTTCTTCATCGCGGGCAACCTCACCGTCGGGATCTCGCTCTCCTCGCTGGCACAGAACCAGCTGCAGGCAATGCAGCTGACGATGTTCTACTTCCTGCCGAATATCCTGCTGTCGGGCTTCATGTTCCCGTTCCAGGGCATGCCGCGCTGGGCCCGCTGGATCGGCGAGGCCCTGCCCCTCACACATTTCAATCGGCTGGTGCGCGGCATCATGCTGAAAGGCAACGGCTGGCCGGATCTGTGGACCGACGTCTGGCCCATTGGACTCTTCATCGTGCTGGTCATGTTCGTCGCCTTGCGGTTCTACCGCCGGACGCTCGATTGACGGAGGCATACACCATGCGCTTGCGTCCGCTGCTGGCCGCCGCCGCAATTTTGCTGGCCGGGTGCGCCGTGGGCCCGGAATTCCGCCGTCCGGGCGCGCCCGCCGGCGACCGCTACACGCCCGACGGTCAGCCTCAAGAGACGGCGGCCGCCGACGGCGAAGCCGGCACCGCGCAGCGCTTCGTGCGCGGCGCCGAGCTGCCGGGCCGCTGGTGGGAGGCGTTCAACTCACGCGCGCTGAACGCTCTCGTCAGCGACGCGCTGGCACACAGCCCGACCGCGCGCGAGGCGCGCGCGCGGTTGCGCGAGGCACAGGAAGATCTCGCCGCCCTGGGCGGCGAGACGCTCTACCCGTCGGTCGATGCGCAGCTCAGCGCCACGCGCGAGCGGGTCAACCCGGCAGCGTTCGGCTTCTCCAACGCCCCCCCTGCTCCGCCCTTCAACCTCTACAACGCTCAGGTCAACGTGGCCTACACGCTCGACCTGCTCGGCGCCAACCGCCGACTGCTCGAGGGCGCACGCGCGCAGACCGAGTACCAGGCCTACGAAACCGAGGCGGCGGAGCTCATGCTGGCGGCAAACGTCGTGGCCGCCGCGATCCGTCGGGCAGATCTGGCGGCACAGATCGAATACACCGAGCAGATCATTAGCGCGCAGAGCCGTCAGGTCGCGATCAGCGAGGTGCGCTATTCCGTCGGGGGCCTTGCGCTCGAGGACCTCGATACCGGGCGCAGCCAGCTCGAGCAGCTGCGCGCCGCGCTGCCCCAGCTCAGCGCCCAGCAACAGCAGCTCGATCACCTGCTCGCCGTCTACTCCGGACAGGCGCCCTCCGCGGCCG
>DASXKA010000112.1:0-11333 GCA_036497085.1 Steroidobacteraceae bacterium | reverse complement strand
GATGGCCTGCTGCACATCACCGACATGGCGTGGAAGCGCGTCAAGCACCCGAGCGAAGTCGTGAAGGTGGGCGACGAGGTCGAGGTGCGGATCCTGAAGTTCGACCGCGAGCGCTCGCGCGTGAGCCTGGGGCTCAAGCAGCTCGGGGCGGATCCGTGGCAGAACATCGCCCGGCGCTACCCGCCCAACACGCGCGTGTTCGGCAAGGTCACCAACATCGCCGACTACGGCGCGTTCGTGGAGATCGAGGACGGCGTCGAGGGTCTGGTGCACGTCTCGGAGATGGACTGGACCAACAAGAACGTGAATCCGGCCAAGGTGGTGCACACCGGCCAGGAAGTCGAGGTCATGGTGCTCGACGTGGACGAGGAGCGCCGCCGCATATCGCTCGGCCTGAAGCAGTGCCAGGCCAACCCGTGGAAGGAGTTCGCCGAGAACTACAACCGCGGCGACAAGGTGGCCGGACAGATCAAGTCGATCACCGATTTCGGCATCTTCATCGGTCTCCCGGGCAACATCGACGGCCTGGTGCACCTCTCGGACATCTCCTGGGATCAGCCGGGCGATGAGGCGGTGCGCAACTACCAGAAGGGCCAGCAGATCGAGGCCATGGTGCTGTCGATCGATCCGGAGCGCGAGCGCATCTCGCTCGGCATCAAGCAGCTCGCCAAGGATCCGTTCTCGGCCTACATCGCCGATAACCCCAAGGGCACCATCGTCAAGGGCGTGGTGAAGGAAGTCGACGCCCGCGGCGCGGTCATCGACCTCGGCAACGGCATCGAAGGACAGCTGCGCGCCTCCGAGCTCGGCCGCGATCGCGTCGAGGACGCGCGCGCGGTGCTCAAGGTCGGCGACGAGATCGAGGCAAAGTTCACGGGCGTCGATCGCAAGTCGCGCACCATTTCGCTGTCGATCAAGGCGAAGGAGGCGCACGACGAGGCTGAGGCGGTACAGAGCTACCGTTCCGAGGCGGTGCCGAGCGGCACCAGTCTCGGCGACCTGCTCAAGGAGCACATCGGCTCGGGCGGCGAGCGCGACGGCTGAAGCGTCATGACGAAGTCCGAGCTCATCGAGATCATCACCGCCAAGCAGAAGCACCTGCCTGCCAAGGACGTCGAGCTGGCGCTGAAGCAGATCCTCGAGATCATGAGCGACGCGCTCTCGCAGGGAGAGCGCATCGAGATCCGGGGCTTCGGCAGCTTCTCGCTGCACTTCCGTCCGCCGCGTCAGGGACGCAATCCCAAGACCGGCGAGGCGGTCGCGCTCTCGGGCAAGCATGTACCGCACTTCAAGCCGGGCAAGGATCTGCGCGAGCGGGTCAACGACGGCGCCGATCGCCCGATCCGCGACTAAGCGCGCGCCGCGGGGAGCGCGGTTATCCCCCGCCTTGCGGACCTGTTATCGTCAGCGCCGTGTTTGAGCTCCCTCCGGTCTTTCTGGCGCTGGCGTTCGTTCTGGTGGGTCTCGCCACCTACTTTCTCGGGCGCCGCAACGGCGCGGCCCGCACGGTACGGCTGCCGCGCGACTACTACGAAGGCCTCGATCACCTGATCAACGACCGCTTCGACCACGCCGCGGAGATCTTCGCGCGCATGGCCGAAGCCGACGGCGATGCCGCGGAAATCCAGTTCGCGCTCGGGAGTCTGTTCCGCCGCCGCGGCGAGGTCGATCGGGCGATCGCGATCCACTCGCGGCTGCGCGAATATGGCGGCGGCAAGGTCACCGACAAAGCGGCCTTTGCCCTGGCGCTCGACTACCTGAGCGCCGGCCTCATGGACCGTGCCGAGCAGGTGCTCGAGGAGCTCAGCGCCTCGCACGAGTATCGCAACGCCGCCCTCGATCACCTGGTGCGTATCTACGAGTCCCAGGGCGACTGGGCCAAGGCACTCAAGATCTTCCACGCCCTGCCGCCGGGCGTGCAACAGGAGCGCCGCCGCGTCGCCGCGCACTACCTGTGCGAGCTCGCCGAGCACGCCCTGCTGCAGGGCGATCCGGAGCGGGCACGCACCCTGCTGCGCCAGGCGCGCACTCACCAGAGCGAGCTGCCGCGGGCCGACATCCTCACCGCGCGCATTGCCGAAGGCGAGGGTGACGCCGACGGCGCCTTGCTCCTTTATCTGCAGGCGCTGGAGATGTCGCCGGGACTCGCGCTCGAGATCATCCCGGCGGTGCTGCGCATCGCAGCGGCAAGCGGCGGCACGGACGTCATGCACGAGCTCGGCCGGCGCCTGCGGCAGAGCGGACGCGTCACGCCGCGGCAGCTCGCGTGGCTGCTCGCGACCGCCGTGCCGGCGCGCGACGTCGCGCGGCTCCCGGGAATCGCCGCCGAGCTCGGACCTGGCGTGCAGTCGCTCGCCGGCGCGACTTCGCTCAGTGCGCTGCTGAGGCGCATCGGGGATGCCGGCGGGCGCTATCAGTGCGAGGACTGCGGGCTCAACAGCGTCGGCTGGTACTGGCACTGCCCGAAATGCCGCGCGTGGGACAGCCTGCGGCCGGCGGTGTTCAAGTGGGCGGAGCGCGCCGATCAGAGCGCGCGCCCTTCGTAAGGAGAGAGCCGCAATGACCGTCTCGAGGCCGGCGATCCGCACGGCCGTGTTCCCGGTAGCCGGCCGCGGCACGCGCTTCCTGCCTGCCACCAAGGCGAGCCCCAAGGAAATGCTGCCGGTAGTGGACAAGCCGCTGATCCAGTACGCGGTCGAGGAAGCGCTGGCCGCCGGAGCGCGCCGCCTGGTGTTCATCACCGGCGCCTCCAAGCGTGCCATCGAGGATCACTTCGATTCCGATCAGGAGCTCGAGAACATGCTGCACAGCCAGGGCAAGAGCGACCTGCTGAAGCAGCTGCGCAGCGTCCTGCCCTCCTATGCCTCGTGCATCTATATCCGTCAGCCGGCACCCCTCGGGCTCGGGCATGCGGTGCTGTGCGCGCAGCCGGCCGTCGGAGCCGAGCCCTTCTTCGTGCACCTGGCGGATGACCTTATAAAGAGCGAGGTCGCGTGCCTGGCGCAGATGGCACGGGTGTACGACGCCAAGCGCGCGAGCGTGCTCGGGGTCGAGGCGGTAGCGCGCCGCGACACGGAGAAATACGGCATCGTCGCGGTCGAGGGCGACGGTGCGGTCACGAGCCGCGTCCAGAGCATCGTCGAGAAGCCCAAGCCCGCGGACGCCCCGTCCAATCTCGCCGTGGTCGGCCGATACGTGCTGGCGCCGGCGATCTTCGAGCACCTGGAGAGGCTCGGTCAGGGAGCAGGCGGGGAGATCCAGCTCACCGACGGGATTGCCGCGCTCATGCGTGAGGAGGCCGTGTACGCCTACCGCTTCACCGGCAAGCGCTACGACTGCGGCAGCAAGCTCGGCTACCTGCAGGCGACCGTCGAGTATGCCCTCGGCCATCCGGAGCTCGGGCCGGGTTTCCACAAGTATCTCGAGGGCCTCAAGCTCACGGCAGCCACACGGTCACCAGCGCACCGCCGCCCGCGCGGTTCGCGAGACTCAGCCGACCGTCGTGCGCCTCGACGATCTCGCGACACAGCGTGAGGCCGAGGCCCGTGCCAGCGGGCTTCGTCGAGAAGAAGGGCAACAGCGCATCGCGCAGCGTGCCCTCGCTGAGGCCGGTGCCGCGGTCGGCGATCTCGATGCGAAAGCCCGGCGCGACCTGCTGCACCGCGACCGTGATTTCCCCGGGCGGCGAGCCGGACTCGGCCGCGTTCTTCAGCAGATTGATCATCACCTGCTCGAGCTGGCGGGCGTCGAAGCTGGCCGGCTCGGCCGGCAGCGCTCCCTCGAGCCGGAAGGGAGCCGTGCCCTCGAGGCGCCCCAGGAACGCCGCCCAGGCGACCGGCTCCGGGCGCGGACGCGGCAGCTTGGCGAAGCGCGCGTAGCCGTCGATGAAGGTCGCGAGGTGCGCGGCACGCTCGCCGATGGTGTCGAAGATGCGCATCAGGCGCGCGTCCGCCGCCGCGCCGGTCAGCAGCTGCCCGGAGTGCGCGAGCGAGGTGATGGGCGCGAGCGAGTTGTTGAGCTCGTGGGCGATGACCCGGATCACCTTCTTCCATACGGCGACTTCCTGCGCCGCTAGTTCGCGCGTCAGCTGCTTGAGGAGCACCAGACGGTGCGGGCGCGCATTCAGCACGAAGCTGCGCTGCGAGAGGTGATAGACCTCGGGCCCGCCGCCGACCTCCATAGTGAAGAGCGTATCGCCGCCGCCGCCGAGGGCGGCTGCGAGCGGGGCCGGCGCCTGCGCCAGTACCGCGGCGAGCGTGAGGCCCTCGAGCTTGTGGCCCGCGCGCAGCAGCTGCCGCGCGGCGACGTTGCTGTAGACGATTCGGCCCGCGTCGTCGGACAGCACCATCGCCAGCGGGGTGGTCTGGATGACGGTGTCGAGCAGCAGCTCGCGCTGGTAGAGGTCGAGCCGCTCGCGGCGCAGCAGCTCGCCGAGGGAGTTGTAGGCGCCGATGAGCCCGTCGAGCTCGGCGTCGTTCACCGCACTGAGACTCACGCTGAAGTCGCGGTCGCGCAGGCTCACGATGCCGTCGCGCAGCGCCTGCAGCACCCGCACCCAGCGGCGCGGCGCCTGCCGCGCGAGCCACAGTGCGACCGGCAGCGCGGCCGCGAAGCCGAGCAGCGCCGCGGGCAACGCCGGCAGCCAGCGGGCTGCAGCCGCGGCGACCGCCGCGGCGAGCGCCGCGGTGAGCGCCAGCGCCGCGCTCAGGCGCCCGGCGAACGACCAGCGCGGCATCAGGACCCCGCAGAGGGCCGTGAGGCGTCGGTCCTTAAACCGAGCTTTTCCATGCGCCGGTAGAGTGCCTGACGCGACAGGCCGAGGTCACGCGCGGCCTGCGCGATCACGCCCCGGGCGCGCTCGAGCGCGGCTTCCACCGTGGCGCGATCCGGCCCCGGCTCGAGGGCTGCCGGCGCCGCCGCCGGCAGGTTGAGCGCCGCCGGGCCGATCGAGCGGCTGCCGGCGAGCAGGCAGGCGCGCTTGATGACGTTCTGCAGCTCGCGCACGTTGCCCGGCCAGGGGTGGCGCGTGAGCGCGGCGCCTGCCTCGGAAGTGAGCTCGAACCCGGGCTCGAGGAAGTGGCGCGCGAGCGGCAGGATGTCCTCGCGCCGCTCGGCGAGCGGCGGCACCTCGAGCTCGATGACGCTCAGGCGGTAGAACAGGTCCTCGCGGAAGCTCCCGGCGCGGATCGCCTGGCGCAGGTTGGAGTTTGTGGCGGCGATCACGCGGACCCGCGTGCGGCGGGTCGCGTTGGATCCCAGGCGTTCGAACTCGCCGGTCTGCAGCACGCGCAGCAGCTTCGCCTGCCCGCCGCCCGAGAGCGTCGCGAGCTCATCGAGGAACAGCGTGCCGCCGTCGGCGGCCTCGAAGCGCCCGGTGCGCGCGCGGGCGCCGGTGAAGGCGCCCGCCTCGGTGCCAAAGAGCTCCGCTTCGATGAGCTCGTGGGGCAGCGCGCCGAGATTCACCTTGAGGTAGGGGTGCCCGGCGCGCTCGGAGTTGCCCTGCACGATGTCCGCCAGCACTTCCTTGCCGGCGCCGTTGGGACCGGTGATGAGCACCGGCACCTCCGCATGGGCTACCTGCGTCGCCATGGTGACCAGCGTGTGCATCGCTTCGCTCTCGTAGACGACGCCCTTCAGGTCGAAGCGCGCCGCGAGGCTCACGCGCGCCTCGCGGTTACGTGCGCGCAGCGCCCCGGCCTCAGCGCGCGCGCTGGCGAGATCGAGGAGGTTGCGCACGCTGGTGAGGAGGCGCGCGTCATCCCACGGCTTGGCGACATAGTCGGCGGCCCCGGCCCGCACCAGCTCGACGGCGGTCTCGAGGTGTGTCCAGGCGGTGAGCAGCACGATCGGCACTGCGGGCTGCGCCGCGCGGATCTGGCGAAACAGCGCGATGCCTTCCGCGCCGCTGGTCGCCTGGCGCTGGAAGTTCATGTCCTGAATGACGAGGTCGATCCGCTCGCGGGCCAGCAGCCCGAGGCCGGCGGCCGGTGCCGGCGCGCCCAGCACTCGTGCGCCGTGCAGCGACAGCAGCACCTCGAAGGCAGTGCGCACCGGCTCGCTGTCGTCGATGACCAGGATGGTGCGGTTGGCGAGGCTCGCGTCCAGCGAGCCGTGCGGAGCTTCGCTCATGGCCGCGATCCTAACACTCGTGGGAGCCCTGATCGCCTGGCGGAGCGGCGCTCAGTCACCGGCGCTGCGCCCTACACGGTGCGGGTTGCTACCGACGGCGGTACCGCGGAGGCACGACGCGCCGGCTGCCAGGCGGCGAGCTGTCCGATGCCCCATAGCAGCAGCACGCCGCCCACCAGATAGTAGAGCTTGAGGCGCGGCAGCGAGTACTCGAGCGACAGCCAGTAGCCCGCACCGAGAGCAAGCGCGCAGCCGACCACGACGCCGGCCGTGGTGATCAGGCCGTTCTCGACCAGGAAATAGCGCACGATGTCGCGGCGGCGCGCGCCCACCGCGCGGCGCGTACCGATCTGCTTGGTGCGCGTGCTCACGTTGAAGGTGGCGAGCGCGAAGATCCCGAGGCAGGTCACCGCGATCATCAGCGCGGTCACCGTGGTGAGATAGATCTCCATGGCGCGATCCGAGAGATAGCTCAGATCGCGGAAGTAGTTGAGCGGACGCACCCAGTCGATGACCCGCTCGGGGTTCGACTTTGCAAGATAGGCCTCCATGCGCGGTATCAGAGCCGCGCGCTGCCCGGGCTGGGTATGCACCAGGTAGATCAGCGAGCCGCCAAATGGAAACGGCAGGCGCGGCAGGAAATACACCCAATCCGGGTGATCACTCGAGGGGAAGCAGCCCATCACCGGGTCGACCACGCCGATGATGGTGGCCGTATGGTTCTGCGCGTCGTAGACCACTTTGCCGAGCGGATCCTGGTGGGGAAACAGGTGCTCGGCCAGGGCGCGGCTGACGATGATCTCCGGCGCGAAGCGCGACGCATCGCTCCTGGTGAGCGGCGGCTCGATCTCGTCGTGGCGGAAATTGCGGCCTGCGACCAGGTGCAGGCCGAGGGCCGCGAGCCCGTACTCATCGATCTCGATCTGGTTGTAGTTGTAGTTGCGCTGCTCGTCCGGACGGATGACGAGCGGCTCGCTGTTGCCGCCGCTGCCGAGCGGAATGTTGCCGGTCACGGTGGCCGCGGCCACGCCCGGCAGGGCGCGCAGCCAGCCGAGATCCTCCTGCATCGAAGGCACCGTCTGGAAGCGCTGGGTGAATCCGGCACTCGCGATCACCGCCACGTTGTCGACGTCTATGCCGGTGGGCCGGCGCATCTTCTCGGCGCGCTGCACCACGATGTAGAGCGCGTTGACGAGCACGGCGAGCGCGATGGCGATCTGCAGCGCCACCAGCACCGCCCCGGTGCGGTTGCGCAGCAGCGCGGACAGGATCGGACGGATTTCGTAGCTCATGGTCGCTCCCTCACTGACTCTTGAGATACACCGCGGGCGGCAGGCGGCCGATCCGCCACGCGGGATAGAGTCCCGCGGCGAGCGTGGCCGCACAGGCGAGAATCACCGCCCACGCGACGCCCACGATGTCGAAATGCGTCAGCTCCTGGTAGCCGCCGCGCTCGAAGTTGTGCGCCGCCGCGTACATGTGATGCACGGCCACGAGCCCGAGCGTCGCCAGCGCGAGCCCGAGCAGTGCGCCGAGCGCCGCCAGCGCTGCGACCTCGACCAGGTGCTGGGTGAAGATCTGCCGGCGGCTCGCGCCGAGCGCGCGCCGCACGCCGGTTACGGTGGCGCCGTTCAGGAACTTGGCGAGCAGCAGGCCCACGGTGTTGATCAGGCACACCGCGAGGAACGCGAACGCCAGTCCCACCAGCACGCGGTTATCGGTATCGACCACGCGGTTGGCGCGCAGCCAGCCGGCGACGTTCGTCAGACGGTTGTCGCGCGGGCGCTGGAAGCGGCCGGCGTGGTGCTGCTCGGTCCAGTAGCCGTCGATGAAGGACTGCATGCGCGCCCGGCGGGCGCCGTCGGGCAGCTCGACCCACATCTGCAGCCAGACGCAGTCGGAGGCCACGAAATCCTTGAAATTGTCGAGCTTCTCCGACCCCCAGCAGTCGGTCTCCTCGTCGTTGAGCAGCTCGAGTTGGGTGCCCCAGCCGAAGGGAATGTAGGCGCCGTCGGGCTCCTTGAAGTCGCCGCCGTTCAGGTCGTAGAACCGCGGTCGCGGAAACCAGTCGGCCAGCACGCCCACCACGCGGAACTCGTGGTCGTTCCAGCGCAGCGTCCGGCCGACGCTGTTGACGCCGCCGAAGAGCCGGTCGTTCTGCGCGCGCGACAACACGATCAGCGGCTGCGCCGGATCGTCGGCGCCGGCGCTCCAGCCGCCGCCGTAGAGGAACGGCGCCTCGAACATGGCGAAGAAATCGGCGCTCGTCACACGGGTCGCCAGATGCGCCGCCGGCACCGAGCCCACGCCGCTGATGATGCCGTCGGTGCTGTACATGACGACCTTGCGCTCCGGGATGCTGGAGCGGAACAGATACTGGGCGTCCTTGTGGGTCATCTCCGGCGGCGGCTCATCCGTGTGCCTCAAGTTATACGGCCGGTTCGGGTCCCAGTTGTCCATCGTGACCGCGTACAGGCGGTCGTTCTTCCACCAGATGGGGTTGCCGGACATCGCGTGGTAGACGGTGAGGGTCATGATGCACACCGCGATCCCGAGCGCGATCGCGACCACCATCAGTGCCGTGAGGCCGGGGTTGCGCCCAAAGCTCTTGAGCGCGAGACGCAGGTAGTAGCCTGACATGTGGCCTCCTCAGCCGAGCAGACCGCCGGCGGCGCTCGCCTCGGCGGCGGCCCCGGCGCGCGGCTCGTAGGCACGGAAGTCGGAGATCTGACCGTCGATCAGGTGCACGTTGCGCAGCGCGCGGCGCGCAAGCTCCGGATCGTGGGTGACGAGCAGGATGGTCGTTCCCATCTCGTTGATTTGCTCGAGCAGGTCCATCACCTGGCGCGCCATGAGGGAATCGAGGTTGCCGGTCGGCTCGTCGGCCAGCAGGAACGCCGGGTCCCCGGCGATGGCGCGCGCGATGGCGACGCGCTGCTGCTGGCCGCCTGACAGCTGCGCTGGCATGTGCCTGGCGCGCGAGGCGAGGCCGACGAGCTCGAGCGCGCTCGTGATGCGCTCGCGCCGGTCGGCGGCGGCCAGGCCACGATAGCGCAGCGGGACCTCGACGTTGTCCTGGACGTTGAGGTCCGGGATCAGGTTGAAGCTCTGGAAGATGAAGCCGATGCGCTGGTTGCGCAGCCGCGAGCGCGCGTCGTCGGAAAGGGCCTGCACGTCGGTGCCGTCGAGCTGGTAGCTGCCGGAGTCGAATTCCTCCAGGAGTCCGGCGACGTTGAGGAAGGTGGTCTTGCCCGAGCCCGAGGGGCCGGTGACAGCGACGAATTCCCCGGCCGCCACCTCGAGGGAGAACTGGCGCAGGGCGTAGGTCTCGATGAGATCGGTGCGGTAGATCTTGCTGATGTCCTGCATCTTGAGCATCGTCTGATCCTCGTTTGGGCCTTCAGTGTGAGATGGCGACTTCGGGCGCCTGGTTGGCGTCGCGCATGTCGGAAATTACGACCTGGTCGCCGGCGGCGAGGCCGGTCAGCGCCTCGATCTCGCCGACCGAGGCGGCGCCGAGCACCACCGGGACGCGCACGGCGCGCCCGCCGCGCACGACATAGAGGGCGCGGCTCGTCTCGTCGATGAACGAGCCGCGCTCGAACTGGAGTACGTTGTCGCGCTCATCGAGGACGATGCGTACCGCGGTGCGCTCGTTCTGCCTGAGCCCGGGCGGCTGGCCGCCGTTGAACTTGACGCGTCCGGTGACCTGGCTCTGGCGCACCTCGGGCGAAATCGCCGTGACGGTGCCCGCAACGGTGCGACCTTCGATGGCGATCTCGGCGGGCATGCCGGGCTTGATGGCGCCCGCATAGCTCTCGGCGACCTGGAACTCGATCTCGAAGGCCGACAGGTCGACGACGGTGAGGAGCGGCGCGTTGGCCGGGACCAGCGTCTTCTGCGGCTGCGCGAGGTTCGCCACCATGCCGTCGACCGGGGAGCGGACCGTGAGCGAGGCGACGCGCTGCTTGAGCGCGGCGACCGTGAGCGCCTGGCGGTCGCGCTCGAGGCGCTTGGTGCGCAGGTCGAGCGCGAGGCTGTCGCGCTCTAGCTCGGCGCTGTCGCGCGCGTGGTCGAAGTTGAGCTGCGCGGTCGCCACGTCGTCGATGGCGCGCTTGTAGTCGCGCTCGGGGATGACGTGCAGATCCCAGGCCCACTGCGAGCGCTTGAGCTCGCGCTCGGCCGCCTTGATCGTGACCTCGGCGAGGTCGGCCTGCTGCTTGCTGGTGAGGATCTGGCGGCGGATCTCGATCTGCTGGTGCGCTAGCGCGGCGTCGAGGCTGTCGAGGGTAGCCTGCTCGCGCTGTAATTCGTTGGCGAGGTCCGGGCTGTCGAGCGTCGCGAGTACCTGCTCCTTGTGGACGGCGTCGCCGGCACGCGCGCTGTAAGCCACGGTGCCGGGCGCGATCGCGAACAGCGTCGGACTGACCGCCGCGACCACCGTGCCGTCGGCGGCGACGTCGCGCACGAAGTGCCCGCGGCTCACCTCGACGATGCGCAGCCGGTCGCGCGACATGACCTGTCCCGTGGCGAGCCAGCCGTGGATCAACCAGGCAAAGAGCAGCACCAGGAAAGCTGCCGCACCGCCCGCGAGCCACAGGCGCCGCCGCGTCCAGAGCACCTCGGGCTCTTTGAGCCGAGCGTCCTGGGCTTCCGTGCCGCGCATGCGCACGGCATCGGTCACCGCCTCGGGAATCCTGCGCAATTGCGCGAGCTTCATGACTTCTTAGAGTGCATGCTCTGTGCCACGGGTTTGAGCGCGGAGCGTCAGTAAGTCCCAAGCGTCTGTAAGGACAAGGAATCTTCCGGTGTGCGACGCGTAGGGGCGGGCGGTGGGGCGTTCGCGGGGTGTCCGGACGGCGGTCAGCGGACAGACGCGGACACCCGCGGACACAGCGGCTCGGCGGACAATCGCTCTTTCGGGGCTTGCGTGTGCGCGATGCGCGGTTGCAAAGTGACCTCACGGAGGGGGCTGTTGCAAAAGGAGGACCAATGGCCACGCGTCGTACCGATGAGACTCCCACTACTGCCGATAGCCGCGCGCGCACCGCGCCGCCGAAGGGTAGCCGTGCTGTCAAGGGAAAGTCGCCGCAGAGCACCGCCGTCTCCCCGGATGATCGGCGCTCGATGATCGCCGAAGCGGCATACCTGCGCGCCGAGCGCCGCGGCTTTACACCCGGCTACGAGACCGAGGACTGGTTCGC
>DASXKA010000111.1:0-2093 GCA_036497085.1 Steroidobacteraceae bacterium | reverse complement strand
CCCACAGCCGGTGATCTCCGCGATGATGTGCATGAGGCGGTCGCGCTGCGCCGCGGCGCTGCGCGCCCGCAGATGCTCGCGCACCCGCTCCACCGCCTCGGCGAAGCGCTCCTCGTCGATGGGCTTCAGGAGATAGTCGATAGCGCGCGCCTCGAAAGCCTGGATCGCGTACTGATCGTAGGCGGTGACGAACACCACCAGCGGGAAGGACTCCTGCGGCAGGTGTGCCAGCACCTCGAAGCCCGACATTGCCGGCATCTGGATGTCGAGGAACACCAGGTCCGGCTTGTACTGCTGGATGGCGGCGAGCGCCTCGCGCCCGTTGGCACACTGGGCCACGATCTCGAAGTCCGCCAGCGCGCGCGCGCGGATCTCGATCCCGCGCCGTGACAGCACCTCGTCGTCGACGATGATCGTACGCACCTTCATACGTGCATGCCTCCCGAACGCCGCGCGCTGAGCGCCCGCTGCGCCGCCCGCTCCTCCGGCGGCGCAATCTCGAGCGGCAGCGCCATATCGACCCTGAGTCCCGGATGACAGTTGATCGCCGTGAAGCGGCAGTTCTCGCCGTAGAGCACCTTGAGCCGCTCGCGGGTATTGGTGAGGCCGACACCGCGGCGGTCGCTCGGCGGGGGCCCGTCCGGGAGGCCCGGGCCGTCGTCGATCACCGAGAGCTCGAGCAGCCCCTCGCGCGTGCGCCCCTCGATGCGCACGAGGCCACCCTGCTCGCGTGCGGAGACCGCGTATTTGAGCGAGTTCTCCAGCAGCGGCTGCAGCAGCAGGCTCGGCACCAGGGCGTCCAGCGCCTCCTCCTCGATCGCGTACTCGAGCCTGAGGCGCTCGCCGAAGCGCAAGCGCTCGGTGCCGAGATAGAGATCGAGGGCCTCGATCTCCTGGCGCAGCGTCACCTTCTTCATGGGGTCCTGGTCGAGCGTATAGCGCAGGAACTCCGACAGACGCGCGACCGCGTGGTTCGCCTTGCGGTTCTGGTTGTCGAGAATCAGCGTCGAGATGGCGTTCAGCGTATTGAAGAGGAAATGGGGATTGAGCTGGTAGCGCAGCATCTTCAGCTGCGCCTCCTGGGCGAGCGCCACTGCCTTCAGCACCGCCTCCTCCTGCTGGCGCTTGGATTCGTAGAACTTGATGCCGAAGTACAGCCCGCTCCAGCACAGCAGCAGGTACGCGGTCGACAACGCGCCGCCGAAGAGCTCGAAGATTTCCTTGACCTGCCAGTCGGGCTCGACGAACTGGATGTAGGCGAGATTGATCACCAGCCGCAGCACCAGCGCGGTGACGTAACAGGTGAGCAGCACGCCGACGATGAGGGTGCGCGGCGCCTCGCCCCAGAGCCGCCGATAGATGTAGCGCATCGGCGCCGACAGCACGAAGCCCGCGAGGGTCACCACCAGCCACATCCGCGCGTAGCTCGCGGAGTTGGGATAAAAGAGCGCGCCGACGTACTGCGTGATGCCGTACGCCGCCCAGCCCGCCGCGTGCAGCGTCCAGAAGAGGACGTTGCGGTTTTTACGGAATTGCTCGAGCGTCGGCATCTTCATGAGGCCCCGTCCCCGGGCGCCTCAGGCGCACAGGGCCGGTCGCGGGAGCTTAGGGCATATGCCGTGGCGGGCGTTGGCCCCCCGGGCGCGCGGGAGCCACGTTTCATCGCAGGGGACGTTCGCGGACGTGCGTGGGCTGGATCGGCCGGGCGGCTACAAGGAGTTGAATTTATTCGTTATTGTAACCGACACCCCGGTGGAGCGGGAGTCGGTGACCGTTGCGATCGCCTCGAGAGGCACAGCCCTGGAAGGCGCGGTCCCCTGGGCGTAGTCGAGGCCGATCGCCGCGAGGTACTGGAGCGAGGCGTGCGAGTCGGTCTTCTTGGCCGAGCAGTGGATGCCGAGCACCTTGGCCGCCTGCACGGTGGCGACCACCAAGGCCTGCGAGAGCTTGTCGCGCAGCGCCGCCGCCGTGAGCCGCGCGTCGAGCTTCACCATCCGCAGCGCCTTCGAGCGCAGCAGCGGCAGCACCTGGGAGTCGAACGAGAAGTCGTCGATGGCGATCCAGACGCCGAGCTTCTCGCACTGGGCGAAGAA
>DASXKA010000110.1:0-9720 GCA_036497085.1 Steroidobacteraceae bacterium | reverse complement strand
GCGGGCGCGCCGCCGGCCGCGGCGCCCGCGATCTCAGGCGTCCTTGTCGTGCTCGATGAGCGCGTACGCCGAGTGGTTGTGGATGGACTCGAAGTTCTCCGACTCGACCACGTAGGCGGCGACGCGCTCGTCGCGATTCAGGCGCGCCGCCACGTCGCGCACCATGTCCTCGACGAACTTCGGATTGTCGTAGGCGCGCTCGGTCACGTACTTCTCATCCGGGCGTTTCAGGATCCCGTAGAGCTCGCACGAGGCCTCGCTCTCGGCGATCTCGATCAGCTCCTCGATCCACATGTGAGCGCGCAGCCTGGCGGTGATCGTCACGTGCGAGCGCTGGTTATGGGCGCCGTAGTCGGCGATGCGCTTCGAGCAGGGACACAGGCTCGTGACCGGAACCGACACGCGCACCCACAGCTGCGTGTGCCCTTGGGCGTGCTCGCCGATCAGGCTCGCGCGGTAGTCCATCAGGCTCTCGACCTGCGACACCGGTGCCTTCTTCATCACGAAGAACGGGAAACTCATCTCGATGTGGCCGGTCTCGGCCTCGAGCCGCGCGGTCATGCCTTCCAGCATGGCGCGGAAGGACTCGACCGAGATCTCGCGCTCGGCGTGCAGCGCCTCGACGAAGCGCGACATGTGCGTGCCCTTGAAGTTGTGGGGCAGGCTCACGTACATGTTGAAGGTCGCGATGGTGTGCTGCTCGCCGGCCGAGCGGTCCCGGACCCGCACCGGGTGCGAGATGTCTTTGATGCCGACCCGGTTGATCGGCAGGCGGCGCGTGTCGGCGCGCGCCTGCACGTCCTCGACTTCGGTGAGCGGGGCGCGGACGATCTTGACGGTGGCGGCCAGAGGGGTCATGAGGAAAGCCTAGCGTAATTCCCGCGGCGAAGGGGCGGCCTCCTCCTTTCTGAGGAGCTCAGCTTCCCCCCGCCGACCGCAGCCGCTCCTGACCGTGCAGCGCCCACCAGCGCTCGATGCTGGCCCGCAGCGCCGCCGCATCGAGGCCCGCGGCGGCGAGGCACCCTTCGCGCGAGCCGTGCTCGATGAAGCGGTCGGGGATACCGAGCTCGAGCAGCGGGATGAGCAATCCTTCCGAGGCCAGCAGCTCCCCGACCGCCGAGCCGGCGCCGCCGAACGCGGCATTCTCCTCGACGGTGACGAGCGCGCGATGGCGCCGGGCGAGCGCGACGACGAGGTCCTCGTCGAGCGGCTTGACGAAGCGCATGTTGACGAAGGTGGCATCGAGCGCCTCGGCGATCTGCTGCGCGGGCGTGACCAGGGCGCCGAAGGCGAGGAGCGCCAGCCCGCTCTTGCCCTCGCGGCGCAGCTGCGCCTTGCCGACGGGGAGCGCGGCCATCTCGGCGGCCACCGCCACGCCAGGACCTGAGCCGCGCGGGTAGCGCACGATGGACGGTCCCTGCAGCGTGCTCGCCGTGTAGAGCATCTGCCGGCACTCGTTTTCGTCTGCCGGCGCCATGACGACGGTGTTGGGGATGCAGCGCAGATAGGAGAGATCGTAGCTGCCCTGGTGGGTCGCGCCGTCGCTGCCGACGAGACCGGCGCGATCCACCGCGAACACCACCGGCAGCTGCTGCAGCGCCACGTCGTGAATGAGCTGATCGTAGGCACGCTGCAGGAAGGTCGAGTAGATCGCGACCACGGGCCTCAGGCCCTCGGCGGCGAGCCCGGCGGCGAAGGTCACGGCGTGCTGCTCGGCGATCGCCACGTCGAAGTAGCGGTCGGGGAAGCGCTTCGAGAACTCGACGAGGCCCGAGCCCTCGCGCATCGCGGGCGTGATGCCGATGATGCGCGGGTCGCGCTCGGCCATGTCGCACAGCCACTGGCCGAACACCTGGCTGTAGCTCGGGCCGCTCGCCTTCTCCTTGAAGATCGTGCCGCTCGCGGGGTCGAAGGGCCCCGGGCCGTGCCACTTGATCGGGTCCGCCTCGGCCGGTGCGTAACCCTTGCCCTTGCGCGTGACGACGTGCAGGAACTGCGGTCCGCGGAGCTTGCGCACATTGCGCAGCGTGCGGACCAGGGCCTTGACGTCGTGACCGTCCATGGGGCCTATGTAGTTGAAGCCCATCTCCTCGAACAGCGTTCCGGGCAGCACCATGCCCTTGAGGTGCACCTCCGAGCGGCGCGCCAGCTCCCACACCGTCGGCATCTGCCGCAGCACCTTCTTGCCGCCTTCGCGCAGGTGCGCGTACACGCGCCCGGAGAGCGCGCGGGCGAAGTGGTTGGAGAGCGCCCCGACGTTCTCCGAGATCGACATGTCGTTGTCGTTGAGGATCACGAGCAGGTCGGCCGGGAGCGAGCCGGCGTGATTCAGCGCCTCGAAGGCCATGCCGGCGGTCATGGCGCCGTCGCCGATCACCGCGACGACGCGCCGGTCGTCGCCGGCACGCGCGGCCGCGACCGCCATGCCGAGCGCGGCGCTGATCGAGGTGCTCGAGTGTCCGACTCCGAAGGTGTCGTACTCGCTCTCGGCGCGCGAGGGGAACGGGGCAAGCCCGCCATCCTGCTTGATGGTGTGCAGCCGTTCGCGGCGGCCGGTCAGCACCTTGTGCGGGTAGGCCTGGTGCCCCACGTCCCACACCAGCCGGTCGCGCGGTGTGTCATAGACATAGTGGAGCGCGATGGTGAGCTCGACCGTACCGAGGCCCGCGGCGAAATGCCCGCCGCGCGTGCTGACGCTGTGGATGAGAAACTGGCGCAGCTCCGCGGCGAGCGCCGGGAGCTTGCCGGCGGCCAGGCGGCGCAGGTCCGCCGGGCTCGCGATCGCATCGAGCAGCGGATATTTGTCCGGCGGCGCGCTCATCGTGCCCTCAGTGTACCCGCAGGTCAGCTCTCGCGGCTGACGACGAAACCGGCGAGCTCGATGAGCGCGCTGGCGCGCTCGCCCAAGGGCTCGAGCGCGCCGATCGCCGCATCGCGCAGCTGCCGCGCGCGCGCCCGCGAGGCGTCGAGCCCCGCGGTGCTGGGGTAGGTCGGCTTGGCGTGCGCGGCATCGGCGCCGGTCATCTTTCCAAGCAGTGCGGGGTCGCCCTCGACGTCGAGGATGTCGTCCTGGATCTGAAACGCGAGCCCGATCTCGGCGCCGAAAGACCCAAGGGCGGCGAGCTCCCTGGGCCCGCTCACGCCGGCGGCCAGCGCCCCGAGCAGCACGCTCCCCTCAATGAGTGCGCCGGTCTTGCGGCGGTGCATGTTCTCGACCGCGCCGACGGTGAGAGAGTGTCCCACGGCCTCGAGATCCACCGCCTGGCCGCCGGCCATGCCTCCGGTGCCGATGGTGCGCGCGAGCACGCGGATCATCTCGAGGCGTGCCTCGCTCGAGGCGCCGGCCATCGGCTCGTGCGCCAGCACCGAAAAGGCGAGGGCCTGCAGGGCATCGCCCACGAGAACCGCCGTGCCTTCGTCGAAGGCCCGGTGGCAGGTCGCGCGGCCACGGCGCAGATCGTCGTCGTCCATCGCCGGCAGGTCATCGTGCACGAGGCTGTAGACGTGGATCAGCTCGACCGCCGCGGCGGGCGCATCGAGCCGCTCGGGTGGGGCGCCGAAGGACTCGCCCGTAAGGTAGACCAGGATCGGCCGCAGCCGCTTGCCGGCGCCGAGCGTGCTGTAGCGCATGGCATCGCGCAACCGCCCGGTGCCGGGATCGGGAAGCCGCAGCACCTCATCGAGTACCCGCTCGATGCGCGCCTGGCACGCAGCCACCCGCGCCGCAAAATCGGCGGCCGGAGCGCGGGCGTCGTTCACCGCCGGGCCCTCACTCGGGCGCGGCAGGTCCCGCGGCGGCCTCGTCCGCGGACTCCTCGAACGGCTCGATCTCCGCCTTGGCGCCGCGCTTCAGGAGGATCTCGACCTTCTGCTGGGCCGCCTGCAGCGAGGCCTGGCACTGGCGGGTGAGCGCCACGCCGCGCTCGAAGGCCTTCAAGGCCTCATCGAGCGGCAGATCGCCGTGCTCGAGCCGCTCGACCAGCCCCTCGAGCTCCGCGAGCGCCTGTTCGAAGTCCGGGGCTTTGCTGTCGCGGGCCAAATCTTCTCCTTCGCGCGCTCGGCGGAGTCGTCGAGGGCGCGCAACGTTACACAGCGCCGCCGCCGAGGGTCAACGCGCGTCCATGCGCGCTTTCTTGACGTCGCCCGGGGGGCGGGGATAGAGTCGCAGCCCTTCGTTAGACCGAGTCTAAGTGAGGAGCCCCATGAATCTCAAAGGCAGCAAGACGGAAAAGAATCTCAAGGACGCGTTCGCCGGCGAGTCGCAGGCCAACCGCCGCTACCTGTACTTCGCACAGAAGGCCGACGTCGAAGGCTTCAACGACGTGTCGGCGGTGTTCCGCTCGACCGCGGAAGGCGAGACCGGTCACGCCCATGGCCACCTCGAGTACCTCGAGGCGGTGGGGGATCCCGCGACCGGGCTGCCGATCGGCGCAACGAAGCTGAATCTCAAGGCGGCAATCGCCGGGGAGACCCACGAGTACACCGACATGTACCCGGGCATGGCGAAGGCCGCGCGCGAGGAGGGGTTCGGCGAGATCGCCGACTGGTTCGAGACGCTCGCAAAGGCCGAGCGCTCGCACGCCAATCGCTTCCAGAAGGCGCTCGACGGAATCTGATGGGAAGGCGCGTCGGGCCCGCGAGTGGAAGCGGGTCCGATGCGCATCTCATGAGCAGCACGCCCAGTCCGCCGCCGCCGGGGGCGCGCGAGGGGAGCCTCGAGGCTCCGACGCGGCACCCCATCGAGTGGCGCGACCCGAAGTTCTACGACCACGCCGCGCTCGAGCAGGAGCTCGAGCGGGTGTTCGACATCTGTCACGGCTGCCGCCGCTGCTTCAGTCTCTGCAACGCGTTTCCGACGCTCTTCGACGCCGTCGACCAGGCCCCGGGGGGCGAGGTCGCGGGCGTCGACCGCAAGGTCTACTGGGAGGTCGTGGACCACTGTTACCTCTGCGACATGTGCTTCATGACCAAGTGCCCGTACGTGCCGCCGCATCCCTGGAACGTCGACTTCCCGCACCTCATGCTGCGCGCCAAGGCGGTGCGCGTGCGCGATGGAGCGCTCAAGGTGAGCGAGCGCGTGCTCGCCGCTACCGACACGGTCGGCAGGCTCGCCGGCATCCCGGTCGTCGTGGAGCTCGTGAACGCGCTGAACCGAACGACCGCGGGCCGGGTGCTCCTCGAGAAGACTCTCGGCGTCGATCGCAGCGCGCCGCTCCCCACGTATCACGCGCGCAGTGCCCGCTCGCGGCTCGCCACGCTCGGCACCACGGCCGACAGCGGGCGGGTGAACGCACTTGAGGCGCAGCAGAGCGCCGACACCACCGGCCGGGTGGCGCTCTTTACCACCTGTTATGGCAACCGCAATGCACCCTCGCTCGATGAGGATCTGGTCGCGGTCTTTCGTCACAACGGCATCGAGGTGAGGCTCCTGCCGAGCGAGCGCTGCTGCGGCATGCCGCGCCTTGAGCTCGGTGACCTCGAGGGAGTCGCGCGCCTCAAGTTACACAACATCCCGCCGCTCGCCGCGGCGGTCGCGGCCGGTTTCGACCTCGTGGCGCCGATCCCCTCCTGCGT
Source organism: Steroidobacteraceae bacterium (assembly GCA_036497085.1). Lineage (GTDB taxonomy): Bacteria > Pseudomonadota > Gammaproteobacteria > Steroidobacterales > Steroidobacteraceae > 13-2-20CM-66-19. The sequence continues at coordinate 4,146 of DASXKA010000110.1, read as the reverse complement.
TCTCATGTTCAAGCAGGAGCTGCCCCTCATGTACCCGGACGACGCGCGGGTGCTCGAGGTGGCCGAGCGCATGTTCGATCCCTTCGAGTACCTGATGCTGCGCCATCGCGCGGGCCTCCTGCGCACCGATTTCACCCAGCCGCTCGGCAAGGTGAGCTACCACGTGCCCTGCCACCTGCGCGTGCAGAACTTAGGCCTGAAGACCCGCGAGGCGCTCGAGCTCGTGCCCGGCACGACGGTGGAGCCGATCGAGCGCTGCTCCGGGCACGACGGCACCTACGGGGTGAAGCAGCGCTTCCGGGCCGCGTCGATGAAGATCGGGCGTGCCGTCATGCAGCGGGTCGAGAGCGCGCACGCCGATCACTATTCGAGCGACTGCCCCATGGCGGGGCGGCAGATCGAGAGCGGCCTCAGCCAGCCACGCGAGCCCGAGCACCCGCTGACACTGCTGCGGATAGCGTACGGCCTGTGAAGCTTGCCGCGACGGATCTCATGGGTCTCGAGCGCTACGCGCGCGAGCGCGGCGCGTTCCGCCGCCGGGTGCTCGAGCACAAGCACGTGCGGCAGCTCGAGGTCGGGCCGAACACCACCTGGTCCTTCGAGGACCGCCTGACCGTCCAGTACCAGATCCAGGAGATGCTGCGCATCGAGCGGATCTTCGAACCCGAAGGGATCGCAGAGGAGCTCGCGGCCTACAATCCGCTGATCCCGGATGGCAGCAACTGGAAGGTGACGCTCCTCATCGAGTTCGCGGACCCCGCAGAGCGGCGCGCGGCGCTGGCCACACTGCGGGGGATCGAGACGCGCTGCTGGGTGCAGACCGCGGGCCACGCGCGTGTCGCCGCGATCGCGGACGAGGACCTGCCACGCGAGAACGAGGAGAAGACCTCGGCGGTGCATTTCCTGCGTTTCGAGCTCGAGGCGGCCATGATCGGCGCGCTGCGCGGCGGCGCCGCGCTCGCTGTGGGGATAGACCACGAGCGCTACCGTCACGCCATCACGCCGGTCCCGGAGCCGGTACGCGCCGCGCTGCTTGCCGATCTCGACTGACGGCCGGCGGCGACAGGGCGGGGAGCTCGGCGCATTTTGGTAAGATGCGCGCCGCGCGCTCGAGGACGTAAACGCATGATGCACCAGAGCGGATGAGTCAGTCGTACACCGCCTCCGACATCGAGGTTCTCACCGGCCTCGAGCCCGTCCGCCGCCGGCCGGGCATGTACACCCACACGCAGCGTCCCAATCACCTCGCGCACGAGGTGATCGACAACAGCGTCGATGAGGCGATCGCCGGCTACTGCAAGCAGATCGACGTCGTCCTCTACAAGGACAACTCTCTCGAGGTCGCCGACGACGGCCGCGGCATGCCGGTCGACATCCACCCGCAGGAGAAGGTGAGTGGCGCGGAGCTCATCCTGACGCGCCTGCACGCCGGCGGAAAGTTCTCCGACAAGACCTACAAGTTCTCCGGGGGTCTGCACGGGGTTGGCGTGTCGGTGGTGAACGCGCTGTCGAAGCACCTCGAGTGCTGGATCAGGCGCGGCGGCAAGGAATACAACATCAGCTTCAAGGAGGGGAAGATCGCCTCCAGGCTCGAAGCGATCGGCACGGTGGGCCAGCGCAACACCGGCACCACGATCCGCTTCTGGCCGGACCCGAAGTTCTTCGACTCCGACAAGTTCTCGGTGCCGCAGCTCAAGCACACGCTCAAGGCCAAGGCGGTGCTGTGCCCGGGCCTGAAAGTCACGTTCAGGAACGAGGCCAGCGGCGAGAAGGACGAGTGGTTCTACACCGGCGACCTCGGTGCCTATCTCGTCGAGGAGCTCGGCAAGCTCGAACGCATCCCGGTCGAGCCCATCACCGGCACGCGCTCCGACGACAACGACGCGGTCGACTACGCGCTCTCCTGGGCGCCGGATGCGGAAGTCTCGATCGGCGAGAGCTACGTGAACCTCATTCCGACTCCCGAGGGCGGCACGCACGTCAACGGGCTGCGCGCCGGGGTCGCCCAGGCGGTGCGCGAGTTCTGCGAGTTCAGGAACCTGGTCCCGCGCGGGATCAAGCTCACGCCCGAGGACGTGTGGGACAAGGCGAGCTTCGTGCTGTCGGTGAAGATCCGCGATCCGCAGTTCGCCGGGCAGATGAAGGAGCGCCTGGGGAGCCGCGACGCGGCAGCGCTGGTGGAGAGCTTCGCCCGTGACTCGCTCGCGCTCTGGCTCAACCGCCACCCGGATGCCGGCGAGCGCATCGGGCAGTTCGCGATCGCCAATGCCCAGGAGCGCGTCAAGGCCGCACAGCGCGTAGTGAGGAAGCGGATCGCCGGGGGACCGGCGCTGCCCGGCAAGCTCGCCGACTGCGTCAGCCAGGAGCCGAAGCGCTGCGAGCTGTTTCTCGTCGAGGGCGACTCGGCCGGCGGCTCCGCCAAGCAGGCGCGCGACAAGGACTTCCAGGCCATCCTGCCGCTCCGGGGCAAGATCCTGAACACCTGGGAGGTGGATCCCGGGCAGCTCGCCGGGAGCGAGGAGGTACATAACATCAGTGTCGCGCTCGGGGTCGAGCCGGCCTCGAGCGATCTCTCGCAGCTGCGCTATTACAAGATCTGCATCCTCGCGGACGCCGACTCCGACGGGCAGCACATCGCCACGCTGCTGTGTGCGCTGTTCCTGCGGCACTTCCGGCCGCTGGTGACTCGCGGGCACGTGTATGTGGCGATGCCGCCGCTCTACCGCATCGATGCCGGCAAGCAGGTGCTCTATGCGCTCGATGACGGCGAGCGCGATCAGCTTCTCAAGAAGATAGAAAAGGAGAGCCCGCGCACCCGGCCCGCGGTCACTCGCTTCAAAGGCCTGGGAGAGATGAACCCCGGGCAGCTGCGCGAGACCACCATCGACCCGCGCACCCGTCGCCTGGTGCAGCTCACCATCGAGGCCAAGGACAAAACCGACCAGCTCATGGACATGCTGCTCGCCAAGAAGCGCGCCGCCGATCGCCGTGAGTGGCTCGAGAAGAAGGGCAACCTGGCGGAAGTGCAGGGATGAGCCGGCCCCCGGAGGACCAGGAGCTGAACTTCGAGGGTGTCGAGCGCCAGCCGCTCTCCACCTTCACGGAGAAGGCTTACCTCGACTACTCGATGTACGTGATCCTCGACCGGGCGCTGCCGGCGCTCGGCGACGGAGTGAAGCCGGTGCAACGGCGCATCGTCTACGCCATGAGCGAGCTCGGGCTCTCGGCGGTCGCGAAGCACAAGAAGGCCGCGCTGACCGTGGGGGACGTCCTCGGTAAGTTCCACCCGCACGGCGACACGGCCTGCTACGAGGCGATGGTGCTCATGGCGCAGCCCTTCGCCTATCGCTACCCACTCATCGACGGGCAGGGCAACTGGGGCTCGCAGGATGATCCCAAGTCCTTCGCCGCCATGCGCTACACCGAGGCCAAGCTGACGCGCTACGCCGAGGTGCTGCTCGCGGAGCTCTCCGACGGCACCGTCGACTGGCTGCCGAACTACGACGGCTCGCGCGAGGAGCCCGCGTTCCTGGCGGCGCGGCTGCCGAACCTGCTGCTGAACGGCACCACCGGCATCGCGGTCGGCATGGCGACCGACATCCCGCCGCATAACCTGAAGGAAGTCGCCGCCGCCGCCATCCAGCTGCTCGAGGAGCCGGAGGCGACCACCGCCGCGCTCATGAAGCACGTCAAAGGCCCGGATCTGCCGACGGGAGCGGAGATCATCTCGCCGCGCGCGGAGCTCAAGGAGTTCTACGACAAGGGTGTCGGCACCTTCAAGGCGCGCGCCACCTGGGAGATCGAGGACGGCAGCATCGTCATCACCGCCTTCCCGTACCAGGTGTCCCCGACCAAGGTGCAGGAGCAGATCGCCGAGCAGATGCGCGCGAAGAAGCTGCCGATGGTGGACGCACTGAACGACGAGTCCGACCACGAGAACCCGACGCGCGTGGTGATCGTGCCGCGCTCCAACCGCGTCGACCTCACCGAGCTCATGAACCACCTGTTCGCGACCACCGATCTCGAGCGCAGTTACCGCGTCAACCTGAACATCATCGCCCTCGATGGCCGGCCGCGGGTGATGAACCTGCGCGAGGTCCTCAGCGAGTGGCTGGAGTTCCGCACGCGCACCGTCACGCGGCGCTT
>DASXKA010000109.1:0-2349 GCA_036497085.1 Steroidobacteraceae bacterium | reverse complement strand
GAGAAGGAGCGCGCGCTCGCCAGCTCGGGCGAGATGCGCGGCGGCTCGAACATCGGCAAGGGCCAGATGAAGGCCGCCGACTACGTGCTGGTGCCGGACCTGGTGACCAAGAACAATAACTCGGGCGGCACCAACGTTGGCGCCCTCCTGGGCAGAGTCCTGCCAGGGCCGCTGAGCGTGGTCGCCGGCGGTATCAGCCTGAAGAGCAAGACCGCCGACGTGGTGCTGACGCTCACCGACGTGCGCTCCACCGAGCAGATGGCGCTCGAGCAGGGACACGCCAAGAAGACCGACCTCGGCTGGGCCGCCGGCGGTGGCGGCGGCTTTTTCGGCGGCTTCGCCGCGGCGGGCGCGAGCAGCTACGCCAACACCGAGATCGGCCAGGTCGTGACCATGGCCTACCTCGACTCCTATTCCAAGCTGGTGAACGACATCAAGGGCATGAGCCTCAACGCCAAGGCCGACAACGTCTCGCAGTCGGTGACCATGGCGAAGCCGGGCAAGATGTACACCGCGGCCGATATCAAATCGAAGGTGGTGCGCGACCTCGATCCCGGTATGACGCTCTATCCGAGCGGCGACAAGAACGGAATCTGGTGGAAGGTCACGGACGAGCTGGGGAACGAGGGCTGGGTGCCGTCGACGTTGTTCCAGCTGGCGAAGTAAGGGGCGCGCGCCCGGTCGCGCCCGCCGCCCTGCCCGAAGCACCCGCCGCGGGCACGGCCCCCGCCGCCCGGCGCGCCTCGGCGGCCAGCATCGTGAGCCCGTGCAGCCGGGCGCGCGCGAGCGCGCGCGGCTCGCCGGAGCCGGCGGCGAGCAGCAGCCCGCGCCACAGCTCGGGATGCGCCGGCCAGCGCGGACGCAGCCACTGCGGGTGCCGCTCCGCCAGGCCGTGCATCTGGCGCAGCGTGCAGCCCGCGATGAGGGTGGCACAGCCGGCCGGCATGCCGAGCAGCAGCCGCGCCGCCGCGCTCTCGGCGCGGGCCAAGTGCCAGGCCCAGGTAAATAGCAGGCGGGCGACCTCGATCGTGCCGGGTACCGTGAAGAAGGCTGGAGCGACGCCGCGCGCCGAGTCCGCCACCTGCGGCAGCGGCTGCCGCCAGCGCTCGCGGTCGGCAAAGCCGCCATCGAGCAGCAGGTAGGGCACCGCCGCCGCCCGCCGTCGCGCTTCCCGGTCGAGCGTGCGCCACAGCGTGCCCACCTCGCGCAGCAGCGCCACAGGCGGCCCCGCCGCGGCCGTGGCCTGGTCGGCCAGCAGCGCCAGGCCGAGCTCGTTCAGCTCCGCGAGCGACTCGAGCGTCGCGGCGCCGAGCCACGAGGCCGCGTACCGCGCATCCTCGCCCGCATCGCCGTCAATCCCGCATTGCAACAGCATGGCGTGCCTTCCCTCCACGCCCCAAATGGTAGCCGAGCGGCGCGCGAGCGCCCAGATGCAATTTGGGGATTTTTTACCAAATTTCATTTATTGAGATTTGGTAGATTTTTACCAAAAATGTAGCGACCCCTCCCTGCCGCGGGAAATCCACGATGCGCATTTCCGACGACCGCTACAGCCGCGAGCGGCTGCGAATGGAACTGGCGCTGCGCTTCCTGGCCCACGAAGCGCGCACCCAGACGATCCGCGCCTGGACCGGCCTGTCAGACGACCGCATCAGAAAGCTGTACCGCTCCTACATGAGCCAGGCGCGCCGGCAGCTGTCGCGCCACCGCGGCAAGTCGCCGCACCAGGTTGCTTACTTCACGCGCTCGCAGCAGCTGCAGCTCGAGAGCGCGGTGCTGGCGAGCGTGCTGTCGCTGCTCGGCGTGATCCCGGCGCATGAGCCGGGCGCCGCCCCGGCGGCACTCCCTGGGCTGGCGCGCGGGGCGCTGTTGTGCGCGGCCTTCGAGGCCTATTGCGCGGTGGTTCCGGCCGCGCAGATCTCCTTCGAGCACGCGGTGTTCCTGGCGAACGCGTTGACCCGCGGCGATCAGCTGCGCCTCGGCGGCTGCGCCGGCTGTGGCGGTCTCATCGTGACCGAGCGCTTCCTGATGCGCGACGCGCGTTGCCATCTGTGCGCACTCGCCGCGCGCGCACATTAGATTATTGGCCGAAATCACAGGAAGTGATTTCGGCGGACATTACTGCGGTTGCCGCCGGCAAAAGACGTGGCTTTTGCCGGCTGCGCAGCGGGGAGTAATTTTGGCGGACATCACTGCGGTTGCCGCGCTGCTAGAATGCGCGGCCTCCTGTTCGCAGCGACGCCGCGCATGCAGCCCGACCGATCCAACTTCTTCGCCGGACCCTACCTCGAGCGCCGCGCGGACGCGCGTGAGGACCCCGCATGGGTCGCCGCCGCCTGGGACGACAGC
>DASXKA010000108.1:0-1761 GCA_036497085.1 Steroidobacteraceae bacterium | reverse complement strand
GGCGACTCACGGCGCACCGAGCGAGCGCAACGCCCACCCGCACATCTCCCGCGACGGGCTCGCCATCGTCCACAACGGCATCATCGAGAATCACGAGGAGCTGCGTGCCGACCTCGAACGGCGCGGCTACCGGTTCTCCTCCGAAACCGACACCGAGGTGATCGCGCACCGCGTGCACTATCACCTGCAGAGCGTGCCCGACCTGTGTGAGGCCGTGCGCGCCACCGTTGCGGAGCTCGAGGGCGCCTACGCGCTCCTGGTGGTGAGCGAGCACGATCCCGAGCGGCTGATTCTCGCGCGCGAGGGCTGCCCGGTCGTGGTGGGACTCGGTGTCGACGAGAACTTCGTCGCCTCGGACGTCGCGGCGCTGTTGCCGGTGACACGTCGTTTCATCTTCCTTGAGGAAGGGGACGTGGCCGAGGTGAGGCGCACGGCGGTGCGCGTGATGGACCGCAACGGCGCCCCGGTCGAGCGCGCAGTGCGCGAGAGCGAGCTGTCGGCGGATGCCGCGGAGAAGGGCCCTTACGCGCACTACATGCTCAAGGAGATCCACGAGCAGCCGCGTGCAGTCGCCAACACGCTGCAGGAGCGCGTCGCCAAGGGGCGGCTGCTCGAGGCGGCATTCGGCCCGGCGGCCACCGAGGTGCTGAAGCGCACCCGCAACGTGCACATCGTCGCCTGCGGCACCAGCTACCACGCCGGTTGCGCGGCGCGCTACTTCATCGAGCAGATTGCCAAGATCCCGTGCACGGTCGACATCGCCAGCGAGTACCGCTACCGCAGCCCCCTGGTGCCGCCCGACTCGCTGTTCGTCACCATCTCGCAGTCGGGCGAGACCGCGGACACGCTGGCGGCGCTGCGCCTCGCCCGGCAGTCGGGCTACCTCTCACAGCTCGCGATCTGCAACGTTCCGGAGAGCTCGCTGGTGCGGGAATCCGAGCTCGTCATGCTGACGCGCGCGGGGCCGGAAATCGGTGTGGCCTCGACTAAGGCCTTCACCACGCAGCTGGTCGCACTCGGCATGCTCGTGGTGGCGCTGGCGCGCCATCGTGGCGCCGATGCCGAGCGCGAGCGCGGCCTCGTGACCCGACTCATCGAGCTCCCGTCCCTGATCGAGAAGACCCTGCAGCTCGACGCCGTGATCCGGCGCCTCGCGGAGGAGCGCTTCGCGGACAAGCACCATGCCCTGTTCCTCGGGCGTGGCGCGCTCTACCCGATCGCCATGGAAGGAGCGCTCAAGCTCAAGGAAATCTCCTACATCCATGCCGAGGCCTATCCCGCCGGCGAGCTCAAGCACGGGCCACTCGCGCTGGTGGACGCCGACATGCCGGTGGTCACCGTCGCTCCCAACAACGATCTGCTCGAGAAGCTCAAGTCCAACCTCATGGAAGTGCGCGCGCGCGGCGGCGAGTTGATCGTGTTCGCCGACCCCGAGGCTGGTATCGGCGCGAGCGACGGCGTCACGGTCATCGAGATGCCGAAGCACGTCACCTACGTGCAGGCACCCGTCGTCTACACCATTCCGCTGCAGCTGCTTGCCTACCACGCGGCGATCCTGCGCGGCACCGACGTCGATCAGCCGCGCAACCTCGCCAAGAGCGTGACCGTCGAGTAATCGGCTAGCCGCGTCGACCCCGGGGACCCTGCCGCACGAGATTTTCGTTCACTGACGTCGAGTCCCCGCGCGAATGGGTCTACAGATGAATGAGGCGCCTGAATCGATGGTTGAGCGGGGGCGGGCCCTGCATGCACAGGGTCGGC
>DASXKA010000107.1:0-5884 GCA_036497085.1 Steroidobacteraceae bacterium | reverse complement strand
GCAAACACGCGCGGATTCGTCGTCTGAAACGCGTTGGTCTCTCCGGCGGCGACGCGCACGCGGCCGCTGTCGTGCACGCGGATGTCGTGCGCGGCGAACCAGCGGGGCGGGCTCGGCAGGAAACCGAAGGCGATGATGACGGCGTCCGCCGGCACGATGTGCTCGCTACCCGGAATTGGCTGGGGCACGCGCCGGCCGCGCACATCGGGAGCCCCGAGCGCCGTCTCGACGAGCTTCACGCCCTCGACGCGCTCGCCACCCACGATCTCGATCGGCTGGCGGTTGAAGAGGAACTCGACTCCTTCTTCGCGGCTGTTCTTGTAGTCACGCCGCGAGCCGGGCATGTTGCCCTGGTCGCGCCGATAGGTGCAGGTGACCGATTCGGCTCCCTGGCGCAGCGCCGTGCGGTTGCAGTCCATGGCGGTGTCGCCGCCGCCGAGCACGACGACGCGCTTGCCCGCCATGCTGACGAGCGAGTGCGCGCTGTCCGCCAGCTCGAGCTCGTGCCGGATGTTGGCAATGAGATAGGGCAGCGCTTCGTGCACGCCCGGCAGCTCCTCACCGGGGAAGCCGCCCTTCACCGCGGTGTAGGTCCCCATACCGAGAAACACCGCGTCGTATTCGCCGAGCAGCGCGGCGAACGGTACGTCGCTCCCGACCTCGCAGTTGAGGCGGAACTCGACGCCCATGCCTTCCATGATCTCGCGGCGCTTCTCCACCACCTCCTTGTCGAGCTTGAAGGGCGGGATGCCGAAGGTGAGTAGTCCCCCGATGCGCGGATGGCGATCGAACACCACCGGCTGTACGCCGTTGCGAATCAGGATATCGGCGCAGCCGAGCCCCGCGGGTCCCGCGCCGACGATCGCCACGCGCTTCCCGGTGGCGCGCACGTTGGTCATGTCCGGCTTCCAGCCGCGCTTCAGGGCCTCGTCGGTGATGTATTTCTCGATCGCGCCGATGGTGACGGCGCCGAGACCGTCGCTCAGCGTGCAGGCGCCTTCGCACAGCCGGTCCTGCGGACAGATGCGTCCGCATACCTCGGGGAGTGAGTTGGTCTTGTGGGAAAGCTCCGCCGCCTCGAAGAGATTGCCCTCCTCGAGGAGCTTGAGCCAGTTGGGAATGTAGTTGTGGACCGGACACTTCCACTCGCAGAACGGGTTGCCGCAGGCGAGGCAGCGCCCGGCCTGGCTGGCGGCGTCCGCCGCGTCGTACGGCGCGTAGATCTCGCGGAAGTGCCGCAGGCGCGCTTCCACCGGGCTCTTGGCCGGATCGGTGCGCGGAGTGTCGAGGAACTGCAGGTTCTTGTCGGCCATGAGCGCTTCGGTTCCGCCGCTCAGGCCGCGCGCCGCAGGTTCTCGATGAGCGAGTCGATCGCAGCGGCCTTGGGCTTCACCACCCAGAATTTCGGCAGATAGGTGCGCAGGTCGTTGACGATCTCCGCGGCCCAGGCACTCTCGGTCGCGGCGATGTGTTGCTCGAGCAGGCCCTCGAGGTGCTGCACGTGCGACTGCATGGCTTCCGGATGGATGCGGCTGATGTCGATGAGCTCGTGGTTGTAGCGGTCGACGAAGTTGCGCTCGAGATCGAGCACGTAGGCGAACCCGCCGGTGAAGCCGGCGCCGAAATTGACGCCGGTGCGCCCGAGCACGCACACCGCGCCGCCGGTCATGTACTCGCAGCAGTGATCCCCGGCCCCCTCGATCACCGCGAGCGCGCCCGAGTTGCGCACCGCGAAGCGCTCGCCGGCGACGCCGGCCGCGTACAGCTCGCCGCCGGTCGCGCCGTAGAGGCAGGTGTTGCCCATGATGACGGTCTCGCGCGGCGGGTAGCGCGCGGCGCGCGGGTGGCGCAGCACGATGCGTCCCGCGGCCATGCCCTTGCCTACGTAGTCGTTGGCGTCGCCCTCGAGATAGAGGTGCAGCCCGCCCGCGTTCCACACGCCGAAGCTCTGGCCGGCATTGCCCGCGCAGCGCACGATCAGCGGCGTCTCCTGCATGCCATAGTTGCCCCAGCGCCGGGCGATCTCGCCCGAGACGCGCGCGCCGATCGAGCGGTTGAAGTTGCTCAGGGAGTAGTGCCACTCGCCGCCCGACTTCGCCTCGATGGCCGGCAGCATGTCGCGCACCATGCGCTCGGCGAGCTCCCCCTTGTCGAAGGGCGCATTCGAGGGCGTCGTGCAGAACTGTGGCGTCGTGGGCGTGAGTCCCGCGGTCGACAGGATCGGCTTCAGATCGAGCTTGCGCTGGCGCGCCGTCGTGCCCGGCAGCGGCTCGAGGTACTCCGTGCGACCGATGATCTCGGCGAGCGTACGCACGCCGAGCGCGGCGAGGATCTCGCGCACCTCCTCGGCGACGAAGCGGAAGTAGTTGATCACCATCTCCGGCAGCCCGGTGAAGTACTTCGAGCGCAGCACGTTGTGCTGGGTCGCCACCCCGGTGGCGCAGTTGTTGAGGTGGCAGATGCGCAGGTACTTGCACCCGAGCGCCACCAGGGGCGCGGTGCCGAAGCCGAAGCTCTCGGCGCCGATGATCGCCGCCTTGACCACGTCGAGCCCGGTCTTCAGTCCCCCGTCGGTCTGCAGCCGCACGCGATGGCGCAGGTCGTTGGCGCGCAGCGTCTGGTGGGTCTCCGCGAGCCCGAGCTCCCACGGCGTGCCAGCGTACTTGATCGAGGAGAGCGGGCTCGCTCCGGTGCCGCCGTCGTAGCCGGAAACGGTGATGAGATCGGCGTAGGCCTTGGCGACGCCCGCGGCCACCGTGCCCACGCCGGGCTCGGCGACCAGCTTTACCGACACGAGCGCCGCCGGGTTCACCTGCTTCAGGTCGAAGATCAGCTGCGCCAGGTCCTCAATCGAATAGATGTCGTGATGGGGCGGGGGCGAGATGAGGCCGACGCCGGGCCGGGCGAACCGCAGGGCGGCGATCATATCGTTGACCTTGTGGCCCGGTAGCTGCCCGCCCTCGCCGGGCTTCGCCCCCTGGGCGATCTTGATCTGCAGGACCTCGGCGTTGACCAGGTACTCGGGAGTCACGCCGAAGCGTCCGGACGCCACCTGCTTGATCCTGGAATTACGCTCCGTGCGGTAGCGCGCCGGATCCTCGCCTCCTTCGCCGCAGTTGGAGCGCGCGCCCAGGCGGTTCATGGCGATCGCGAGCGCCTCATGGGCTTCCGGGGACAGCGCGCCGAGCGACATCCCGGCGCCGTCGAAGCGCGCGAGAATCGCCTCGGCCGGCTCGACCTCACCGATGGGCAGCGGCCGTGCCCCGGGCTTCAGCCCGAGGAGGTCGCGGAAGGTCGACGGCGGCCGCTGGTTCACCAGGCGCGCGAATTCCCGGTAGTGAGAGGCGTCGCCGGAGATGACCGCGGCCTGGAGAGCTGCGATCACGTCCGGGTTGTACATGTGGTATTCCCCACCGTGCACGTACTTGAGGAGCCCGCCCTGCGGGATCGACTCGCGCGGATTCCAGGCGCGCGCGGCGAGCTCGTTGAGATCGGCCTCGAGGTCGGCGAAGTCGGCGCCGCCAACCCGGCTCTCGGTCCCGGTGAAACACAGGCTCACGACCTCGTCGCCGAGGCCGACGATCTCGAAGAGCTGCGAGCTGCGGTAGCTTGAGATGGTGGAGATTCCCATCTTCGACATGATCTTGAAGAGCCCCTTGCGCAGCCCCGCACGGTAGCTGCGGCCGAGCTCGAGGCGCGCCGCAAAGTCGAGCTTGACCCGTCCGCGGCGCATCATCTCGAACAGCACCTGGTACGCCATGTAGGGGTAAACCGCGGTCGCGCCGTAGCCGATGAGGCAGGCGAAGTGGTGCGGCTCGCGCGCCGTGCCGGTCTCGACCAGCAGGTTGCACTTGCAGCGCAACCCCGTCTTCACCAGGTGCTGGTGCACCGCGCCGGTCGCGAGCAGCGCGTGCGCGGGCACGCGCCCCTTGACCAGGTAGCGGTCCGAGAGCAGCAGCACGAGCTTGCCTTCGCGCACCGCGCTCTCCGCCTGCGCGCACAGGCGCAGGATCGCCTGCCTCAGGCCCTCGGCCGGCTCGTACTGCAGGTCGAGGAATTCGTGCGTCACCTCATCGATCGCGAGGATCTGCCGCAGCTTGCGCTGCGAGAGGATGGGCGAGCCGAGCACGATCTGGCGCGCGTGCCCCGGCGCCGGCACGAAGATGTTGCACTCGGGTCCGATCTGCGTCTGCAGCGACATCACGATCGTCTCGCGCAGCGGATCGATCGGCGGATTCGTGACCTGGGCGAACTGCTGGCGAAAGTAGTCGTAGAGCGGCCGCACCTGGTGCGACAGCACCGGCATCGGCGTGTCGTCGCCCATCGAGCCGACCGCCTCGCTCTCGTCCACCGCGAGCACGCGGATGATGTCGTCGCGCTCCTCCTGTGTGACGTTGAACATCTTCTGATACAGAGACAGCGTCTCCCGATCCATCGGCTCGGCCGCCAGGCGCGCGTCCACCAGGTCGCTCTCGAGGTAGCGCACGCCGGCTCTGAGCCAGCTCTTGTAGGGATGCCGGGCTGTGAGCTTCTGGTCGATGTCCTGAGAGCCGAGCAGCTCCCCGTTCTCCAGGTCGAGAGCGATCATGTCGCCGGGTCCGAGCTTGCCCTTGCGCACCACGTCCTCGGGCTGGTAGTCCCACACGCCGGTCTCGGAGGCGATGGTCAGACAGCGGTCCCGCGTAATGCAGTAACGAGCCGGGCGGAGCCCGTTACGATCCAGCGTGCACACGGCGTAGCGCCCGTCGGTCAGCACGACGCCGGCGGGCCCGTCCCAGGGCTCCATGTGCACCGAGTAATACTCGTAGAAGGCACGCAGCTCCGGATCGATGGTATCGAGCCCGTGCCACGCCGGCGGGATCAGCAGGCGCATGGCGTGCAGCGGGTCGAGGCCCCCCATGAGAAGCACTTCCAGCATGTTGTCGAGGCTCTGCGAGTCCGAGCCTGTGAGCGAGACCAGCGGCAGCACCTGCTGCAGCTCCGGCAGGAGCGGCGAGTTGAGCAGCGGACCGCGCGCCTGTGCCCAGTTGCGGTTGCCCTGGATGGTATTGATCTCGCCGTTGTGAGCGAGATAGCGGTACGGGTGCGCGAGGCGCCATTGCGGCAGCGTGTTGGTGGAGAAGCGCTGGTGGAACACTACCACCGAGGACTCGAGGCGCGGATCCTCGAGGTCGGGATAGAACTGCGTGAGGTACTTCGGCATCACCATGCCCTTGAAGACGATGGTGCTCGCCGAGAGGCTTGGCACGTAGAACACCGGGTCGGCGCTCAGGGCTTTTTCCGCGAGCCTGCGTGCCATGAAGAGGCGTCGGTTGAACGCCGGCTCGTCGATGGGCAGCGGGCAGTTGACGAACAGCTGCTCGATCGTCGGCAGCGTCTTCAGCGCCTCGGCGCCGCAGGCTTCCCGATTCACCGGCATCCGCCGCCAGCCGGCCACCTCGAGCCCCTGGCGCAGGAGCTCGGATGCCAGCACGACGCGCGCCTCGCCCGCCGCCTGGGACTCGCGCGACAGGAACACGAGGCCGGAGGCGAAGCGCTCGGTCAGCTTGATACCGGTCTCGGCCGCCACGGCGCGCAGGAACGACTCCGGCTTCTTCAGGAGCAGTCCGCAGCCGTCACCGGTCTTGCCGTCCTCGGCGATGGCGCCCCGGTGCGTCAGCCGATTGAGAGAAGTGATCGCGGTGCGCACCAGCGCGTGGCTCGGCGCATCGTCGAGGCTCGCGATCAGCCCGAAGCCGCAGCTGTCGCGCTCGTAAGTCTCTTTGTAGAGTCCGGCGTTCATGAGTGACGGTCCTTCAGCTCGCTTCGGTGCAGGCAGGCCATAGCGGGCGGACTCAAGGCATCCGTGACGCAGGCTTAGCCGACAAATCGTGCGTTGAAGGAG
>DASXKA010000106.1:0-7610 GCA_036497085.1 Steroidobacteraceae bacterium | reverse complement strand
AGTCCGTAGCCGAGAAGGCGCCGCAGAAGTCGGTAGTCGTCGTTGCCCGATTCGGCGAGCACCGTGCCGATCGCGAAAGCCTCGGTCGAATGGAATGACGGGAAGGAGGTCCCGCTCCTGAACCATTCGTTCGGATGGGTCGTCTGCTCGGGTGTCTGGCGCCCGGCTGCAAACTTGAGCGCGTAGTCAGTGACACCGCTGAGCGCCGCGGCCTCCGCCATCGCCCAGCCCTCGCGATAGCCGTCGTGGTCCCGCGTGAGGAGGGCGAATGCCCAGGTGCCGGCGAAGACGGCCGCTGTCGGGATCGCGTCCTGGGTGTCCTTGCTGTTGACGTTCGCAGCAGGCCCGGAGCCGAAGAAATGGGTTCGCACCTGACTGTCATAGCGGTGGGCGAGGCCGGTCGCGAGTACGGCGCCGCCGAACCAGGCCCAGTCCCTGCCGTCCCAATGCAACGGCGCGGTGAAATAGCCACCGATGTCCGAAAGGTATGACGGAGCGCGCGACGGTGAGGCCGGGGGCGGAACCGGCGCAGGCTCGACGGGGGGCCCGGCTGCCGGTGCTGGCTCGGCTAGTGGTGGGGGCGTCTGAGTGGTGGCACTCACGGGCACTTGAGCCCAGGCGCTAGCGCCGAGTGTCAGGCTGGCCACCGTCAGCAGCGATGTCAGGTCATTTCTTGATCGCAAAGCTCTATCCCGCGCCCCACTCTGCGGGCGCTATTCGCTCATTCGCGCGGAAAGTCAGAGTGCGATTCTAGCGTGGTGGCGGCTCAGTTGCGCCGATACCAAGCCACCCCGACTGAATCGAGCTCGCGCCTGACCAGGCCGCGAGCCATGAGACAGTTGAGATGAGCGATGCTCTCGCCGGTCGCCATGCTGAGCATGTCGACGCCCACGCGCCGCCGGAACAGGAGACCGAACACGTCGACGGCGCGCTTCGCGGCTGTGAGCTCGGTCGCCAGGCGCGCGAGCCGGTCCTCGTGCCCGGCGATCAGCGCATCGAGACGCGCGTGCAGTCCCCGAAAGGGCTCGTTATGCGAGGGCAGCACCAGCACGTCATCGCTCACGCGCTGTCTGATCGAGGCGAGCGAGGCGAGCCATTCGGAGAGCGGATCAGCGTCGGGCTCGGTCGGGAAGACCGAGACGTTGGAGCTGATCCTCGGCAACACCTGATCGCCCGAGATCAGTACGCGCAGCGCCGGACTGTGCAGGCACAGATGCTCGGGCGAGTGTCCGCGCCCGACGACGGCGCGCCACATGCGTCCGCCGATCGCCAGCTCCTCGCCGTCCAGCACGCGCCGATAGCTGTCGGGCAGGGCGTATACCGCTTTGCCGAACCCCCCGAAACGCGCGCGATAGTGCTCGAGCGCCGCGCTGTCCCAGCCGGCGGCATGATAGAAGCGCACGCCGTCGGCCGGCGCTTCGCGTCCCGTGTCGGCGACCAGCATCCGGCACGTGACGTACTCCAGGCGCGTCGTCCAGAGTCGGCAGTCGTGCTGGCGCGTGAGCCAGCCCGCCATTCCGATGTGATCGGGATGCATGTGGGTGCAGATCACACGGACCACGGGGCGTGCCCCGAGCGCGCCGCAGAGGGCGCTCTGCCAGTCCGCGACGGTCGCGGGTGTGTCCATGCCGGTATCAACCAGCGACCAGCCCGGCGCGTCCTCGAGCGCCCAGACATTGATGTGATTGAGGGCCGGCATTGGCAGGCGCATCCGCAGCCATCGCAGCCCCGGTGCGACCTCGAGCGCCTGCCCGGGCTGCGGGGTCGCTTCGAACGGGTACGTGAGTGCCTCGCGGGCGGCGGCGGCAGGGTCGGCAGCATCCTCGCGCATGCCCTCAATGTAGGCTATAAGACAGGTTCCTCATAGGTTTGTGCACCGGCGGGCACCTCGAGCGTTAGCGACTGAACGGGTGGAGTCGAACGCATGATGCGCAGAGCCTGGATAACCCTCATTTCCGTCGTCGGCGCCCTCGCGGCCTTCTGCGTCGCGGGCTGTGACGGCACCATCAGCGGGCGGCTCAACAACCCCACACCGACGAACGCGTCGGCCACCGGCGTCTGGGGCGGCACCGACTCCGTGACCGGAATGAGCGTCGTCGGATACATCGATTCCGCCGGGAACGCGGTCTTTATCCGGGCCGACGGCGTGCAGTTCGTCGGCGCTACTCAGGTCTCGGGTGACACGCTGGTCGCCGCCGTCGTCGTCTATACGAACTTCGGCGCGGGCTCCTTCAAGGACGGCTCGACCTTCGGTCTCGGCACCCTGAACGGCACGGTCGCGACCGGCAGCGCGCTCACACTGAGTCTGAGCTTCACGACCAACGGCGGGACTGCCGGCTCGGGCTCGTGGTCACTCGCGTTCAACACTCTGACCAACAGCGGATCATCCCTCACCGCGATCAGCGCCAACTACACCGACACGGCCAGCGGCTCCGTGATCTCGATCTCGGCCGACGGCGTCGTGACCGGTCAGAACCCCGCCAACAGCTGCGTGCTGAACGGCACCGTGACCCTCATAAACAGCAGCTACGATACCTACCAGGTGTCGCTGACGTACGAGAATTGCACCGGAGCCTACGCCGTTTTGAACGGCCTGACGCTCACCGGTCTCGCCGTCTTCAATCCCAACACCTCGCCGACGCAGCTGACGATCAGTGTGGCCGGCGCCTCTGCGGCGAGTAAATTCGGCCTCGTGCTCTATCTGCAGGGCAGCTGACCCGGCTGGATCGCGGCTGCGGGCAATGGATGCCGCGCGACATGGGCGCTCGAGTTCCGGCGCATGGATGCTGTGGGCACTCGCGGGTGCGCTCGTCATCGGCGGCGCGGCCCTCGCGCTGCGCGGCGGCGCCGAAGAGGGTACGGTCTTAGGGCTGAGGCTGACGGCGCGCTGGTCTTATCTGTGGTTCTGGCTGGCTTATACGGCTGGTGCCTGGGCGGCGTTGCTCGGCCCGCGCTTTCACGCCGCGTCGGCGCGCGCGCGTGACCTCGGGCTTGCGTACGCTGCCGCTCATCTGGTCCACGTGGCGCTCGTGGCGTGGCTGTACCGGATCGCCGCGCATCCACCCGGATGGCGGACGCTCGCGTTCTTCGGTGTCGCGGTCTTCTTCACCTACCTGCTGGCGCTTCTCTCGTTCCGCCGGCCTGCTGCCTGGCTGCCACCCCGCGCGCTCACTGTAGTCCGGTCAGTCGGTGTCGAGTACATCGCCCTGGCTTTTTTCGTCGATTTCGCCAGGGACCCGCTCAGAGTGTCGCTCGAGCACGCGCTCGGCTACGGTGTGTTCCTGGCGCTCGGCGTCCTCGCCTACGCGCTGCGCGTCGCTGCGGTCGTGCGCCGCCTGCGAAGCGCGCCGGCGTAGCGCCGCAGCCAGATCAAAGCGAGAGCGGCAACTCCAGATGCTCCGAGTACATCATGTCCCGATGCTGGAGCAGGAGCGGATCCAGGGCGGCTTCCGTCTCGGCGTCGCGTGTCTCGAACGCGGCCCGTATGCCGGGTAACATCTCGCACTGCTCGGGCGGCAGCGGGCGAAACAGCGCCATGAACGTGGCACTGTAGACATCGACTGCGGTGAGGGAGTCGCCGAGGTAGTAACGGCTCCCCCGCCCGTGCTGCGCCTGCAGGCGAGTCGCCAGCATACCGAGCAGCTCGACGACCCGTGCGCGGCAAGTCGCGCCCGCCTCAGGCGAGTAGCCGTACTTCCTGCCGAGGTACTTCGCGACGGCGTCGGGGAAGCCGCCGGCATTCTGCTGACGCGCATGTATCAGCTGCAGCCGACGCGACCAGCCGAGGCCCGCTTCGCCACAGATCTCATGGCCGATATGGAAGAGCAGGGCGCGTTCTGCCGGATCCGCGGGCACTAATGCGGGCTCGGGCGCCAGGCGTTCGGCGAGCGACAGGATCTCGGCCCAGCCGGCGCGAGGCGGCTCGTCATCGTAAATAGCTACCGGACCGCTGCGTTGCCCCGCCCATTCCCGCAGCGGCTCGCTGTCGTACACCAGGCGTACCGCAGCCCATTCGATGCCCTTGATGTGCAGGATGCCTTTGGCCGCCTCGCCCCAGGGACTCGGCACATTGCCGACGACCACCATGCGCAGACCCCTGCGCTTCCTCGCCTCGTCCACGTCGACGTATTGGAGAGCCATGCTATCTCCGCCAGCGGACCGAGCTTAGCCGCTGGGCGGCGCCGAGTCATGTCGGATAGAGCGCGTGTGGACCCGATGCATCTGCATTCATTCCGCAGAAGAGCCGCGCCGCGGGCGGCGGATCACTCTCACCTTGCCGCTCGTCGAGCCTCCGCAGAAGAATCGGTCACCGCCGTCGGATTCGAGCCCGGACACCTGCACTCCCGCCGGCATATCGAGCTTCTCCAGGAGCTTCCCCGTCTGGGGATCGACGCGGCGCAGGTCGCTCTTGCCGTCCTCCAGGGTGCCGTGCCAGAGCTCGCCCTCGACCCAGGTCACGCCGGTGACGAAGCGGTTGGTTTCGATCGTGCGCAGTATCTTTCCGGTCTGCGGGTCGATCTGATGAATCTTGCGATCCCGGTACTGTCCGACCCACAGCGTCCCCTCGGCCCACGCGAGGCCCGAGTCGCCGCCACCGCCGGGTGCCGGGATGGTGGAGAGAACTTCTCCGGTCGCCGGATCGATCTTCTGGATGCGCTCCTCGGCGATCTGAAAGAGATGCCGCCCGTCGAACGCTGTACCGGCGTGCGCCGCCACATCCAGGGACTGCAATGACTTGCCGCTCGCGGGGTCGAATGACTGCAGTGTCTCCCCGGCAGCAAACCAGACGTGCCGACCGTCGTAGGAGACGCCGTGCACGTGCTCAACGCCTGCAAGCGTGTACTCACGAATAATCTCGGCCACTGACTGCTTCATGGCTGCATCCTGGTCTCTAAGAGAGGGGAGCCGGGAGTAACAAAGTCGTCGTGAATCCCGGCGGCGGTGGAGTCACCCAGCGGCGTGCCCGCCCGTGGCCGAACGCCTGCACCTTGCCGGCCGCCGCCAGCGCTTCGAGCGAGCGCTGCATGGTGCGTTGGCCCGTTCCGAGGGCAAGCGCGAGCGCCGAGCTCGACCATGACTCACCGTCGGCGAGGCAGCCGAGCACGGCCGCGTTCTCATCCTCCACCGGCGGTGCCAGTACCACGACCTCGCGGGCCGTGCGCGGCGCGAGGGCGAAGCCCCGCGGCGTCGCGCTCACGCGCGCAACCCTGCGCAGCTCCCGGCGCAGCCGCCCGACCTCAACCCGCAAGCGCGCGCGATACGACTCGTCCGCGCGCCTGCCGCGAAAGGCGCGGGCGACGAGCGCGTCCCTCGATACATCGAGCGGCCATGCCTCGCCGAGCGCGCGCGCGAGCGCAAACAGCACCGGGCGCCTTGCGAGCGCGACCGCGGTAGTTGCATCGCGCACGCTGAGACGGCACGCGTCCACGATCAGGGCCCCGGAGCCATGGAGAGCCTCGACACCCTCGAGCAGCAACAGTCGATCATTGCCGTCCGCGATCACACGCGCTGCCGGCGCGGTGAGGACCCGGGCGGCGGTTTCAACCTCGGCGCTCAGCGCGGGGATTCCGGCCTTTAGCGCCGCCTGCTGCGCTGCCGTGAGCGCGGCGCGAGCCGTGCCGATGCGAAGACGCCGCGTGGCGACTCCGGCGATTGCAAGCTCGTGGACGACCTGAAGTGCGGGAGGGAGGCCGATGGGATCGAGCGCCGCGAGCATCCTGTCGGCTTCCTCGAGGCGATTGATCAGTACCAGCCGTCGCACCTCGAGATAGCGTGCCTGCGCGGCGTTGGCGCGATCGCCGTGCTGTTCGAGCACGACGCGCGCCGCCTCGAGCGACTTCGCCGACCACTTGAGCTCGCGCGCGGCGAGTGCGACCTCGGCCTCCGCCACCACGCAGCGCGCGCGCGCCGCCGGCTCCCGCGGGCCGAAGCCGCGCGCGGCGCGGCGCAACAGTGCCTTCGCTCTGACGAGGTCGCCGAGTTGCGCCATCGCGATGCCGCGGAGCGCAAGCGCGGGAGGATCGTCCCGCAGCGCGATCCGCTTCAGCGCCCCGAGAGGATCACCCGCGGCGAGCGCGCGTGCCGCCGCTGTGATCAGTGAGTCCACCGGAATCCCGACACACTTGTCACTCCCAGCCCACGTTGGGCAACGGCTAATTTAGCGCACAGCGGACTTGCGAACACGTTACTCAGTCGAGCGAGCGGAGATTGTCATGGCTCAGATGATCGTGATCTACAGGACCCCCAAAAATCCTGACGCCTTCGACCGGCACTATTTTGACGTTCACGTGCCGCTTGCCAGGCAGTTGCCGGGCCTGCGAAAGCTGGAGACGAATCGGGGCCCGGTCATCTCCCTCTACGGCGCCGGCGACGCTCACTTAGTGGCGACCCTGCACTTCGACTCGCTCTCGGACCTCAATGCGGCGTTCATGTCCGAGTGCGGACGCGCATGCGCAGCGGACCGGCAGCAGCTCGCCCCTCAGGCGCATGACCTCCAGATGTTCTTGTTCGACACGCTGAGCCTGTAACGGAACCGATACCACAGGACAATGTCGTGAAGCCTCTCGCATTGAAAGTGATCGCAGCCGGCCGCTCCTTCGGCCCCTACCTGGCGATCGAGCTCCTGCTGCCGGGCGGCTCGCTGGTCGCACTGCTCCTATGGCTTTACCGCACGTATGCAAGACCACCGAATTCCGCGACGCGGGCGTGAAGAGGACCGATGAGATCCGGCCCGCCGCCAGCTTTACACCAGAGCCCGCAAATCGGGGCAGAACCAACCCACGAGGAGAGTCATGTGAACATCGCAGACAAGACCATTCTGATCACCGGCGCCAGCCGCGGCATCGGCCGGGCACTCGTCGACGAGGCGCTGCGCCGCGGAGCGAAGCGCGTCTACGGGGGAACGCGCGGGCCACTGGCCCATGCGGACCCTCGGGTTACGACGCTCAAGCTGGATGTCACGAGCGCCGAGGACATTCAGCGCGCCGCTGCCTCGACCGCTAGCCTCGACGTCCTCATCAACAACGCCGGCATCGCGCCCTACGACGACCTCAGCAACCCCGAAGTGCTCGAGCGCACCTTCGCCGTCAACCTGTTCGGGGTGCTCAACGTGACCCGCGCTTTCCTGCCGCAGCTCAAGCGCTCCCGGGGCGCTATTGTCAACCACCTGTCGTTGGTGGCGCTTGCTGCCCTGCCGCTGATACCCGCCTACTCGATTTCCAAGGCGGCCGCGCTCAACCTGACGCAGTCGCTGCGCGCTCTGCTCGCGGGCGACGGGGTCAGGGTGTACGGCGTGGTTCTGGGCCCGGTCGACACCGACATGAACCGCGGCCTCGACATCCCGAAGGCGACCACCGAGTCGGCGGCGCGCGGGATTTTCGATGGACTCGAGCGCGGCGAGGAGGAGATCTTTCCCGATCCTGCTTCCCAGTCGGTCGCGGACGGCTGGCGGAATGGCGCGGCCAAGGCGCTCGAGCGCCAGTTCGCTGCCTTCGTTCCGGGCACCGCGGCCTGAACAGGATTGCGCAAAGCACACCGTACCGCGCTGTCGGGAATCACGACGATCTTGTTACTCACGGTCTCGCCGTCGAATGCGTAGCCTCTCTAAAACG
>DASXKA010000105.1:0-3264 GCA_036497085.1 Steroidobacteraceae bacterium | reverse complement strand
GCCTCCGCTACGCCGAGCGTGCGCAGCGCCGCTATGCGCTGCGCCATGTCCGCCGCGCGAAACACCAGCAGCGGCGCTTCGAAGGTGCGCGGTCGGTGGAACGCGAGGTCGAGATGGTCGCTGGTGAGCGGCAGGTGCACATAGGGTGCCTCCGCTTCGTCGGTCGCCACGAACCCGAGTGGCTCCCAGAAGGAGCGGGCCGCGGCAAAGTCCGTCGCCGGCAGCGATAGCTGAACGAAGTCGCCGCAGCGGGAGACATCGCCGGGGGGGCGCTCGGCCGGTGAGTAGGTGCGCGCCTCGATTACCCGCACGGACTCCCCGTGCGGGCCCTCGAAGCCGATCTCGTTGAACACCTCCTCGCCCGTGCGGCACAGCGTGAGCTCGATCCCGAGCGCCGTGAACTCGGCGAGGCTCGCGGCGACGCCGGGCCGCACGAAAGTCAGGGTGGGGGAGGCGGCGCGCCGCTGGTGCAGGCCGATGTAGATCCGCCCGTCGGTCAGCACGCCGTAGGGATGCGCGTAGGTGTCGGCGGTCGCGGTCTGGGAGAACCCGAGACGCTCGTAGAACTCCACCGAGGCGCGGATGTCGTCGGTCGCGAGGCTGAGCTCGTGAAAGCGCCCGGGCGGCGGCAGCGGCGCGTGCGCCATCAGCCGCGCGCCCTCAGGCGGAGGCACCGCGAGCCGCGCTCGGCAGCCGCCCGTGCTCGAGATGTATCCAGCCCTGGCAGTGCTCGACGATGAGATCGCTTAAGGATTGCGTGTGCAGGGCCTGTGCGTTGAGCGCCGGCACGTAGTCGAAGCGCTCGCCGCCGGCGCGGATGAAGGACGCGCGGTTCTCGACCCCGATCTCCTCGAGCGTCTCGAGGCAGTCGACCGCGAAGCCGGGGCACACGACCGTGACGCTGCGCGCGCCGCGCCCCGGCAGACCCTCGAGCACCTCGCGCGTATAGGGTTTCAGCCAGCCGCTCGGTCCGAAGCGCGACTGGAAGGCGACGGTCCATTCGCTCTCGCGCAGCATCAGCTCGTCCGCCAGCAGCCGCGCGGTCTTCTGGCACTTGCAGAAATACGGGTCGCCCGCGGAGAAGTAGCGCTCGGGAATGCCGTGGAACGACATCAGCAGATGCCCGGTGCGCCCGGCGCGGCTCCAGTGCTCGGCGACGCTTGCGCGCAGCGCCTCGATGTAGCCCGGATGATCGTGGTACTCGGCCACGAAGCGCAGCTCCGGCAGCCAGCGCCAGCGGCGCAGCTCCGCGCTCACCTGATCGTAGACCGCGCCGGTAGTGGCGCCGCAGTACTGCGGGAAGAGCGGTACCACGAGGATGCGCTGCGCACCCGAGGAGCGCAGGCGGCCGAGCGCCTCGGGCACCGTGGGCTCGCTGTAGAGCATGCCGAGCTCCACCGAGAGCGGCGCCAGTACCCTGCGGGCGAGCGTGGCGGCGAGCGCCTCGCGCAAGCGCTCCGACAGGTAGCGCAGCGGCGAGCCTTCCTCGGTCCAGATGCTGCGGTACCTGCGTGCCACGCGCGCCGGGCGCAGCGGCAGCACCAGCCCGTAGAGGATCGGCAGCCACAGCACGCGCGGCAGCTCGACCACGCGCGGATCGGAGAGGAAACGCCTCAGGTAACGGCGCACCGCGGACGCGGTGGCGGCCGCGGGGGTGCCGGAGTTGACCAGCAGGATGCCGATGCGCTCGGCGCCGTCGTGCTGGAAGTCCGGTGAGCTCACGTAGCGCATGAGGCGGGTGCCGCGCGCTGCCGGCGCCGCCCGGCTAGCTCAGGCCGACGCACAGGTACTTGAGCTCGGTGTAGTCGAGGATCCCGTAACGCGAGCCCTCGCGGCCGATGCCGGACTCCTTGACGCCGCCGAACGGGGCGACTTCGGTGGAGATGATACCGGTATTGAGGCCCACGATGCCGTACTCGAGCGCTTCCGCGACCCGCCACGAGCGTGCCAGGTCCCGCGTGTAGAAGTAGGCCGCCAGACCGAACTCGGTATCGTTCGCCATGCGCACCGCATCGGCCTCGGTTGCGAAGCGGAACAGCGGCGCCACGGGGCCGAAGGTCTCCTCGCGCGCGAGCTGCATCTGGGCGGTCACGTCGGTGAGCACGGTCGGCTGGAAGAAGGTGCCACCGAGCGTGTGGCGCTTGCCGCCGGTCACGACGCGCGCGCCCTTCGACACGGCATCGGCGATGTGCTCCTCCACCTTGGCGAGCGCCTTCACGTCGATCAGCGGCCCCTGGTCGGTGGGGCCCTTGAGTCCGTCGCCCACCCGCAGCTGCCCGACCGCGTGCACCAGTTTGCGCGTGAACTCCTCGTACACCGGCGCGTGCACCAGCAGGCGGTTGGCGCACACGCAGGTCTGGCCGGTGTTGCGGTACTTGCTGGCGATCGCGCCGGCGACTGCGGCGTCGAGGTCCGCGTCCTCGAACACGATGAAGGGCGCGTTGCCGCCGAGCTCGAGCGAGAGCTTCTTCACGGTGCCCGCGCATTGCGCCATCAGCACCTTGCCGATCTCGGTCGAGCCGGTGAAGGAGAGCTTGCGCACGGTCGGGTTGGAGGTCATCTCGCCGCCGATCTCCTGGGCGCTGCCGGTGACGCAGGAGAGCACGCCCTTGGGCACGCCCGCGCGCTCCGCGAGCTCGCAGAGCGCCAGCGCCGAATAGGGCGTCTGGCTCGCGGGCTTCAGCACCATGGTGCAGCCCGCCGCGAGCGCCGGCCCGGCCTTGCGCGTCAGCATCGCCGAGGGGAAATTCCAGGGCGTGATCGCGACACAGACGCCGATCGGCTGCTTCAGTACGATGATGCGCTTGTCGGCCCCGTGCGGCGGGATGGTGTCGCCGTAGATGCGCTTGCCCTCCTCGGCGAACCACTCGATGAACGAGCCGGAATAGGCGATCTCGCCGCGGGATTCCGTGAGCGGCTTGCCCTGCTCCGCGGTCATCAGCTGCGCCAGATCCTCCTGGTTCTCCATCATCAGGTTGAACCATTTGCGCAGGATCCCCGCGCGCTCCTTGGCGGTCTTGGCGCGCCAGGCCGGCAGCGCCCGGTCCGCCGCCTCGATCGCGCGCCGCGTCTCCGTGGCCCCCATCTTCGGCACGGTGCCGAGGATCGAGTTGTCCGCGGGATTGTTGACGGAGATGGTTGCGCGGCTCTCCGCATCGACCCACTTGCCGTCGATGTAGCATTGCTGGCGAAACAGCGTCTTGTCCTTGAGCTGCATGGGCGTCCTCCGGGAATGAGCGAGGTCTGGCGCCGACTATAGACCCG
>DASXKA010000104.1:0-15522 GCA_036497085.1 Steroidobacteraceae bacterium | reverse complement strand
TGCTATCTCGAGATGGCACGCCGCACCGCCGGCGCGCTCGCGGTGCGCGCGCGCGATCGCAGCGCCGTATTTCCCAAGATCGTCATCGAGGAGAGCTGATGCCGGCAGGCGGGTCGGAAATGACCAGTGTGCCCGAGACGTCGACGCGCTCGTCGGTGTACACGGGCATCCTGCCGTGCCCAAAGATCAGCGAAATGGTGGCGGGCGGTGAAATTGCCCCGCTGGGAATTCTGTCTGACGTTCTGCCGGATCAAGTACAGCCAGCCAGCATCGACCTGCGGCTGGGCGACTATGCGTATCCCATCGATGCCAGCTTCCTGCCCGGGGAGGGCGCGAGAGTCCTGGAGAAGATGGGCCAACTCGATGCCGACTTTCAGAGCTTCGGTATGGACCTCAGCAAAGGTGCCGTGCTCGAGAAGGGTCGCGTATACGTTGTTCCGCTTCTCGAGTCGATCCGCCTGAAGAGCGAGGTGGCGGCTTTTGCCAATCCCAAGAGTTCGACTGGCCGCCTGGACATCCTGACTCGCCTCATCGCCGATCAGGCGACGCTCTTCGACCAGGTTGGAGAAGGTTATCAGGGCCAACTCTACCTGGAAGTGGCCCCGCGGAGCTTCAGTGTAGTAGTCAGGACCGGGACCCGGCTCAATCAGCTGCGCTTCCGTCGAACCCGAGGTGAAGCACCACGATCCATTACGTCGGCGGACTGGCGACAACTTCTCAGCGAAGGGCAGATATCGGACACCGCCGAAATAAGTGATCGAACAGGCTACTTGCCGTTCTCGATCGATTTAGTCGGCTCCGGGGAGGACGGATGTCTGATCGGGTGGCGCGCAAAGAAGCACACGAAGCGCATCGATCTCGACCGGCGAGACTATGATCCGCTCGACTTCTGGGAACCCATTCGCTTTCGTCGCAGGTCAGCGCTCGTCCTGGACCCGGACGAGTTCTACATCCTGATGACCAAAGAGCCCGTCGCGGTGCCGCCCGATTTCGCGGCGGAAATGCTTCCCTACGACACCCGCGCAGGGGAATTTCGCGTTCACTATGCGGGCTTCTTCGATCCCGGTTTCGGTTGGGACCCGTATACAAGGAAGGCAGGAAGCAGCCGAGGCGTCCTGGAAGTGCGTTCTCACGAAGTGCCATTTGTTCTGGAGGACGGACAAAGGGTCGGCTGGCTGCGCTATGAGCGAATGGCAGAGCGGCCGCAGACGCTCTACGGCCGCGAGATCGGATCGCACTATCAGGGGCAGGACCTGAAGCTGGCAAAGCAATTCAGGCAGCTGCAAGTCTAGAGCGCGCGCGCCTGTTACTCGCGCGTGAGGTGCTCGATCTCCAGGGTCCACTGCACGTCGTCGCCCCTGGTCTGCTCGACCTTGAGCGGAATGTAGCCGCGGTGCAGCGCGCACCAGAAGCGCGTGACGCGCGGCGAGCCTGCCTTCTGCGCCCGGTACACCACGGTAGCGATTGCTCCCAGGGGCGTCGGTAGCGTGACTTCCCCCTCGCGCGCGAACTGGTACTCGCGCGTGCCCCTCCCATCGATCATGCGGAAGCTGCTCGGGGTACGGCCCGCGAGCAACTCCACGATGAGCGCGAGCTGCACCGAGCCGTCGTCCTGCACACCGGGCGCGAGCGGCTGGTCCACCTTCGCGCCCTCGAGCGTGCCCGTGACGCGGGCGGTCTGCCAGTCGTAGACCAGGTCGGTCGACTTCCTGCGATCGCCGCCTTCCGAGCGGAAGCTCTGCGGCAGTACTCCGGAGGCGGTGACGCGCACGACACTCACCTGGTGCGGTGGAAAAATCCCGGTAGCCAGCCGGCCGATACCGCGCGCCGAGCTGCTCGAGCTGGTGGTCCAGGTGTCGCCGGTCTGCTCGAGCTTGAGGCGCGAGACCGCGACCGTCATGCCCTGCCAGATAGCGGCGTAGGTCGCCTCATAGGCCCTGAGCTCATCGGCTGCGGCTGCGCTCGTCATCGCCAGGGCCGTGAGCGCGAGCAGCAGCGTGCCTCGCGCCCGGGCGGGGGCGACGGCCGCTTCACGAGGAGGCCGTGGCACGGAAGTCCTCCAGCAGCGGCGCCGTGAGTCGCCGCCCGTCGAGCCAGGCGGCGCCGTCGCGCCAGGCGAGGCACCCGTCGGCGAACCAGCCGAGGGCGCGCGGATAGATGACGTGCTCGGTGGCGAGCACGCGCGCGGCGAGGGTCGCGTCGGTGTCGGCGGGCTCGACGGCGACCTGCGACTGCAGCACCACCGGCCCGGCGTCGAGCTCGGGAGTCACGAAATGAACGCTCGCGCCGTGAACTGCGTCGCCGGCGGCGAGCACGCGGCGGTGCGTGTCGAGTCCGCGGTACTTCGGCAGCAGTGAGGGGTGGATGTTGAACATGCGGCCGAGGTAGCGCGCCACGAATTCCGCCGACAGCACCCGCATGAAGCCGGCGAGCGCCACGGCATCCGGTCGGTGCCGCTCGAGCGCGACGCCGAGCTCGCGCTCGAAGCCGGCCCGCTCACCCCGGTGAACAACTGCCGCAGTCTCGAGGCCGCGCGCGCGCGCCGCGCCGAGTCCCGCGGCGTCGCCGCGATCGGCGATCACGACCGCGACGCGTGCCGCGAGGCCGCCGGTCTCGCAGGCGCTCGCCAGCGCCTCCATGTTGGAGCCGCGCCCGGAGATCAGTATGGCAAGCCTGCAGGGTGTGGCGGCGCTCATTCCCGGATGTGCACGCCGCGCGCGCCGCTGCGCACCTCGCCGATGATGCTCGCGGTCTCGCCCTGAGAGGTGAGCAGCTCGACCGCGGCGCTGGCGCGTTCCGCCGGCACGACCGCCACCATGCCGATGCCACAGTTGAAGGTGCGATACATCTCGGCCTGCTCGATGCTGCCGGCGCGCTGCAGCCAGTCGAACACCGGGTCGCGGTGCCAGTGGCCGCGCTCGAGCACGGCCTCGAGCCCCGCGGGCAGCACCCGCGGGATGTTGTCCGTGAGGCCTCCGCCGGTGATGTGCGCCAGCGCGTGCACCGGCAGTGCCTTGAGCAGCGCCAGCAGCGGCTTCACGTAGATGCGCGTCGGCGCGAGCAGCCGCTCGAACAGCGTGCGGCCGTCGAGTATCGTCGCGGGAGTGGCGCCGGCCACCGACACCAGTTTGCGGATGAGTGAGTAACCGTTGGAATGCGGTCCGGAGGAGGCGAGTCCGATGATGGCGTCGCCGGCCGAGGTGCGCGTGCCGTCGATGATCGCATCCTTCTCGACCACGCCGACGCAGAATCCAGCGAGGTCGTAGTCCTCGCCCTGATACATGCCGGGCATTTCCGCCGTTTCTCCGCCCACCAGAGCCGCACCGGCCTGCACGCACCCTTCGACGATGCCGCGCACCACGGCCTCGGCCACGGCCACCCGCAGTTTGCCGGTGGCGTAGTAGTCGAGGAAGAACAGCGGCTCCGCCCCCGGTACCACGACATCGTTGGCGCACATCGCCACCAGGTCGATGCCGATGGTGTCGTGGCGGCCGGCGTCGATCGCGAGGCGCAGTTTGGTGCCGACGCCGTCGGTGCCGGAGACCAGTACCGGCTGACGGTAGCCCGCCGGCAATTCGACCAGCGCGCCGAAGCCGCCGATGCCGGCGAGCACCTCGCGGCGCTGCGCGCGCCGCACCAGCGGCTTGATGCGCTCGACCAACTCATCGCCGGCGTCGATGTCGACGCCGGCATCACGATAGCTAATGCCAGGACGCTCAGTCATAAGATTTGCGCGGGCGCACCCGGCGCCGTCGGGCAGTGGCGCGTATGGTATTGTACATTCCGTCCACCGCCCGCGTGTGCGATCCGCACGATGCCGCAATCCTACCCAAGACCAACTGCCGCAGAGCGACGCGTGCGCGCAGCGCTCGCCGGCCTGGTCGCGCTCCTCGGTGCGCTGCCGTTGTGCGCGTGGGCGCTGCGGCCGGTGCACATCTACGAAGTTGATCTCGACGACAAGTCACCGATCGCGGTGCAGAGCGCCATGCGCCAGGCGCTGGTGCGTGCCACCGGGCGGCGCGAGTCCGCCGACGATCCGGCGCTCGCCGCCGTGATCGCCGACGCGGCCAAGTACGTGAAGAGCTACGCCTCCGGGCCGCGCGGCGAGCCGCAGGTCGTGTTCGACGCCGTGGCGGTCGCGCATGCCATCGACACGGCCGGCCGCAGCGTCTGGGACCGCGAGCGTCCGTTCACGCTCGTGGTGCTCTATCCGCCGCTCGGGCGTGCCGACGCCGACGCCGCGCGAGTCGAGCTCGAGCGAACCGCCACCGAGCGCGGACTGCCGATCAGCGTGATACCGCTGACGGTGGTCGATGCCGCCGGCAACACGCTGGACACCGGCGCGCTGCTGCAGGCGGCGCAGCGCTACGGCGGCGACCAGGTGCTGGTGGGGCGTGCGGACGCGGCGGGCGTCGCCGCGGGTCAGCTGCAGTGGACACTGCACTCGCACGCGCAGAGCCAGAGCTGGACCGGGCCACTGAGCGCCGGCATCGATCACGCGGTCGATCTGGAGGCACCGCCGCCGGGAGCGGCGGGCGAGGCCGAGGCTCCCGCGCGCCTGCGCATCGAAGGGATCGCCGGACTCGCCGATTATGCGGCGGTCGAGCGGCTGTTGCAGAGTATTCCCGGCGTGCGCCGCGCTGACGTCGCCGAGGTAGACGCCGGCAGCGTCACCTTCGAGGTGGAAATGCGCGGCGGCTCCGCCGCCCTCGAGCACGAGCTGTCGGGCTCGGCACACATGCTGCGCGGCACCGCCGCGGGCGCGTCGCTCGTGTACCGCTATCGGCCGCAGGGTTGACGACACGCCGGCAACCGTCGCGCCCCGCTCATCGTGCGCCAACTTCCCAACCTCCTGTGTCTGATTCGCATCGCGCTGATCTGGCCGATCGTCTCGGCGCTCGCCGCGCGCGCGATGCCGACTGCGCTCGCGCTGTTTGCGGCCGCGGCGGTCTCCGACGGTCTCGATGGCTATCTTGCCAAGCGCTTCAACTGGACCTCGGAGCTCGGCAAGATTCTCGATCCGCTCGCCGACAAGCTGTTGCTGGTGACGGTATTCGTCCAGGCAGCGTGGCTCGGGCTGATCCCCTGGTGGCTGACAGCGGCTGTAGTGGCGCGCGATGTGTTGATCGGGCTCGGCGCCCTTGCGTACCGGCTGTGGTTCGGGCCGCTGCACGGCCGCCCGACCGTGCTCAGCAAGATCAACACCGCGCTGCAGCTCGGGTACGTGGGGCTGGTGATGCTGGACGCCGCGGCCGGCGTGCCACCGCGCGAGGTGCTCGACGCCGCCGCGGCCGTCACCTTCGCGAGCACCGTGCTGTCGGGGCTGCACTACGTCGCCAGCTTCACGCGCCGGGTATGGACACCGGCGCGCCCCGCTTGAGCCCGATGCGACAGCTGCCGCTCGGTGTGCGGCTGCCGGACCGCGCGCGGTTCGAGAGCTTTCTGCCGGGGCGCAATACGGAAGCGCTCGCGCACGCTCGCGCCGTCGCCGCCGGCGAGGTACGCGGCGTGACCTGGCTCAGTGGGCCGGGCGCGGCCGGCAAGACCCATCTGCTGCAGGCGATCTGTGCGGCCGCGGGCGCGCGGGTGCGTGCCGGCTACCTGCCGCTGAAGGAAGTCGCGCCTCTCGGGGCCGAGATGCTCGACGGGCTCGCGCAGCTTGCCTGCCTGTGCCTCGACGACCTCGAGAGTGTGGCGGGCGAGCTCGCCTGGGAGCGGCGGCTGTTCGGCCTGCTGCGCGAGACCGAGGAGGCGAGTGGGGCGCTGGTGGTCGTGGCGCAGACGCCGCCGGCGCTGCTGCGCTGGGCACTGCCGGACCTCGGCTCCCGTTGCGCCGCCGGCGCCGTGTTTGCCCTGCGCCCGCTCGAGGATGCCGAGCAGCATGCAGCACTCGCGCTGCGCGCGCGCCTGCGCGGCCTCGAGCTCCCCGAAGAGACCTGGCAATGGCTGCGGCGGCGCTACCCGCGCGACATGCGCTACCTCTATGAGCTGCTCGACACGCTCGATGAGGCGGCGCTCGCTGCCCAGCGCCGCCTCACCGTGCCGTTCATTCGCGACGTACTGCAGCGCCGTGCGCCGGCGGCGCCGCACTGAGCTGCACGGCGAGCGTCGCGACTCTGCGTCCGAGCGCCTGGGCGAGCGACTGCTCCTCGGCCGTGAGCGTCGGCGCCTGTTCGGAGCGGCCGACGTGCGAAGCTCCGTAAGGGGTCCCGCCGCTCGCCGTCTCGTTGAGCGCGCGCTCGGTATAGGGCAGGCCGACGAGATACATGCCGTGATGCAGCAGCGGCAGCATCATCGACACCAGCGTGGTCTCCTGGCCGCCGTGCAGCGTCTGTGTCGAGGTAAAGACGCCCGCGGGCTTACCCGCCAGGGCTCCGGTCAGCCACAGGCTCGAGGTGCCGTCGAGGAAATACTTGAGTGGCGCCGCCATATTGCCGAAGCGCGTCGGGCTGCCGAGCACGAGCCCCGCCGTCTCGCGCAGATCGTCGAGCGTAGCGTAGGGCGGGCCGCTCGCCGGCACGGCGCGCGGCGGCGCTTCGCTCGCCGCAGCGACCGGCGGCACGGTGCGCAGCCGCGCACTCGCCCCCGGGACCGACTCGACTCCCCTGCAGACGTGCCGGGCGAGCTCGGCGGTGGCACCGCCGCGGGAGTAGTAGAGCACGAGGATCTCTGACATGTTGGAACGAGTCTCCGCAGGCGATTGTCACCTGGCTCAAGTAATATTACGGATTGTGCCGTAGGGGGACGCAAGCTGGGCGTGATCTGCAGGAAGTGCTTGGTGGGCGGTCGGGTCCAGGGCGTGTTCTACCGTGCCACAGCGGCGCGGCGTGCCGGGGAACTGGGCATCAGCGGGTATGCGCGCAACCTTGCGGATGGCCGGGTGGAAGTCCTGGCGTGCGGCGACAGCGAGGCGGTCGAGGCTTTCGTGAGCTGGCTGTGGATCGGCTCATCGGCCTGCAAGGTGAACACGGTCGAGGCCAGCGATGCCCCGGTGAACGCGCCGCTCGCGGCTGGCTTTCGTACCGACTAAAGAGAGTGGTGATGCGCAGGCACGGACCGCAGCTGCTGCTGGCCCTGCTCGCCGCCGCGACGAGCGGCGTCGTCGTTGCGCCTGCAGGCGCGCAGTCCGCTCCTCCGTCGCCGCCTCCGGCCGCGCAGCCGGCACCGGAGCAGCCGCCGGCGCCCCCGCCGTCTCCGGCTACTGAGCCGGCTGCCATCGAGCCCGCCAGCACGACCCCGGCCAGCGCGGCGCCCCCCGCCGCGTCGCCGGCGGTGACGCCGCCCGCTACGCCCGAGGGGCAACCGGCCGCCGAAGCTCTGGCGCCGGCCCAGCCGGTGCCCGCGCCGCGGCTCGGGTTATTTCATCGTCACCGCAAGGGGCAGGCGTGGGTGGCGGCTGCCAACCCGCTCGCCGTCCAGGCGGGGCTCGACATTCTCGCCAAGGGCGGGGATGCAATCGATGCCGCCGTGGCCGTGCAGACCATGCTCGGGCTGGTCGAGCCGCAGAGCTCGGGGATATCCGGCGGTGCCTTCCTCATGTACTACGATGCGCGCAGCCACGAGGTGAGTGCGCTCGACGGGCGCGAGAAGGCGCCGGCGGCCGCGCCCGCCAACATGTTCCTCGACGAGCATGGCAAGCCATTGCCGTTCCTCGAAGCGGTGCGCAGCGGCCGTTCCACCGGCGTGCCGGGCGTGATCGCCATGCTGTACGCGGCGCATTCGAAATTCGGCTCGATGCGCTGGAAGGAGCTGTTCCAGCCGGCCATCCGCGCCGCCACCCAGGGATTCCGCGTGCCGGCGCGGCTGGCGATGTTTCTCGGCGAAGGGTCGCCGTTTCCGCCGACGAACGAGATCCGGACGCTGTTCTCGCGCGCCGACGGCGAGCCGCTCGAGGCGGACGATCTGTTTCGCAACCCGGAGTACGCCAGGACCCTCGAGCTCATCGCCAAGGAGGGGGCGCGTGGCCTTTACTCGGGCCCGGTGGCGCGTGCGATCGTCAACCAGACGCACGCCGAGCCGCTGGCCGGGTCGATGACGCTGCAGGATCTCGCTTCCTATCGTCCCGAGTGGGACCAGCCGCTGTGCCGTCCGTTCCGCCACTACTCGGTATGCGCGCCGCCGCCGCCGGCCGGCGGCGTCTCCCTGCTCGAGCTGCTCGGCATGCTGGACAAGACCGACATAGCCCAGCGCGGCCCGAACGATCCCCAGGCCTGGTTCCTGTTTGCGCAGGCGAGCCGGCTCGCCTACGCCGACCGCGACCGTTACGTCGCCGATCCGCATTTCGTCGCCGTGCCGGTTGAGCGGCTGCTCGATCCCGCGTACCTGCGCGTGCGTGCGCAGCTGATCGGCGACCACGCCGGACCGGCGCCGTTGCCGGGTGACATCGCGGTGCCGCGCGGCCGGGACGCCACCACCGAGTCGCAGGGAACCAGTCATTTCGTCGTGGTGGACGGGGACGGCAACGTTGTGTCGATGACCACCACGATCGAGTCGGTATTCGGCTCCGGGCGCATCGTCGGCGGCTTCGTGCTCAATAACCAGCTCACCGACTTCTCTTTCACCCCGAGCGACGAAGGCCAGCCGGTCGCCAACGCGGTGCACGGCGGCAAGCGTCCACGCTCCTCGATGGCGCCGGTCATCGTGCTCGATCGCGACGGCAATTTCGTGGCGGCGCTCGGCTCGCCGGGCGGCTCGGCCATCACCGAATACAACGCCAAGACGCTCGTGGGACTCCTCGCCTGGAAGCTCACGATCAAGCGGGCGATCGAGCTGCCGAACCTGATCGCTCGCGGCGACGTCTTCACCGGCGAGCTCGCCAAGTTCACGCCCGAAGTGCTCGCGGGACTGCGCGAGCGCGGCATGCTGTTGAAGTTAGGCCGCGCGGAGAACTCGGGTTTACAGGGCGTCGTGCGACTCCCCGACGGCACCTATGAGGGAGCGGCCGACTCGCGACGCGAGGGCGTGGCGGGCATGCTGGCGCCGCGTGCCGCGAAGCACGCGGCGAAGTCGGCGGCGCGCTGATCAGGCTTTGACCTAACTAACGGGTCGTCGCGGTCGCCGGGAAGCCCAGGTCGTCGGCCCCGTTCCAACGCCCCCAGGCGGTCAGCACGCGGTCCGGGTAGTCGCGCTTGCCCGGGCTGCCGTTGTAGCGCGCGAGTGCCTTGCGCACGTCGTTGTGCTCGTAGCCGAGGTAGTAACGCAGGATCGCGCAGCCCATGCGCACATTGGACGCGACCCGCACCAGCTCGTAGCGGCGCATGCCGAGCTTCTCCGGCCAGAAGGGCATCACCTGCATGAGGCCCACCGCACCGCTGGTGGACACCGCCCAGCGATCGAAGCGGCTCTCGATCGCGATCAACGCCATCACCAGGCCCGGGGGCAGGCGCGCTTCGCCCGCACGGTGCGTCTCGCAATAGACCTGCTTGAGGATCTCGAGCCGCTCGCTCTGATCCTTCACGATGGGACGCAGCCGCGGCTCCATGAGCGTGTACCAGACCGCCGAATCGTACTGGTCGGTGAAGCACTGCGCCTCGGTGATCGCGTGCCCGACCACTTCACGCAGCGCCGGATCGAGCTGCTGATCGGCGCGCGCGCACTCGCCGCCGAGCGCCAGGGCGGCCGCGAACGCCGCGACCGGCAACGCCCCGCGCCCGCGGTGCGCGCGCGCGGCGCCCGCAGGCCGCATCGCCTTACTCCAGGCGCGCGCGTATGAAGCTGAGCGCCTCGGCGGCGGGGAACTCGGTGCTCTCGCTGTCGCGCCGATGGCGGTATTCGAGCTTGCCGGCCTCGAGGCCGCGCTCGGCCACCACCAGCCGATGCGGAATGCCGAGGAGCTCCGCGTCGGCGAACTTGACGCCGGGGCGGGCGTCGCGGTCGTCGAGCAGTACCTCGATCCCGGCATCGGTGAGCTCGGCGTACAGGCGTTCGGTGGTGGCGCGGACACGGTCGGATTTCTGCAGATTGAGCGGAACCAGCACCACCTGAAAGGGAGCGATCGGGTCGGGCCAGATGATGCCGCGCTCATCGTGATTCTGCTCGATGGCCGCGGCCACGATACGCGTCACACCGATGCCGTAACAGCCCATGAAAAGGGCGGTTTCCCGTCCACCCTCATCGAGGACCAGGGATTTCATAGGCTCGCTGTACTTGCGCCCGAGCTGGAAGATGTGACCGACTTCGATACCGCGCGCGATCTTCAGGCGCCCGCGGCCCGAGGGGCTCGGATCGCCCTCCACCACCTTGCGCAGGTCGGCGGGCGTTGCGCCCGGCACGTCCCGCTCCCAGTTCACGCCGGTGAGATGCTGGTCCTTCTCGTTGGCGCCGCACACGAAGTCGGCCAGGGCGAGCGCCGCATGATCGGCATAGATGCGGCACTTGAGCCCCACGAGACCCACGTAGCCCGGCTCGGTCCCCGTGGCCTCACGCACGCGCTCGGGGCTGGCCAGCTGCAGCGGGCTCGCCACACCCGGCAGCTTCTGTGCCTTGACGGCGTTGAGCTCGTGGTCGCCGCGCACGACCAGCGCGACCACGGCGCCGTCGGTGCCGTCGACGATCAGCGTCTTCAGGCAGCGTGCCGGCTCGATCTTCAGCAGGCGCGTGAGGTCCTCGATGGTGCGCGCGCCCGGGGTCGCTACCTTGCGCAGAGGCTCGCGCGCGGCCGGGCGCGGCTCCGACGGCGGGAGCGCCGCGGCGGCCTCGAGGTTGGCGGCGTAGTCGTCCGCGTCGGAGAACACGATCGCATCCTCGCCCGAGGCGGCGAGCACGTGGAACTCCTGGCTGACGTCGCCGCCGATCGCGCCCGAATCGGCGCGCACCGCGCGGAACACGAGCCCGGTGCGCGTGAAGATGCGGGTGTAGGCGTCGTACATGACGCGATAGCCCTGCCGCAGCGACTCCTCGTCGAGGTGGAAGGAGTAGGCGTCCTTCATGATGAACTCGCGCGCGCGCATGACGCCGAAACGGGGCCGCACCTCGTCCCGGAACTTGGTCTGGATCTGGTAGAAATTCACCGGCAGCTGGCGGTAGCTCTTCAGCTCGCGCCGCGCGATGTCGGTGATCACCTCCTCGTGGGTCGGGCCGGCCACGAAATCGCGCTGGTGGCGATCCTTGACGCGCAGCAGCTCCGGCCCGTATTCGGTCCAGCGTCCCGACTCCTGCCACAGCTCGGCCGGCTGTATGACCGGCATCACGAGCTCGAACGCCCCGGCGCGGTTCATCTCCTCGCGGATGATGCGCTCGACTTTCTGCAGCACTCGCAGGCCGAGCGGCAGCCAGCTGTACAGGCCAGCCGCCAGACGCCGGATGAGACCGGCGCGCAGCATGAGCTGATGACTCACGACCTCCGCCTCGGCAGGGGTCTCCTTGACGGTGTTGATTGGGTATTTCGAGAGACGCATCGCGCTTGGGCTTGTGTTACGGAGCCAAAAACAAGGAGTTGGCATCTTAGCAGGAGGCCCCTGATAAGATGCCCGCCGATTGGCCCGAGGGCGGGCCATTGAAGAGCCGAGCGCGGTGCAGACGCAGACCCAGCCAAACGTCCGACCCCGCAGCCGGGGAATCTACCTGCTGCCGAATCTGCTCACCACCGGGTGCCTGTTCTCGGGCTTCTACGCGGTGGTGGCGGCGATCGACAAGCATTTTGCCCCGGCCGGCATGGCCGTCTTCGCCGCCATGATCTTCGACACTCTCGACGGGCGCATCGCCCGCCTGACGCACACGGAGAGTACCTTCGGCAAGGAGTACGACAGTCTCGCCGACATGGTGGCGTTCGGGCTCGCGCCGGCGATCGTGGCCTACCAGTGGGGCGTCGTGCGCATCATGGAGTTCGGCCACTTCTGGGGGCGGT
Source organism: Steroidobacteraceae bacterium (assembly GCA_036497085.1). Lineage (GTDB taxonomy): Bacteria > Pseudomonadota > Gammaproteobacteria > Steroidobacterales > Steroidobacteraceae > 13-2-20CM-66-19. The sequence continues at coordinate 3,677 of DASXKA010000104.1, read as the reverse complement.
TCGGCTGGCTGGCGTGCTTCTTCTACGCGGTGGCGGCCGCGCTGCGGCTGGCGCGCTTCAATGCGCGGGCGGCGACCGCCGATAAGCGCTATTTCGAAGGCCTGCCGAGCCCGTCGGCCGCGGCGATCGTCGCCGCCTTCGTTTGGTTCTTCAGCGATTGGCAGGGGTTCGAGCCGGGGCTCACCGGACTGATCGCGGCGTTCGTGGTCACCGCCACGGCGGGCGCCCTGATGGTGAGCCGCTTCGGCTACCCGAGCTTCAAGCAGTTCGATCTCGACCGCCGCATCAAGTTCGTCTACATGCTGCTGGTGCCGCTGTTCTTCGTCGCCATCGCGGTCGACCCACCGACCATGCTGCTGTCGATGTTCGGCATCTACGCGCTGTCGGCGCCGCTCTTGTGGGCCGGGCGGCGCATCCGGCGCGCGCTGCGCGGTGCGCCTGCGGCGAGCGGCTGAGGGCTGCGGTCGTGCACGGCGAGCGTCGCCGGGAGTATCTCGAGGCGATCGGCATCGACGTATGGGTGCCGCGCGCGACTCCGGGAGCCGAGCCGGCCGCGCCGCCGCGCGCCGAGCCGGCGGGTGAGGTGTCGGAACGCTGGGAGGCGCTGCGCGCCGAGGTGCTTCGCTGCACCCGCTGTCCGCTGCATCTCACGCGCACCCAGGGCGTCCTGGGAGTGGGGCCGACGCGCTGCGACTGGCTGGTGATCGGGGAGGCGCCCGGCGCCGAGGAGGACCGGCGCGGCGAGCCGTTCGTGGGCGCGGCGGGACAGCTGCTCGATGCGATGCTGCGCGCCATCGGGCTCGACCGCACCCGCAACGTCTACATCGCCAATGTGCTGAAGAGCCGGCCACCCGGCAACCGCGATCCGAAGCCGGACGAAGTGGCCGCGTGCCTGCCGTATCTCGTGCGGCAGATCGCCTTGCTGCAGCCGAAGATCATGCTCGCGGTCGGGCGGATCGCGGCGCAGAACCTGCTCGGCACCGACGCGCCCCTCGGGCGCTTGCGGGGCCGCGTCCACTATTTCGGCGAGCTGAATACACCGCTCGTCGTAACGTATCATCCTGCCTATCTGCTGCGCACACCCGGCGACAAGCGCAAGGCATGGGAGGACCTCAAGTTTGCCCGCAACCTGTATCAACAGCTCGCGCAGCGAGCGATGACCGATGGCCACCGCTCCTGAGTTGCTCGGCCCGGCGCCCGAGGCGATCCGCGCGATGCGCGACGCCGACGTTCCCGAGGTCGTGGCGATCGAGCGCTCCTCGTACCAGTTTCCCTGGAGCGAGGGGATTTTCCGCGATTGTCTGCGGGTCGGGTACACCTGTCGCGTGGCCACGCACGGGCGCCAGGTAGCGGGCTACGGCGTGATGAGTGTCGGCGCCGGCGAGGCGCACATTCTCAACCTGTGCGTCGGCGAGGCGTTCCGCTGCCGGGGCCTCGGGCGGCTGCTGCTGGCACAGCTGGTCGAGCGTGCCGCGGCCGCCGGCGTGAAAGAGGCGTTCCTCGAAGTGCGTCCGTCGAACACTGCGGCTATCCGGCTCTACCTGGCACACGGCTTCGAGCAGGTTGGCATGCGTGGCGGCTACTACCAGGCCGTCGGCGGGCGCGAGGACGCGGCCGTGCTGCGACTCGGGTTGCGTGCCTCACGCAGCCACTCGAGCTGAGCGGCGGCCAGGCGTCATGGCTGATCTGGCTGCCGAAATCCATCGGCGACGAACCTTCGCGATCATCTCGCACCCCGACGCGGGCAAGACCACCCTGACCGAGAAGCTGCTGCTGTTCGGCGGAGCGATCCAGATGGCGGGCACCGTCAAGGGCCGCAAGGCCGCCCGCCACGCTACCTCCGACTGGATGCGGCTCGAGCAGCAACGCGGCATCTCGGTGACTTCCTCGGTGATGCAATTCCCGTATCGCGACTGGATCGTGAACCTGCTCGATACGCCGGGGCACGAGGATTTCTCCGAGGACACCTACCGTACGCTCACCGCGGTGGACTCCGCCCTCATGGTGATCGACTGCGCCAAGGGGGTCGAGGAGCGCACCATCAAGCTCATGGAGGTCTGCCGGCTGCGTGACACGCCGATCATGACCTTCATCAACAAGCTCGACCGCGACGGGCGCGCGCCCATCGAGCTGCTGGATGAGATCGAGAGCGTGCTGCGCATCGGCACCGCACCCGTGACCTGGCCGATCGGCATGGGGCGGGAGCTGCGCGGCATCTATCACCTCGGCGAGGACCGCATCTACGCGTACGCGGCCGGCGAGCGCGGCCGGGTCGGCGAAAACCGCACCATCGACGGGCTCGCGAGCGATGCGGCACGCGAGTTCCTCGGCGATCTCGCCGCACCTTTCCTCGAGGAGATCGAGCTGGTGAAGGGAGCGACCCAGAGCTTCGACTCCGAAGCCTACCGTGCCGGGCGGCAGACTCCGGTCTTCTTCGGCTCCGCCATCAACAACTTCGGGGTCGAGGAGCTGCTCGCCAGCTTCACGCGCCACGCTCCCGGCCCGCTGCCGCGGTCTGCGCGCGAGCGTACCGTCGCCGCCGAGGAGTCCGCGCTCGCCGGCTTCGTCTTCAAGATCCAGGCCAATATGGATCCGCAGCACCGCGACCGGATCGCGTTCCTGCGTCTGTGCGCCGGCAAATACACCCGGGGCATGCGCCTCTACCACGTGCGCCTCGGCAAGGAGGTGCGGGTCGCCGATGCGCTTACCTTCATGGCGGCCGAGCGTGCCCAGACCGAGGAGGCCTACGCGGGGGACATCATCGGGCTGCACAACTACGGCACGATCAACATCGGTGACAGCTTCACCCAGGGCGAACGGCTCGCCTTCACCGGCGTGCCGAACTTCGCCCCGGAAATCTTCCGGCGCGCGGTGCTCAAGGATCCGCTGCGCATGAAGGCGCTGCAGAAAGGCCTGGCGCAGCTGTGCGAGGAGGGGGCGACGCAGCTGTTCCGGCCGCTGCGCAACAACGAGCTGATCCTCGGCGCCGTAGGGCAGTTGCAATTCGAGGTGGTGGCCTTCCGCCTCGCGGATGAGTACGGCGTGCAATGCGTCTTCGAGCCGGTCACGGTTTATACCGCGCGCTGGGTCGAGGGCGCCGACGCGCAGCGACTCGAGGAATTCCGCACCCGTGCCCACGAGCACCTGGCGGTCGATCACGCCGGCGCGCTCGTGTACCTGGCGCCCTCGCGCGTCAATCTCGAGCTGACGATCGAGCGCTGGCCGGGCATCGTCTTTCACGAGACCCGCGAACACGCTGGTTAATTGGCACCTCGTGGCAAGGTTAGCGCACGGGCTTTTGCCGGCTGCGCTTCGCTGCGGCACTTCCGGGGGATGGCGCGCCTGCGCATTTTGTGCGACATAGGCGCGATCATGGAGGTTCTAATGAACGACGTCCCCGCGGCCGCTGCCCTGCCGGTGCAACGCGAGCATGTGGTCGGCGCGCTCTACGAGGCGGCCGAGCTCGAGCACAACCTCATGTGCACCTACCTGTACGCCGCCTTCAGCCTCAGGGACGGGGTAGCGGAGGGGCTCACGGCGGAGGAGGCCGCTGCCGTCGGCCGCTGGCGCCAGTTGCTGCTCTCGGTCGCCATCGAGGAGATGGGGCACCTCGCCGCGGTCTGGAACATCACCTCCGCGCTGGGCGCGAGCCCGCGCGTGGGGCGCGGCAACTTTCC
>DASXKA010000103.1:0-35400 GCA_036497085.1 Steroidobacteraceae bacterium | reverse complement strand
TGGAGCTCGCGTCACTCCTCAAGCACTCACCGGGCTCGGTGGTCGTCAACCGCCAGTGGCGCGAGGGCCTCGCGAGCTCGATACGCGCAGGCGTCGCGCGTCTCCCGGCCACCTGCGCCGGCGCGCTGCTGGTGCTCGCCGATCAGGCCGCGGTTACCAGCGACGACCTCAGACGCCTCGCCGGCACCTGGCGGCGGCGTCCCCAATCTATCGTCGCCGCGCTCTACACGGGCACGACCGGCGCGCCGGCGATCTTCCCCCGCAGCACTTTCACCGAGCTGGCGGCGCTGCGTGGCGACAGCGGCGCGCGCGCGATCCTGCGCCGCAGCGCCGATCGCGTGGTCCGCGTGCCCATGCCGGCCGCGGAGCTCGACCTCGACACCCCGGAGGATCTGCTGCAGCTCGCGCCGCCGCGGTCACGCTTGTAGACCGAGCACGCGCCGCGCCTGCAGGAGGTGCGGTCGATCTATCATCTGCCCGTCGAGGCTCGCCACACCGGCACCACCGGCCGCGGCGAAGGCCGCGATCACGCGGCGCGCGTGCTGGCGCTCCTCGTCCGTCGGGGTGAAAGCGGCGTTGATCGGCGCCACCTGGTCGGGGTGGATGGCCAGCTTGCCCGAGAAGCCGTCGCGGCGCGCCTCGGCGAGTGCGCGCCCGAGGCCGGTCACATCCCGGAAGTCGACGTGCACCCCATCGATCGCCTGCACACCGAGGGCCGCCGCCGCGAGCAGACAGGTGGTGCGCGCCAGTGCGAAGGTGAAGGTCAGCGCCCCGGAGGAGTCGCGCCGGGCGCTCGCGCCGAGCGCCGCGCCCAGATCCTCCGCGCCCCAGGTGAGGCCCGCGAGCCGCACCGCCGCCGAGCGCGCGGCGCCGAGCGCCGCCGGATACTGCGGCAGCGAGAGCATTCCGCCCGGCGTCTCGGTTGCTATGACCAGCAGCCCGGTCGTCCCGCCGGCGATGCCACGCTGCGCCTCGAGGGTCGTGAGATGGTCGGCCACCGCGACGATCTCCGCTGGCGACGACACCTTCGGCAAAACGACCCCGTCCGGACCCTCGCGGCCGGCGGCGCTGCTGCTTCCGGCGGTCGTGCCAAACAGCGCCGCAAGGTCCTCGCGCCAGCTGTCGTGTGGCGGATTGATGCGCACCCAGAGCTGCGGCGTCGAGCCGCCCGCGTGCGCACACAGCAGCTCACGCACCCGCGCGCGCGCGGCCGGCAGCTGAGCGGGATCCACCGAGTCCTCGAGATCGAGAATCAGCGCGTCGGCTTCGGTACCGAGCGCCTTGGCCTGCTTGCGCTCACTGTCACCGGGGACGAACAGCCAGGAGCGCAGTACTCCTGGGTGGCGCTCGGCGCTCATGCCGGCCTCTTCAGCATGAGTGCCGCGCGGCGGCACGAGGCGACCTCCTCGTTGCGCTGATTGAAAGCGCGATGCTCAAACACCACGATTCCCGAGTCCTGGCGCGACTGGCTCTCGCGCTTGGAGACCACCGTGGTCGCCGCGCGCAGTGTGTCACCGTGCAGCACCGGCTTCGGGAAGCGAACCTCCTCGAATCCCAGGTTGCCGATGGTCGTGCCGAAGGTGGTGTCGTAGACCGAAAGGCCGATCAGGAGCCCGAGCGTGAACAGGCTGTTGACGACGCGCTCGCCGAACGGGGTCGTCCGCGAGTATTCGGCGTCGAGGTGGATGGCCGCCGGGTTCATGGTGAGTGTGCTGAAGAGCACGTTGTCGGCCTCGGTCACCGTGCGTCGTACCGCGTGCTCGAAGCGCTGTCCCGGCTCGAGCTCCTCGAAATAGAGTCCCGCCACGGCCGCATCCCCCGAAGATCCGCGCGTTCCGCCGCGCGCAGCTAGTGTTGCACACGCTCATAACCCCAGAAAGAGGCGTACCCAACCACACGGTATTTAGCCGCCGCCGGCGGCCCGAATATAGTCGGGGGGCATGTACCGTTACGACGAGCTCGACCAATCATTCGTCGAGGAGCGTGTCGCGGAGTTCCGCGACCAGACGCGCCGGCATCTCGCGGGCGAGCTCTCCGAGGACGAATTCCGGCCGCTGCGGCTGCGCAACGGCCTCTATATCCAGCGGCACGCGCCGATGCTGCGCATTGCGATCCCCTACGGGCTGCTGCGCGCGGCGCAGCTGCGCAAGCTGGCCGACCTCACGCGCCGCTTCGACCGCGGCTACGGGCACTTCACCACCCGGCAGAACCTGCAGCTCAACTGGCCCGCGCTCGCCGACGTGCCCGAAATCCTTGCGGAGCTCGCCACGGTGCAGATGCATGCGATCCAGACGAGCGGCAACTGCGTGCGCAACGTCACCGCGGATCACATGGCCGGCATCGCACGCGACGAGATCGACGATCCCCGTCCCTACTGCGAGATCGTGCGTCAGTGGGCGACGCTGCACCCGGAATTCACCTACCTGCCGCGCAAGTTCAAGATCGCGATCACCGGCTCGGCGGAGGACCGGGCGGCTTCCGAGGTGCACGACATCGGTCTGCATCTCGAGCGCGACGCGCACGGCGCGCTCGGCTTCGCAGTACTCGTCGGCGGCGGGCTCGGCCGCGCGCCGGTGATCGGCGCCCGCATCCGCGACTTCCTGCCGCTCGGCGATCTGCTCGGCTACCTCGAGGCGATCCTGCGCGTGTACAACCGCCACGGCCGCCGCGACAACATCCACAAGGCGCGCATCAAGGTACTGGTGAAGTCGCTGGGCGCCGCGCGCTTCCGCGACGAGGTCGAGGCGGAATGGCAGGCGTGCCGCGCGAGCGCGCCGGTTCTGACGGCCGCCGAGGTCGAGCGTATGCGCGCCTTCTTCCGGCCACCGCCCTACGAGGCCCTCGCCGACCAGGACGTCGCTCAGGGCCGCGAGCCGCGCTTTGCCGCCTGGTACCGCTATAACACGCGCCCGCACCGCGTGCCGGGCTACCGGGCCGTGCTCGTCTCGCTCAAGGCGCACGGCAGCAACCCCGGAGACGCGAGCGCGGCGCAGATGGAGGCGGTCGCGGATCTCGCCGAGCGGGCGAGCTTCGGCTTCATCCGCACCACCCACAGCCAGAACCTGCTGCTCGCCGACGTGCGCCAGGATGAGCTCTACGCAGTGTGGCGCGAGCTCGATCGACAGCAGCTCGCGACGCCCAACATCGGCACGCTGACCGATCTCATCGCCTGCCCGGGGCTCGATTTCTGCTCGCTCGCCAACGCCGGGACGCTCGGGATCGCGCACGACATCCAGCGGCAATTCGACGATCTCGACTACCTCTACGATCTCGGCAACATCGAGATAAAGATCTCGGGCTGCATGAACGCCTGCGGCCATCACCACGTCGGACACATCGGCATCCTCGGGGTCGATAAGCACGGTGAGGAGTGGTACCAGGTGAGTCTCGGCGGCTCGGCCAACGGCTTCACCGCGCTCGGCGAAGTGATCGGTCCCTCCGTGCCGAAGCAGGAAGTCGCGGCGACCATCGGCCGTATCGTCGAGGTGTACCGCGCCCTGCGCACCGAAGACGAGGCGTTCATCGACACGCTGCGCCGTGTGGGGCTCGACCCCTTCCGCGCGGGCGCCTATGCGCTACATCCTCAGGCGGCGTGAGATCGTCGCGGACGGCTGGGCGCATCTCGGCGAGGAAGCCGCCGAGGGCGGCGCCCTCATCGTTCCACTGAAAGAGCTGCGCGCGGACGCTGCACGCTGGGCCGCGTGGCGTGGGCCGCTCGGGGTACGGCTGGCCCCGGCGGACGCCCCCGAGGATCTCGCCGCAGAGCTGCCGCGCCTTGCCCTGGTCGCCGTCGAGTTTCCCAACGGCGGCGACGGCCGCGGCTATTCACAGGGGTGGCTGCTGCGCACCCGCCTCGGCTTCCAGGGCGAGCTGCGCGCCGTCGGAGCCGGAGTGAAACGGGACCAGGTGTTCCTGCTCGCGCGCTGCGGGTTCGACGCCATCGAGCTCGCAGCGGGCGAGGACCTCGAGGCCGCGCGCCGCGCCCTGACGCGCTACAGCGTCGCCTATCAGCCGGGCGCCGCCGGCATCCCGCTCGATCGCCAGCGCTACACCCTGTAGTCACAAGCTGCGGCGGCGGGCACCTCCGTGTGCCTAACGCTCCGGGAGCGCGATAGCGCTGAAGAGCTGCGCGACCTCCTCGGCGGAGGTGGCGCGATGTGCCCGGTCGACGAGCCGCCGATCCAGGTGCGGGGCGAGAAGCTGCGCAAAGTCGTACATGTACTTGCGCAGCAACGTCCCGCGCCTGAACCCGAGCCAGGTGGTGTGGGCGGCGAACACGTGCGCGGCATCCACCGCCACCAGGTCGGGGTCCTTGGGGTCGACGGCCATGTGCGCGACGATGCCGACGCCGAGCCCGAGCCGCACGTAGGTCTGGATCACGTCGGCGTCGCGCGCGGTGATCGCGACGTTCGGAACCAGCGCCGCTTTCGCGAACGCCTCGTGGAGCGACGACGGACCGGTGAAACTGAAGGTATAGCTGATGAGCGGAAACGCCGACAGGGCGCGCAACGTGAGCTTGGCGCCATTCGCGAGCGCGTGCCCTCTCGGAACGATCACGGTGCGGTGCCAGCGGTAGCAGGGCATCAGCGTGAGGTCCGTAAACAGCCCTTCCGAACCCGTGGCGATGGCGCAGTCGATCCGGTCACTCGCTACCATCTCGGCAATCTGCTCGGAGGTGCCCTGGTGGAGGTTGAGACGCACCTGCGGGTAGCGGGCGCGAAATCCGCGGATCACGTCGGGCAGTACGTAGCGGGCCTGGGTGTGCGTCGTGCCGATCGACAGGCTCCCCTTGCTCTCATCGCGCAGCTCCGTCGACAAGTCACGGATGCTCTGCGCCTCCTGCAGGATGCGCAGCGCCCGGTCGATCACCTGCTGTCCGGCGGGGGTGATGCGGGTGAGGTTGCGCCCCTCGCGCACGAAGACCTGGAAGCCGAGCTCGTCCTCGAGCAGCTTGATCTGCTTGCTGACGCCCGGCTGCGAGGTATGCAACTTGTGGGCCGCCGCCGTAATGTTGAGGCCGCTCTGGGCGACGGCGGCCAGGTAACGCAGTTGATGGAGCTTCATTCGCGCCCAAGGCTACCGCCCCGTAACGGGCCTGTCACCGCCGCATAACCGCCACGCAGTCCCTAAGAAGCAATCCTTCGTTCAGTCCCAGGGCGCGGCACCGCTATAGTCCGGCCATCATGGGAGAGCTGCCCTCACCCGCCCTCGAGAACAAGGCCGACCGCGTGCGCGCCCTCCTGGCCGCGGAGCTCCGCCGCCACGGCCGGCTGGTGTACTCCAACAGCCTCGGCGCCGAGGCGGTCGTGCTGACCGACATCATCTGGTCGCAGCTCCCCGAGATCGACATATTCACGATCGACACCGGGCGACTCTACGAGGAGACCTATGAGCTCATGGAGCGGCTGCAGCGCCACTACCGGCGCAGGCTCCGCGTCCTGTATCCGGACGCCCAGGCGCTCGAGCAACTGGCCGCCGCCCAGGGGGTGAACGGCTTTTACGCGAGCCCCGAGGCCCGGCTCCTGTGCTGCCGCGTGCGCAAGGTGGAGCCCTTCACTCGCGGGATTGCCGGCTACCCCGCATGGGTGACGGGAGTGCGCCGCGAGCAGTCCTCGGGCCGTGCAGCCGGCGAGAGTGTCGGCTGGGACACCGCCTACGGCCTGTACAAGATCAGCCCGCTCCTCGACTGGAGCGAGGGCGAGGTATGGCAGTACATCCGCGCGCGCCGCCTGCCGTACAACCTGCTGCACGACCGGCAGTTTCCGAGCATCGGCTGCTCCCCGTGCACGCGCGCCATCCAACCCGGCGAGAGTCGCCGCGCCGGCCGCTGGTGGTGGGAGCACCCGGAGTCGCGCGAATGCGGCCTGCACCCGCGCGCACGCGTGGCGGTGAACGCCTGAGCGCAGGAGCCCCCGCCATGGACTACCTCCCCATCTTCCTGCGGCTGCGCGCCCGAACCGCGCTCGTCGTTGGCGGCGGCCAGGTGGCCGCGCGCAAGGCCGATTGGCTGCTCAAGGCGGGCGCACGCGTCACCGTGGTCGCGCCGCAGCTGGTGGCGGAGCTCGCGATCCGCGCGGCCGGCGCCGAGCTCGCGCACGTCGCCGCGCCCTTTGCGTCCGCGCAGCTCGCGGGCGCCGCGTTGGTGGTGGCGGCGAGCGACGACCGTGAGGTGAATGCCGCGGTGGCGCAGAGCGCGCACGCACTCGAGATACCGGTCAACGTGGTCGACTCGCCCGAGCTGTCGAGCTTCATCTTCCCCGCCATCATCGACCGCTCGCCGGTCGTCGTAGCGGTGAGCTCCGCGGGGTCGAGCCCGGTGCTCGCGCGGCAAGTGCGTGCGCAGATCGAGGCCTCGCTCCCGGCGCGACTCGGTGCGCTCGCGCGCTTCCTCGGCAGGCGCCGCGCGGCCGTGAAGCGCGCACTCGCTCCCGGAGCGCGGCGCGCTTTCTGGGAACGCCTCATCAGCGGCCGCACCGCCGCCGCGGTGCTGAGCGGCAACGAGAGCGCAGCCGCCCGCAGCTTCGCGAGCGAGCTGCGCAGCGCTGGCGGCTCTGCGGGAGAGGTTTGGCTCATCGGCGCCGGTCCCGGGGACCCGGATCTGCTCACCCTGCGCGCCCTGCAGCTGCTGCAGCAGGCCGACGTGATCCTGTATGACCGGCTGGTGCCGGATGCGATCCTCGAGCGCGCGCGCCGCGATGCCGAGCGAGTGTTCGTCGGCAAGGAGGCCGGCGGTGAGCAGGCGCAGCAGGCGCGCATCAACGAGCTCATGGTAAGCCTCGCGCGCGCCGGCAAGCGGGTTGCGCGCCTCAAGGGTGGCGACGGCTACGTCTTCGGGCGCGGCGGCGAGGAGCTCGAGGCCCTGGCCGCCGCCGGTATCCCCTGGCGCGTCGTTCCCGGTATCACGGCGGCGCTCGGCGCCGCCGCGGGCGCCGACATTCCCCTCACGCACCGCCGGCTCGCGCACAGCGTGACGCTGGTGAGCGGCCACGCGGCCCTCGACGACTCGCTCGACTGGCGCGCCCTGGCGCGCCCTCGGCAGACCGTGGTGTTCTACATGGGCGTCGCACAGCTGCCGCGCATCGTCGCCCGGCTCCGCGCCGCGGGGGCGAGCGCCGATCTGCCCGCGGCGATCGTGGAGCGGGCAACGTTGCCCGCACAGCGCGTGCTGCGGGCACCGCTCGCCTCGCTGGCCACGCTCGCAGCCCGCGAGCAGGTGGCGGCACCTGCGCTGCTGATCGTCGGTGAGGTCACGGCGCTCGCGCCCGGCATAGCCGCGGCCGCCGGGTCCGGCGACCCGGAGTTATCGCGCGCGCAGCGCCCGGCTGTCGGAGCCGTCGCGTGAGCACCGTCGCGGGCTTCATCGGCGCCGTGGGGCGCACGCCCCTCATCCGCCTTCGCCGGATGAGCGAAGAGAGCGGCTGCGAAATCCTCGGCAAGGCCGAGTTCATGAACCCCGGCGGCTCGGTCAAGGACCGGGCCGCCGCCGCCATCGTCGCCGACGCAGAGCGGCGCGGCCAGCTCGGACCGGGCGGCATCGTGGTCGAGGGGACCGCCGGCAATACCGGCATCGGACTGGCGCACGTCTGCAACGCGCGCGGCTACCGCTGCATCATCGTGATGCCCGACAACCAGTCGCCGGAGAAGTACCGGCTGCTCGAGATGCTGGGCGCCGAGGTCCACAAGGTACCGGTCGTCCCCTACAGCAATCCCAACCAGTACCAGAAGGTGGCCCAGCGCCTCGCGGCCTCCCTTCCCAATGCCGTCTGGTCGAACCAGTTCGACAACACCGCCAACCGCGACACGCACGTTGCCACCACCGGCCCCGAGATCTGGGCGCAGACCGGCGGGCGGATCGACGCCTTCGTGGCGGCGACCGGTACCGGCGGCACACTCGCCGGGGTCGCTCAGTTCCTCAAGTCGAAGAGCCGCTCGGTGCGCTGCGTGCTCGCCGATCCTCCCGGCAGCAGCCTGTACGAATACTTCCGCACCGGCACGCTCAAGGCGACCGGCAACGGTTCGATCACCGAAGGCATCGGCATCGGCCGCGTCACTGCCAATCTCCGCGACGCGCCGATAGACGCTGCGGTACACGTACCGGACGCCGACACCGTGCGCTGCGTCTACCGGTTGCTCTACGAGGAGGGCCTGTTCCTCGGCAGCACCAGCGGCATCAACGTCGCCGGCGCGCTGCAGGTCGCGCGCGAGCTGGGACGCGGACATACCGTCGTCACCGTGCTTTGCGACGGCGGTGCCAAGTACCAGTCGCGCCTCTTCAACCGCGCCTGGCTCGAGGAGAAGGGCCTGGGAGCCTGCGCCCCCCCACCAGCTCCCGGTTCCCCCGTAAGCCTGGCGCAGACGCTGGTGGCCTGATCTCCCTGATACGGCGGCGGTGCGGGAACTGGCCGCGGGGCGACCGATCGTGAGAGAGTTCCCGCATGCCCGGTCCCGTCAGTTCCGCCGAGCTCGAGGCGCTGCGCCTCTCGCTCGCGGTGGCCACGCGCAGTGTTGCCTTCAGCCTGCCGCTCGCGGTGCTGGCCGCCTGGATCCTGACGCGGGCGCGCTTCCCCGGCCGCACCGTGCTCGATGCTTTCGTGCACCTGCCGCTGGTGCTGCCGCCGGTTGCGGTCGGCTACGTACTGCTGCTGCTCCTCGGGGCGCGCGCGCCGCTCGGCGCCTGGTTGCAGGCTCATTTCGGGATCCAGTTGCCGTTCACGACCGCCGGCGCTGCGCTCGCGACCGCCGTCATGACCTTCCCGCTGATGGTGCGGGCCATCCGCCTGTCGCTCGAGAACGTCGATCGGGGGCTCGAGGCCGCCGCGCGCACGCTCGGCGCACGTCCCCTCGATCGATTTTTAACCATCACCCTGCCGCTCATGCTGCCCGGAATTCTCGCCGGGGCGGTGACCGCGTTCGCCGCCGGCCTCGGCGAATTCGGCGCCGTCATCACCTTCGCCGCCAACATTCCGGGCGTGACCCGTACGCTGCCGCTGGCTCTCTACACGGCGATGCAAACGCCCGACGGCGAGCCGCTGGCCTTGCGCCTCGCAATGCTGTCGTTCGCGCTCGGGCTGGCCGGGCTCCTCGGGGCTGAGCTGCTGGTGCGCCGCGTGCGCCGGCTCCTGGGCCGTTAGCCGCCGCGGGGCGCCTCATGCTGCGCGTCTCACTGCTCAAGCGCCGCCCGGAGTTCACGCTCGCTGCCTCGTTCGCGGCTCCCACGCCCGGCGTGATCGCGCTCTTTGGCCGCTCCGGCAGCGGCAAGACCACGCTGATCGAGATGATCGCGGGGCTACTGCCGCCCGACGAGGGTGAGGTGCAGCTGACCGGCACCGTGCTCACCGACACGCGCGCCGGCATCGCCGTCGCCCCGGAGCGGCGGCGCATCGGCTACGTGTTCCAGGACTCGCGCCTGTTCCCACACCTCAGCGCGGCGGGGAATCTCCGCTATGGCCTGAAGCGCGCGCGCTCGACACCGCACTCCATCCATTTCGAAGAGGTCGTGGGCCTGCTCGGTCTCGACCCGCTCCTCCACCGCCGGCCGCACGAGCTCTCGGGCGGCGAGCGCCAGCGCGTCGCGCTCGGCCGGGCGCTGTTATCACAGCCGCAGCTGCTGCTGCTGGATGAGCCCCTGGCCTCGCTCGATATGGCGCGCCGCGAGGAGGTCCTGCCCTACCTCGAGACGCTGCGCGACTGGCTGTCCATCCCCATGGTGTATGTGAGTCACCAGTTTGACGAGGTACTGAGGCTCGCAACCTACATCGTGCTGCTCGAGGGGGGCCGGGTGCTGAGCGCGGGTCCGGTCGGAGAACTGAGCCTCGGCGCCGAGCTGCGCGGCGTCGTCGCACCCGAGCTCGTCGGGGCGGTGCTCGATGGGCTGGTAACCGCCGTCGATGCAGCCGGCGGCACCGTCGAGCTCGCCATCGGCTCCGGCAGGCTGCAGGTGAGCCTGAAGGATGCGCGCCCCGGTACGCGTGTGCGCGTTCAACTGCTGGCGCGCGACGTCATCCTCGCCACCCAGCCCGTCCAGCACGTGAGCGTGCGCAACGCCCTCCTCGGCACCGTCACCGAGATCGCTGCGGACGAGGCCGCCAGCGTGCTCGTGAAGGTCGATGTCGGCGGACCCGTCGTGCTGGCACGCATCACCGAGGGCGCCCGCCAGGCGCTCAGGCTCGCGCCCGGAGATGCGGTGTGGGCGCTGGTCAAGGCGGTCTCGACGCGCGGCCACGCCTTTCGCTTCTTCGGCGCGCCGCCGCAGCGCGGCTGAGCAACGCCGGCGAACTCAGGCGTCGGGAATTGCCTTCTCGCTCACCATCGTCAGCACGTCGTAGTTGGCGACCGCCTCGCCGTTCTGGTTCGTGAGGGCGGCGTCCCAGCGCACCTCGCCGTAGCCGGCACCGGCGCGCAGCGATTTTTCCTTGCAGGTGAGGCGCACGCGGATGCGGTCGCCCGGCTTCACGGGTTTGACGAAGCGCAGGCCGTCGATCCCGTAGTTGGCGAGCACCGGCCCGTAAGGCGCATCGACGAACAGTCCAGCGGCCGCCGACACCAGAAAGTAGCCGTGCGCGACGCGCCCGCCGAACAGCGGATTGCGCTTCGCCGCAGCCTCGTCCATGTGCGCGTAGAACCGATCGCCCGACAGCGCGGCGAAGTGCTCGATGTCATCGACCGTGACCTCGCGCTCGCCCGAGTGGAACGTATCGCCGATCGCGAGGGAGCCGAAGGGCTTGCGGAACGGGTGCACCCCCGGGTCGAGCTCGCGCGCGCCCCTCACCCAGCGTCCGCTCGCCGCCGTGATCACGTCGGGCGTGCCCTGGATCGCGGTGCGCTGCAGGTAGTGCATCACGCCGCGGATCCCGCCCAGCTCCTCGCCACCGCCGGCGCGCCCCGGGCCACCGTGTACCAGGTGCGGGAGCGGCGAGCCATGACCGGTCGATTCCTTCGCGCAGTGGCGATTCACCACCACGATGCGCCCGTGGTAGGGAGCGAGTCCCAGAATGAGTTGGGCGGCGACCGTATCGTCCGCGGTGAACACCGAGCCCGCGAGGCTCCCGCCGCCACGGCGCGCCAGCGCGATCGCCTCGCCGGTGTCCCGGTACGGGACCACGGTGCACACCGGGCCGAAGGCCTCCACCGAGTGGATGGCGCGCGCCCCCCCGCCGTCCCGGCAAAAGAGCAGCGTCGGTGCCATGAAGGCGCCGCGCTCGGGATCGGCGCCGAGCGGCTCCGGCCTGCCATCTCCGCCGGCGACCACTTCAGCCTCCTGCTTGAGCTTCCCGAGCTGCTCGCTCACCTCGCGGCGCTGGCTCAGGGAAGCTACCGGGCCCATGCGCACCTGCTCGAGGCGTGGATCACCCACCACCACCTTCGCGAGCGCGGCGCGCAGTGCGTCGATGACGTCCGCGGCGCGCGCCTGCGGCACGATCGCCTTGCGGATGGCCGTGCACTTCTGGCCGGCCTTGACCGTCATCTCGCGTACCACCTCGCGCACGAACAGATCGAGCTCGGCGGAGCCCGGCGTGGCATCGGGGCCCAGGATCGAGGAGTTGAGAGAGTCGGTCTCCGCCGTGAAGCGCACTGAGTTGGCCGTCACGGCCGGATGCTGACGCAGCTTGAGCGCGGTGGCCGCCGAGCCCGTGAAGGATACGACGTCCTGGCAGGTCAGGTGCTCGAACAGGTCACCCACCCCGCCGCAGATGAGCTGCACCGCTCCCTCGGGCAGGATCCCCGACTCGAGGATCCTGCGGAAGACACGCTCGGTCAGATAGGACGTCTGGGTCGCGGGCTTCACGATCGCGGGGACGCCCGCCAGCAGCGTCGGCGCCAGCTTCTCCAGCATGCCCCACACCGGGAAGTTGAAAGCGTTGATGTGCACCGCCGCGCCCTCGAGCGGCATACACAGGTGCTGTCCGACGAAGGTCCCGGTCTTCGACAGCGCCTCGAGGCCGCCGTCCACGTAGACGCGGCTGTTGGGCAACTCGCGGGTGCCCTTGCTCGCATACACGAACAGGGTGCTGATGCCGCCGTCGATGTCGATCCAGGAGTCGCCGCGCGTGGCGCCGGTCGCGAACGAGACCGGGTAGTACTCTTCCTTGTGCTCGCTGAGATCCTTGGCGACGGCCTTGAGGAGCGCGGCACGCTCGTGGAAGGTGAGCCGCCGCAGGTTCGGGCCGCCGACCTCGCGTGCCCAGGCGAGCATCGCCGCCGCGTCCAGCCCTTCGGCGCTGGCGTGCGCGATCACCTCACCGGTGGTGGCGTCCCGCAGCGCCGCAGCGCCGCCGGTGCCGCTGCGCCATTTGCCCGCGGCGTAGCTCTGAAGCTGCATGGCCTCACTCCTCGATGGTCGTCACCTGTCCGTCGATCCGGTACGAGCGCCCGCGGAACAGCGCCACGCGCTCACCACGCTGGTTGGTCACGCTGATCTCGTAGATGCCGTTGCGCTTCGTGCGCCATAGCTCGCTCGCCTCGGCCGTGAGCTCGTCACCGGCGCGCGCCGCAGCGAGGAAGTCGATCGCGGCCGCCGCCGCCACCGTGCTCTCGTTGTAGGAATTGCACGCGAAGGCGAACGCGCTGTCGGCGAGGGCGAAGACGAGGCCGCCGTGGCAGACATCGTGGCCGTTCACCATGTCCGCCCGCACCGTCATCACCACGCGCGCCCGGCCGGGGCGCACGTCGACGAGGCGCATGCCGAGAGCCTGCGAGGCGCGGTCGCGCTCATAGAGCGCCTGCGCCGACCGCTCGGCGATGTGTTGCGCCTGCTGCCCGTGCTTGCTCATTTCATCGTCCCGAAAACCGTGGCGTGCGCTTCTCGCTGAAGGCGGCCACGCCCTCGGCATAGTCGGCGGTACGCCCGAGCTCGGCCTGATAGTCCCGCTCCACGTCGAGTTGCGCGCCAAGCGTGCGCCCGAAGCTCTCGTACAGGGCCTGCTTGGTGCGCGCCAACCCGCGTGTCGGTGCGTTAGCGAAGCCCTGCGCGAGCCCGTCGACCACGCCGGCGAGCTCGGAATCGTCGACGCAACGCCAGATGAGCCCCCAGGAGGCGGCCTGCTCGGCCGGGAGCTTCTCGCCGAGGAGCGCGAGCCCGAGCGCGCGTGCGGTGCCCACCGTGCGCGGCAGGAACCAGGTCCCGCCCGAGTCGGGCACCAGGCCGAGCCGCGCGAATGCCTGCACGAAGCTCGCCGAGCGCGCCGCAACCACCAGATCGCAGGCGAGCGCGATATTGGCGCCCGCGCCGGCGGCCACACCGTTCACCGCGGCAATCACCGGCAGCGGCAGTGCGCGCAGCGCCAGAACCAGCGGCTTGTAGTTCCTCTCGATCGACTCCCCGAGATCCGCCGCCTGGCCGCCCGGGCTCACCGCCCGGTCGCCCAGGTCCTGCCCGGCGCAGAAGCCGCGGCCGGCACCCGTGATCACCAGCACGCGCGCCTGCGCGGTGCGTACCTCGGCGAGCGCGCCGCGCACATCGGCGTGCATCTCGGTGTTGAAGCTGTTGAGGCGCTCCGGGCGATTGAGAGTGAGGCGCGCAATGCCGCCGCTCAGCTCGAAGAGGATGGTCTGGTAGCTCACCGTCTACTCCCGGCGCTCGGGTAGCCCCGCACCTACTTCTCGTCGTAATCGAGCTCGAGCGTCCCGCTCTTGACGCGCGACTGGCACGCCAGCACGTAGCCCTGCTCGAGCTCCCAGTCCTCGAGGGCGTAGTTCTGCGCCATCTCCACCTCGCCGCGCACCACCTTGGTGCGACAGGTGGAGCACACGCCAGCGCGGCACGAGAAAGGCAGCTCGATGCCGGCGCGCGCCGCGGCATCGAGCACGGACTCGCTGTTCATCTGCATGCTGAAGACACGGCGACGCCCGTCCATCACGATGGTGACTTCGGCGTGCGTCCCACCGGGCGCGGCAGCCGGTGCGCCTGGTGCCGCCGCCGGGGCTGCGGAGGCGGCCGCGCGCCCGGTTCCCTCGGCCGCCGTCGCCACGCTGAAGTGCTCGGCATGAATGCGCGGGCCCTCCACCCCCAGCGCGCGCAGGCTGGCGCCCACCTGCTCGATCATGTCGCCGGGCCCGCACACGAAATACTCGGCAATCTCGCCGGGACGGAACAGCGTAGCCGCGAACTCCCGCACTCGCCCGGCATCGATCCGGCCGTTGTAGAGCGCCGCCTCCTGTGGCTCGCGGCTCATCACGAAGTGCAGCGAGAGCCGGTCGAGATAGCGGTTCTTGAGCGCCAGCAGCTCCTCGAGGCACATGGTTCGCGCACTGCCGCTATTGCCATAGAAGAGTATGACGCGCTTCCCGGGCAGCGCGAGCAACGCGCGCGCCACCGAGAGAACCGGCGTGATGCCGCAGCCGGCGGCGAACGCCACGTAGCTGCCCCCGTGCGCCGCGCTGGTGCGCGGTGTGAAGCTGCCGTTGGGAGGCAGCACCTCGAGCGTGTCCCCGGCACGCAGCTGCTCGGCGAGATAACGCGACATCTTCCCCGCCGCATGCACGCGCGGGACGATCACGAGCGGCCACTCCCCGGGCGCGTTCACCGGCGAGTAGGTGCGGCGCACTTCCTCCGCATCGATCTCGGTACGCACCACTACGTGCTGCCCGGCGGCACCGAGGTATTCGGCGCGTAGCTCCGGCGGTACCTCGAGCGCGATCGCGACCGCGTCTTCCGCGTCGGGGGTGATGCTGCTGACCGTGAGCGAATGGAACCGCAGCATCTCAAATGCACTTGAAGTGATCGAAAGGCTCGCGGCAGGCACGGCAGACGTAATGTGCCTTGCAGGGGGTCGAGCCGAATTCGCTGATCCGCTCGGTCGAGAGGCTCCCGCACCTCGGGCAATGCACCGGTGCGGGCGCACTGCCCGAGGCCGCCGCTGTGGCGGCCGGCGGGGCGATGCCGAAGGCTGCGAGCTTGGCGCGCCCCTGCGCAGTCAGCCAGTCGCTCGTCCAGGGCGGCGACAGAACCTCCTCGAGCAGCGCCTCGCGGTGACCGGCCTCATCGAGGGCGGCGCGCGCTGCGCTGCGGATCGCGTCGGTCGCGGGGCAGCCGCTGTAAGTGGGCGTAATGCCGACGTGCAGCCGCCCGTCGGCGGCGTGGCGCACGTAGCGCACCACACCCAGGTCGATGATGCTCAGCACCGGAATCTCGGGATCGGGCACGCCCGCGAGGAGCCGCCACACCTCCCGCTCCGTGGCAGTCTGGTTACCAGCGGACACCCGGGTACGTCCGCTGCAGGTGCTGCATCTCGCCGAGCAGGTGGCCGAGGTGCTCGGTATGCACGCCCCGTTTGCCGTGCCAGGGGTGTGGTTGCTGCGCTGGCCGCACCAGTGTCGCCCGGTGCAGATCCACATCCACGCGCTGTCCCCAGCGCTCGGCGCCCGCCGCGAGCTGCGGCGCAATCCCTACCGCGGCCATGCGCTCGTCGAGCTCGTCGGCGGCGAACAGCTCGGCGGTGAAACGCCACAGCGAGTCCACGGCCTGCTGCGCGCGCGCCTGGCTCTCCGCGGTGCCATCGCCGAGCCGCACCAGCCAGCCGCTGCTGAAGCGATAGTGGTAGCGCGTCTCCTTGAGCGCCTTGGCGGCAATTGCCGCGAGCCGCGTATCCGCCGATCGCGTCAGGCCCTCGTAGACCTCGATCTGCCAGGCATCGATCAGCCACTGGCGCACGACGGTGTGGGCGAAGTCGCCGTTCGGCTGCTCGGCGAGCGTGAGATTCAGGAACTCGGGCGCATCGCGCAGAAATGCGAGCGCGTCCTCGTCGCGCCCCTTGCCCTCGATCTCGCCCGCATAAGTGAGCAGCAGCCGCGCCTGGCCGACGAGGTCGAGCGCGAGGTTGGCGAGACCGAGATCCTCCTCCAGGGCCGGCGCGTGGCCGATCCACTCCCCGAGGCGCTGCCCCAGCACCAGGCTGGTGTCGGCGAGACGCAGCACGTAGTGGAACAGCGCAGCGTTCAGCGCCCGGTCGCGCCCCACGGGCGCTGCGGCCGCCGCACTCACAGATTCTTCACCTCATCGGGAATCGCATAGAAGGTCGGATGCCGGTAGACCTTGTCGCGCGCCGGCTCGAACAGTGCGTCCGCCTCCCCCGGGTCCGAGGCGACGATGTCGGCCGAGCGCACCACCCAGATACTCACCCCTTCCTGGCGGCGGGTGTACACGTCGCGCGCGTGCTCGATCGCCATGCGCGCATCCGCCGCATGCAGGCTCCCGACGTGCTTGTGCTCCAGCCCGGAGCGCGAGCGGATGAACACTTCGAACAGCGGCCAGTCGGCCGTAGACGGATCTGCGCCCGGATTGCTCATGCCTGCCTCTGCGCCTGTGCGGCGCGCTCACGTGCCGCCTGCTTGGCGGCATGCGCCCCGGCCGCCTCGCGCACCCAGGCCCCCGCCCGGTAGGCGTCGCGGCGCGCCTCGAGCCGCTCGCGGTTGCACGGCCCGTTGCCTTTCAGCACGGCGTGGAACTCGTTCCAGTCGATCGGCCCGATGGAAAAATGCTGCGTCACCTCGTCCCAGCGCAGCGCCGGGTCGGGGATCGTCAGCTCGAGGAACTGCGCCTGCGGCACGGTGATGTCGATGAATTTCTGCCGCAGCTCGTCGTTGGTGAAGCGCTTGATCTTCCAGCGCATCGACTGCGCTGTGTGCTTCGAGTCCGCATCCGAGGGGCCGAACATCATGATCGATGGCCACCACCAGCGATTGAGTGCGTCCTGCGCCATGGCGCGTTGCGCCCCGCTCCCCCGCGCCAGTGTCAGCATGATCTCGAAGCCCTGGCGTTGGTGGAAGCTCTCTTCCTTGCAGATGCGCACCATGGCGCGCGCGTACGGCCCATAGGAGCAGCGGCAGATCGGGATCTGGTTCATGATCGCCGCCCCGTCCACCAGCCAGCCGATAGCGCCCACGTCCGCCCACGTGAGCGTCGGGTAGTTGAAGATGCTCGAGTACTTGGCGGCGCCCGACAGCAGCTGCTCGAACATCTGCGCGCGCGCGATGCCGAGCGTCTCGGCCGCGCTGTAGAGATACATGCCGTGACCGCCCTCGTCCTGCACCTTGGCCATCAGCACCGCCTTGCGGCGCAGGCTCGGCGCGCGCGTGATCCAGTTACCCTCGGGCAGCATGCCGACGATCTCGGAGTGCGCATGCTGGGAAATCTGCCGGATGAGCGTTTGGCGGTAGGCGTCCGGCATCCAGTCCTTGGGCTCGATCTTCTCATCGGCATCGACGCGCGCCTGAAAGTGCGCCGCCGCGGCCGTGGCATCCGCGGCCGCAGCCGGTACCGGGTCCCGCCCGTGGACGTCGAGCGCCTGTGTATACATGACACAAGGCTAGCACGGAAATCGCGGGAGATTTCCGGCACGCGGCACCGGGGGGCGGCGCCGTGCCCCCGCGAGGCCAGCCCGGAGTGGGCGGGCCCGGATACCCGGCAGATCGCGCTAGTCGCTCAGCTCGACCGCCATGAAGCCCGCCGACATGACGCCGGTGCTCATGTCGTACGGCCCAGCGGCTTCGACCCGCAACAGCTGCGTGGTCCCATTGAGGTCCCCGCCCAGCGCGGTGATGAAGTCGCCGAAAGTCATGTACACCTGGAACTGCCAGCTGGAGCGGTGCCCGATCGCAAAGATCATGTGGGACGCCGAGGTATTCGGCACGAAGGACAGCCCGGCGCTCACGCTCCCCGGATCCTCCATCACCGGACCGATGAAGACTACGTGCTGGGCCGCGCTCTGCACCGTCGCCTGGGCCATCATGACGTTGGTGGCGTTCAAGGGCGAAACGAAGGGCGCGGTGGGTCCTGGCGCCATCCACTCGAGGTGCAGGTGGGCGTTCGCGGTGGCGAAGTCCACCAGCGTCTCCGCCGCGAAATCCGGCGGCGCGGCCCCGAACGCCGTCACGAAGCCGTCGAACGCGATCGGGAACCCGGCGCTCAGGCTCGGCAGCGGCAGCGCCGCAGGAACGCTCACGGTGTAGGCGCTCGCCATGGCGTCGTTACCGGTCGTCCCCGTGCCGGCGAAGTTGAAAGCCGCCGGCGGCAGGCCATCGAGCGCCTGGAGGTTGATCGTCACCACCCCGCTCGCCGCGGAGGTGAACTGCCCCCAGGCGCGCGTGACCATCAGCCGCACGCTCCCCGAGCTCGCATCGAGGGTGCGGTTGCCGCTCGTGTCGGTGCCGGCCTTTCCGAACGCCTGCAGGTGCTGGCCGACGGAGATGTCCTGAGGCCCGAACGTCCCGGACTGACCGTCCTCGGTAACCATCGTGGCGGATGCCACCGTGACCGTGACCACGCTGGAAAAGCCGAAGTCGTTCGTGCCCATGCTGCTGGTGCCCATGGAGCCACTCATCGTGCCGCCCATGGCGGTACTCATGGTGCTGCCAGCGGCGCTATCGACCTCCCCACCCGTGACGCCGCCGCCCTCCTGCGGCTCGAAGAAGGCATGCCGCACGGTCAGCACGTCGCCGCTGCGCGCGACTACGGTGCCTTCGACGCTGTCGAGGCCAGCCCCCGGGACGCTCGTGCCGGCAAACACCTGCGCGGCGGTGAAGGTCCTGGAGGTGGTATCGAAGGTCCCGAGGGCGAGAGTCATCGTTCCCGTCGGCAGCGCCGCGAGCGCGGTCAGGCCCGCAGTGCCCATGTAAGCGGTACCGTTGAGCGTGAATGCGGTGGTCGTGGTCGTGTAAACCACCACCTGTCCCATGCCGTCGTCCGCGTCGGTGAAGAACGGAAACACCTTGACCGTGTACGAGGTCTGGCTCGAGGTGTTGGTCACGCTCACCAGCGGCCCGCGAACGCGGACCGGCCTGGTCACATCGGGCGTCAGGCTCGCCACCAGCACCGGGTTCACCGTCACCATGAGGGCGTTCGCCATGGTCGTGGAGGTGATGGTGGACGGCGCAACTGTATTCGAGGCGCTCAGGTTGAAGTCGAGCGCCAGGTGCGAGATGGCGCCGTTGGTGACGACGAACGGAGAGTCGGACGGCAGCTGCAGCGTCACCGTCATCTGATTGTTGGGCGCGACCAGCGCCTTGTTGGTCGCGCCGTTGGTGATGTTCGCGGCCGGCACCCTGAGCCCGCCGGCGCCGCTATCGATGACGATGGTCGCACTGCCGTAATCGAGAGTCAGAGCGACGCCGGTGTAGTCTCCCGCGGGAACCTGCTGGGCGCTCAATACCTCCGACAGGTTGACCAGCTGTGCGAAGTCAACCGTGGTGGTCTTCGGCACCGTCTCGACCGTGGTGCCGTCGCTGCGTGTCAGCTTCAGCGACACGACGTTGACCATATAGCTGAGGAAATCCCCCGGCATGTCCGTCAGCGTCACCATGGCGGTCCCTGACTGCGCATTCACGCTCATGGCAGGGCCTCCGCCGCCGCAGGCGTTTGCGAGCAGCGCACCGGTGACAGCGGCGGCGGCGAGACGCAGCGAGACTGGGCGCGCCGCGTGCCAGCAGCGGCGGGCGAAGGAAAGTGCGTTCATGCGGGTTGCTCCCCGGATTTTGCTTCGTGACGTCCCGGGCGTTGTAGCGCCCATCCCGCCGTTGCACAAACTGTCGCCCGCTCCCGACAGAGCGCGCCGGATCGCCGCATCGGCTCAACGCCGCTCGCGCAGATCGATGACGCGCTGTGCCTTGCCCGCCGATCGCTCGATCGAGCCGGGATCCCCGACGCGCACTCGCGTGGAGACGCCGACCAGCGCCTTGATGCTGGCCTCGAGCTCGCGCCCGAGGTTGCCGCGTGCTTCGTCCGGCGTTCCCGCGAGGCACTCCACCTTGACCGCGAGCTGGTCCAGATGCCCCTCGCGCGTCAGCTCGAGCTGATAGTGCGGCGCGAGGCGCGCGATCTTCAGCACCAGCTCCTCGATCTGGCTCGGGAACACGTTTACGCCGCGCACGATCAGCATGTCGTCCGAACGGGCGCTGATGCGCGCCATGCGGCGCATCGAGCGGGCGGTCGGCGGCAGGAGTGCGGTCAGATCGCGCGTGCGGTAGCGGATCATGGGCAGCGCCTGCTTGGTGAGCGAGGTGAACACCAATTCACCGAAGCAGCCTTCTTCCAACACTGCGCCCGTGACCGGATCGACGATCTCGGGATAGAAGTGGTCCTCCCAGATCACGGGCCCGTCCTTGGCCTCGAGGCACTCGCACGCTACACCCGGTCCCATCACCTCCGAGAGTCCGTAGATGTCGAGCGCGTCGAGCCCGGCGCTGGTCTCAATCTCGGCGCGCAGCGCTTCAGTCCAGGGCTCGGCGCCGAAGATTCCGATACGCAGCGAGCTCGTCCCCGGATCGAGGCCCTGGCGGCGGAACTCTTCCACCAGCGCCAGCATATAGGACGGGGTCACCATGATGACCTCGGGCTTCAAGTCGCAGATCAGCTGCACCTGCTTCTGCGACTGTCCGCCGGACATCGGCACGACGGTGCAGCCGAGGCGCTCGGCGCCGTAGTGTGCGCCGAGGCCGCCGGTGAACAGGCCGTAGCCGTAAGCGATATGCACGATGTCTCCGGGGCGTGCTCCGGCGGCGCGCAGCGAGCGCGCCACCAGCGCCGCCCAGGTGTCGATGTCCTCGCGGGTATAGCCGACCACCGTCGGCTTGCCGGTGGTGCCGCTCGAGGCATGGAGGCGCACGATCTGCGAGCGCGGCACGGCGAACATGCCGAAGGGGTAGTGCGCGCGCAGATCATCCTTGATCGTGAAAGGGAAGCGAGCGAGGTCGGCGAGCGACCTCAGGTCATCGGGATGGACGCCGGCGAGCTGACACTTGCTGCGGTACGGCGCCACGTTCTCGTAGGCATGCCGCACCGACCACTGCAGGCGCGCGAGCTGCAACGCCCGCAGCTCGTCCTCACCCGCGCGCTCGATCGGCTCGAGCTGCGCAGCCGGACGCCGAGCGGGCACGAGCGCCTCGCGGGCCTTCAGGCCGGCCCGTCGGCAAGCGCGCCGACGAGGGTCTGCATGAAACGGTTCGCCTGATGGCCGTCCATTACACGGTGATCGAGCGTCAGGGTGACGTAGCAGCGAGGCTGCACCGCGATTTTCTGCTCATCCCCGTCCTCGATCACTACCGGACGCTTCTCGAGCTTGCCGACCCCGAGTATCGCCGACTGCGGCTGATTGATGATGATAGGCGCCGCGAGCAGGCTGCCGCTCACCCCGTGATTCGAGATGGTGAAGGTGCCGCCGCGAACGTCCGCGGGCGCGAGGGTACCGGCGCGCGCGCGCCCTACGAGCTCCTCGAGCCCGCGGGCGATCTCGAACAGATCGCGCGCGCCCGCGTCGTGCAGCACCGGCACCACGAGCCCCGTGCCCTCGACTGCAGTCGCGACGCCGATGTGAATGTCGTCGTAGATCTCGAGCGCGCTGTCGGTCCAGCGGCTGTTGGCCTCGGGCACGACACGAATCGCCGCTACCGCGGCCTGAACGAAATAGGCGGTGAGCGTCAGCGGCGCGCCGCGCTGCGCGAACTCCTCGCGCCGGCGCACGCGATCCTGCAACACCGCCGTGAGGTCGGCCTCGAACACGGTGGTCACGTGCGGCGCGGTATGCAGCAGGCTCTGCACCATGTGCTCGGCGATGCGGCGCCGCACCGCGCTATGAGGGACGAGATGGCTGCGGATGCCCGTTGCAGTTCTCTCACCGGCTGCAGTCGCGGTTTCGGGTGCGCGCGCACCGGGCTGGCCGCCGTTCTCCGCGGCGGCCGCGCGCAGCACATCCTCGACGGTGATGCGACCGGCCGGACCCGTCCCCTGCACGTCGGCAGCATTGAGGCCGCGCTCCGCCAGGAGCCGCTGCACTGCGGGGCTCGCCTGGGCGGACCTGCGCCCGGCTGCCGAACCTCCGGCGGCGGGCGCCGGCGATCCTGCCCGCGCGCCGGCGCGTGCGCCGCCCGCGGCCGCCGCGCCCGCAGCCTCACCGGCCGTCGCGCCGCGCACGATTTCCGCCGCCCCCGTCTCGATGCGGCCAAGCAGTTCGCCCGGCACGATCTCGTCCTGCTCCTGCTTCAGGATCTCGGCGAGCACTCCGCTCGCGGGTGAGGCGACCTCTACCGTCACCTTGTCGGTCTCCAGCTCGATCAGCGGCTCGTTGGCCTCCACGCTCTCGCCGACGCGCTTCAGCCAACGCAGGAGCTGCGAGCGTGTACCCTCGGTCTGCTCCGCGGGCGCGCGGATTTCGCGACTGACGCTCATCGCCTCACAGGCTCGCCAGCTTCTGGATCGCGCGCGCGATACGTGCCACGTCGGGCACCGCGGCCTCGAGCAGTATCGGGCTGTGAGGACTCGGTATGTCGGGCATGGCGAGCCGCTCGACCGGCGCCTCGAGGCTGTAGAACGCCTCGCTCACGAGCGTCGCCGCCACCTCGGCGCCGAAGCCGGCGGTCAGGTTGTCCTCGTGCACGATCAGGCACCGGTGGGTCTTCTCCACTGAGGCGAGCACGGCCGCCCTGTCCCAGGGCGACAGGGTACGCAGATCGAGCACCTCGGCGTCAACGTGCGAATCGCGTGCGGCCAGCTCGCAGCGCTCGACCATCGCTCCCCAGGTCACCACGGTGAGCTCGTTGCCCGGCCGCACGAGCCGCGCCCGGCCGTAGGGCACGACGTACTCATCCCCAGGATACGGGCGCCGCGCCCAGGCGCCGTCGAGCATGGCGCGATGCTCGAAAAAGATGACCGGATCGTTGCCGCGCAGCGCGGCGCGCAGTAACCCCACCGCATCCTCGGCGTTCGAAGGCACCGCCACCTGCCAGCCGACGCCGTGCACCCAGGCGACCTCGTTGGTCTGGCTGTGCCACGGGTCCCCGCACTTGAAGAAACCGCCCGGCATGCGCACCACCACCGGGGCTGCGAAGCGGTTGCGAGTGCGCCAGCGCAGCGTCCCACAGTCATTGAGCTGCTCGGCGGCCGGCTCGGCGTATTTGCGGAACTGGATCTCGGCGACCGGCAGGAGACCCGCGAGCGCCATGCCGACCGCGCGCCCGATGATTCCCTCCTCGGACAGGCTGGTATCGAATACCCGCGCGCGGCCGTACTTGTCCTGCAGTCCGAGCGTCGCGCCGTGCACCCCACCCTTAGGGCCGACGTCCTCGCCGAACACCACCATGCGCGGGTTTACCGCGAGCTCCAGATCGAGCGTACGGCGGATCGCGGTCAGCATGTTGATGCGCGTCGGCTCCGGTCGCGCACGCTCGCTCGATGGCGCGTGCACGAAGCCTTCCGGCAGCACCCCGCCCTGCTGCTGCAGCTCGCGCGTGCCGTCGGCGTTCTGCGCGAACACGTGGCTCGTCAGCTGCTGCGGATCGGGCGGCGGCCGCGCCAGCGCCCGCTGCACGGCCTCCTCGACCTCTGCGCGTGCCCGCGCGGCGATCTCCCGCCACTCGCTCTCACCGAGCAGCTGCGGAACCAGCCACTGCTCGAGGCGGGCGAGCGGATCGCGTGCGCGCTCCGCGCTCAAGGTCGCGGCGGACTTGTATGCTTGCGTGTCCTGGCCCGAATGTCCCGACAGGCGCGGAACGGTGAGCCGCAGCAGCAGCGGCGCGCGCTCGGCGCGTACCTGCGCGACCGCCCTGCGGGTCAGCTCGAAGGCCTCGCGTGCATCGGTGCCGTCGCCCTCGAGGATCGTCAGGCCGCCGAAGGCGCGCAGGTTCGCGGCAATGTTTCCGCCCGGGGTCTGGTAAGTGGACGGCACCGAAATACCGAAGGCGTTGTCCTCGATGTAGAACAGCATCGGCAGACGCTGCGTGGTCGCAATGTTGAGTGCCGACCAGAAGCCGTTGGTCGCCGTTGAGGCATCCCCACCCAGCACCACCGCGATGCTGCGCGCGTAGGTGCCGTCACCGAGAACCTCGTGACGGTAACGGATCGCCTGTGCCCAGCCGGCGCCGGGCGTGTACTGCGTCCCGACGCCCCCGCAGGCCGGCAACACGGTGGGCGCGCCGCGCCCCGGCAGATTGAACACCACGCCGATGTCGCGGCCGCCGCTGAAGGCGCCGCTGCGCGCGAGCGGTCCCGCGGCCGCCTCCTCCAGGCTCACTCCGAGAGTCAACATGAGTGGCCGTGAGCGGTAGTAGAGCGCTATGCCGTCGTGCGCATCCGTCAGGTTGAGCCCGAGGAGGATCTGCGCGAGCTCGTGGCCGCGCGCCGAGAACTGGTAGAGCACCTTGCGCTCCGGCACCAGGCGCGTCTCCTCGATGTCATC
Organism: Steroidobacteraceae bacterium; assembly: GCA_036497085.1. Lineage (GTDB taxonomy): Bacteria > Pseudomonadota > Gammaproteobacteria > Steroidobacterales > Steroidobacteraceae > 13-2-20CM-66-19. The sequence goes on along the minus strand of DASXKA010000103.1, from coordinate 11,239 downwards.
GAGCGCGCGCGACAGCTGCGCCAGGTATGCGACTCGGCGCCAGTCCGGCTGTGCGCCACTCGCGGGGGATCCGTCGGCAAGGTTCGCGATCGCGGCGGCCGGTGCAGCCATGGAGCTCCTCGGGTGGTGCGTTCGCGCGTCAGCTTATGCTCGATGGATTGCAATTTCCTTGCTGAAATTGCGTGCAACGGCCAAAGTTTGGCAATATTCTTGCCGTGAAGCGCATCCTCGATCGCCTCGACCGCCGGATCCTCGAGCAGCTCCAGACCGACGCGCGCATCTCCAACCAGGAGCTGGCCAAGCGGGTGGGTCTCTCGCCGGCGCCCTGCTGGCGGCGGCTGCGACGCCTCGAGGAGGCCGGCTTCATCGGCGGCTACGTGACGCTGCTGCGCGCGCCGGCGATCGGACTGCCGATCCTCGCTTACGCGGTGGTCTCCCTCGAGAACCATCACCCGGAGTCCGTACGGCAGTTCGATCAGCTGGTGAAGGATCGTCCGGAGGTGCTCGAGTGCCATTCGATGAGCGGCCCGAACGACTACCTGCTGCGCATCGTCGCTGCCAGCATGGAGGCCTACGAGCACTTCCTGTCGACGCAGCTGTTGCAGCTCGCCGCGGTCCGCTCCGTCAATACGAGCTTCGTGCTGCGCACCAAGAAATTCACCACCCGTCTGCCCGTAGCCTGAAGGCATCGCGGGGCCGCCGCCCGCCGGCCGATTCAGTCCGCCGACTGACGCTGGCACTCGCAGCTCGTGGTGTCGGGTCCCGGGAACCAGAAAGCCGACGACCGGAGGCGCACGTCGGCGCGTTTCCAGACACGGGAGAATTCGCGCTGACTGACAGCGGCGGCGCTCCTGTGGTTCCCGGCGCGCTGCGCCGCCGCGAGCCCGAAGAGCGCCCAGCCGTTGTCCGGATGACGCTGCAGGTCCTCGCGGTAGACGCGCTCGGCTTCCGCGGGACGCCCCGCGACGAGTAGCTGCGCGCCGAGCAGGTGGCGGACCGGGAAGAACCACCCCGCGGCCGCGCTTGCGGCCAGGCGATCCTCGGCCGCGGTCGCCTGCTCGAGCGCGCCGATCGCATCGGCGTTGCGCAGCTCCGTCGCGGCGATGCGCGCGGCGAGCACGGGGACTGCCACTCTCAGGACATCGCGCAACGTCGGGTTGCCCAGCGGCGCGTGCGCCGACGCGTGTGCCGACTCATCCGCGGGCACCGCAGCCGCGAGGGCCGCGAGTTCGGCAAGCGCCGCGCGCGCCTCGGCGAGCCGGCCGCGGGCGGCGAGCGCCACGCCGCGCCCATAGAGATACCCGGCGGTGAGCCCGGGGGCGCGCGCGTCCGGCGGCGTGAGTGCGATGAGCTCATCCCACAGCCCGAACCGCACCAGTGCCGCGTACTGCGGCGCGAGCTCCCAGCCGGAGCCACCGCCGGCGAGCATCTGCTCGACCGGAAGCCTCGCGGCGAGCTCCTGCACGGCCGCGAGCGTGTCGGCCTTGCGTCCCTCCATACTGGCCAGGTAGGCCGCGCGTGCCGCGTCGAGCGCCGACGACGGCGGCGCGCCCGACCGCGCCGGCGCTGCAATCGCCGTGGCCAGCGCCGCGATCGCCAGGGCAGACGCCGCGACCGGTATGGCTGCTAGTGCCTGCGGCAACACTGAACCAAATGGTTCACTACTGTGATTCAGGGGCACGCATGGCCGGCCATCCGCGACCGCCGGCGGCCAGCTGCTCGAGCAGCGGCGCGGGCCGCCAGCGCGCCCCGTGCGAGGGCGCGAGCCCTTGCATGGTCTCCACGACACGCTTGAGGCCGGCCTGCTCGGCCCAATACATCGGGCCGCCGCGCCAGGCGGGGAATCCATAGCCGTTGACATAGACCACGTCGATGTCGCCCGCGCGCAGCGCGATACCTTCGTCGACGATCCGCGCGCCCTCGTTGACCAGCGGATGCAGCAGCCGGTCGAGAATCTCCTCGTCGGGAATCTGCCGCCGCCGGATCTTCAGGTCGCGTGACACCGCCTCGATGAGTGACAGCACTTCGGGGTCGGGAATGCGGGTTCGTCCGTCGTAGCGATAGAAGCCCTTGCCAGCCTTCTGTCCGAGACGCCCCCGCTCTACCAGCCGCTCGAGGATCGGCGAGAAGCGCTCGTCGGGGGGAAGCTTGCGCCCCTTGCGGATCAGGAACCCGACGTCGTTGCCGGCGAGGTCGCGCACCGCCAGCGGTCCCATGGCAAAGCCGAAGCCCTCCATCACGCGATCGATCTGCTCGGGAGTCGCGCCCTCCTCCAGCAGGAATTCGGCCTCGGAGCCGTAATACATCAGCATCCGGTTGCCGATGAACCCGTCGCAATTGCCGGCGAGCACCGGCACCTTGCCGAGTGTCTTACCGAGCGCCATGACGGTGGCGAGCGTCTGCGGAGAGCTGCGGGCGCCGCGCACGTTCTCGAGCAGCCGCATCACGTTGGCGGGGCTGAAGAAGTGGGTGCCGGCGACTTTCTCCGGGCGCGAGGTCACAGCGGCGATCGCATCGATGTCCAGGGTCGAGGTATTGGTGGCGAGGATTGCCTGCGGCGCCGCCACCCGGTCGAGCCGCGCGAACACCTCCTTCTTGACGTCCAGATCCTCGAACACCGCCTCGACGACGATATCCGCCTCGTCGAGCTCGCCGTACTCGGTGACTCCCTTGATCAGGGACAGCGCACGCTCGGCGCGCTGCTGTGTCAGGCTGCCGCGCGACACCGAGGCGCCGTAGTTCTTCGCTATCACCGCGAGCCCGCGCTCGAGCGCCTCCGCCGAGAGCTCGAGCAGCCGTACCGGGATGCCGGCGTTGGCGAAACACATCGCAATTCCGCCGCCCATCGTGCCGGCACCGATCACCGCCGCGCGCGCGATGGGCAGCGGCTTCACCTCGGGCCCCACGCCCGGAATGCGGCGCGACTCGCGCTCGGCGAAGAACAGGTGCGTCAGCGCCCGGCGCTGCGGGCTGTCACGGCACTCTATGAAGCAGTCCCGCTCGAAGCGGAAGGCCTCGGCCTTCGGCCGCGTGCATGCCGCCTCGATGCTGTCGATGATCTTCCAGGGCGCGAGCTGGCCGCGCGCCCGCGCGCTGATCTTCTGGCGGAACGCCGTGAACACCCCACCGCTGACCTCGCGAATGCGCTCGTCGAGGTCGCTCGTGATCCGCAGCGGCCAGCGCTCGCGTGCCGCCTGCCGTCCTAGCTCGGCGGCAGCGCTTACCGCCTCGCCGGCAATTGTGTCGATGAGGCCCAGCTCGAGCGCGCGCGTTGCGGGAAGCTGCGCACCCGAGGTTATCGCATCGAGCGCAGCCTGCGGTCCCGCGAGTCGCGTGAAGCGCTGCGTACCGCCCGCTCCCGGTATGAGTCCGAGCTTCACTTCGGGCAGCCCCACGGTCGTGGCAAGCGTCGCCACCCGCCAGTGGCAGGTGAGCGCGATCTCGAAGCCGCCCCCGAGCGCGTTGCCCTCCAACGCCGCCACCAGGGGCTTGCTGGCGGCTTCCATGCGGGCCTGCACATCGAGAATCATCGGCGCCCTGAGCGCGAGTCCCGAGGCGATCTCGTTGATGTCGGCGCCGGCAGGGAAAACACCCTCCGCGCCGCATACCACCACGGCGACGATTGCGGGATCCGCGGATGCGCGGGCCAGACCTTCCATGAGTCCCTCGCGCACCGCGAGGCTGAGCGCATTGACCGGCGGATTGGTGATCTCGAGGATCGCGACGTCGTCGGCGACGCGATAGTTGACTGCTGCCACTGCTGCCCCTCTCGCGGGCGGCGCCCTGGGGCGGGCGCACTTCACCCAAGCCATTGTACGGGCTCCGGTTAGACTTGATCCATGGAACGCGTGGACGTCGTCGTGATCGGCGCCGGCGTGGTGGGCCTCGCCATCGCACGGACGCTCGCGCAGCGCGGGCGCGAGGTACTGATCCTCGAAGCCGCGGAGCGCTTCGGCAGCGGCGTGAGCTCGCGCAACAGCGAGGTCATCCATGCGGGGATCTACTACCCGCGCGACTCGCTCAAGGCCCGCCTGTGCGTCACGGGGCGCGAGTTGCTCTACGCGTTCTGCCGTGAGCACGGCGTCGCGCACCGCCGCTGCGGCAAGCTGATCGTGGCGTGCGACGACAGTCAGCTCGCCGAGCTCGGTCGGATCCGCGCCGCGGCCCTCGCCAACGGCGTCGGGCTCGTGCCGCTCGGCCGCGCGGACGCGGTCGCCCTCGAGCCCGGGCTGCGCTGCGCCGCGGCACTGCATTCGCCGCTCACGGGGATCATCGACGCCCATGGGTACATGCTGGCGCTCCTCGGCCAGACGGAGGGCCGCGGCGCACTGCTGGCGTGCGACAGCGCGGTGACCGGGCTCGCGCTGCAAGCCGATGGGTTTCTCATCGGGGTGAACGGTGCGCCAGCCGCGCTGCACGCGCGTACGGTCATCAACAGCGCCGGGCTCGCGGCTCCGCAGGTCGCGCGCCTCATGAAGGGCTTCCCGGCCGGGCACGTCCCGATCGCCTACTTTGCCAAGGGCAGTTACTTCACGCTGGCAGGCCGCGCGCCCTTCGCGCGGCTGATCTACCCGGCGCCGATCCCCGGCGGCCTCGGCGTTCATCTGACGCTCGATCTTGCGGGCCGGGCGCGCTTCGGGCCGGACGTCGAATGGGTCGGCGAGCTCGACTACGGCGTGGATGCGAAGCGAGCGAGCGCTTTCTACCACGCCGTCCGCGCCTGGTGGCCGGCGCTTCCCGACGGGGCGCTCGCGCCCGCCTACGCCGGCATCCGTCCGAAGATTACGGCTCCCGGCGAGCCGGCCGCCGACTTTCGCATCGACGGCCAGGCCGTGCACGGTGTGCCCGGGCTCGTTCAGCTCTTCGGCATCGAGTCACCGGGGCTCACCGCCTCGCTCGCGATCGCCGAGCACGTGGCGGCCCTGCTCTCTTGAGGCGGGCCCGCGCAATCACGCGGACCCTCGCAGCACGACTCCAGAAGTCACTCGGCAGGTGCGGCCTCGACCTGGATAGCGAGCTTCACCTGCATGTTGAAGCCGTACTTGTCGCCGAAGTTGATGCCGAAATCGGCGCGGTTGAAGGTCGTCGAGGCGTCGGCGCCGCAACGCTCCTTCTTCGACATCGGCGTCATCTTGCACAGGAAACTGTTGATCTTGAGATTCACCGGCTTGGTCACGCCGTGCAGCGTCAGCTCACCGCGCACCTCGGTCGGGGCGCCGTTCTTGAAGTCGGCGAACGTGCCCTTGTAGGTTGCGGTCGGAAACTTCTGCACGTCGAACATCTCGGCCGATTTGGCGTGCTCGTTGAGCTTGGCCTGGCCGAAGTCGATCGAGCCGGTATCGACGTTGATGTCGACGGTGCCGGTGCCGGCTTCCCTGTCGAGCACGATCGTCCCGGAGGAGGTGTCGAACTTGCCGCGCCACACCGACATACCGCCGAAATGATCGGCCTCGAAGCTCGGGTAGGTATGAGCCGGATCGACCTGGTAAGTGACCGGGGCAGCGAGGGCGGCGCCGGCGGCGAGGCTCGCCACGGCGAGCGGCAGCGCAATCTTCATCACGAACCTCCAGTGGTTCATATACAAGGGGCCGCTAGCCTACGCCCGGGCCGGGATGGCCGGCCACCCTCCTTTGTAGGGAGCACGCTCCCGATGTCAGGTGAGCGGCCGGGCCTTGAGGCCCAGAGCCTTCGCGACCACCTCGTGCGTGATCTCTCCCGCATGCACGTTGAGTCCGGAGGCGAGCCCGGGGTCGCGCTTGAACGCCTCCCGCCAGCCGAGATCGGCCAGCGCGCGTGCATAGGGCAAGGTCGCGTTGGTCAGCGCCAGCGTCGAGGTGCGCGGCACGGCCCCCGGCATGTTGGCAACGCAATAGTGGATCACTCCGTCCACCATGAAGGTCGGGTCCGCGTGGGTGGTCGGCCGGCTGGTCTCGAAGCAACCTCCCTGGTCGATCGCGATATCGACCAGCACCGCGCCGGGCTTCATGGTCTTGACCATGGCACGCGTGACGAGCTTGGGCGCTGCCGCTCCGGCTACCAGCACCGCCCCGACCACCAGGTCCGCATCCTTCACCAGCTTCTCGATCGTCTCGGTGGTCGAGTAGGCGGTCTGAATCGCCGCCCCGAACTGGGTCGAGAGCTCGCGCAGGCGCTCGACCGAGCGATCGACGATCGTGACACGGGCGCGCAATCCCACGGCCATCTCGGCGGCGTGCGTCCCCGAGACCCCGCCGCCGAGAATCACCACGCGCGCCGGCGGCACGCCCGGCACCCCGCCGAGCAGCACGCCGAAGCCCCCCTGCGCCTTCTGCAGGCTCGCCGCTCCGACCTGGATCGACATGCGCCCGGCGACTTCGCTCATCGGTGTGAGCAGCGGCAACGAGCCCCTCGGTCCGGTAACCGTCTCATAGGCAATCGCCGTGGCGCCGGATTTCATCAGACCCCTGGCCTGCTCGGGATCGGCGGCGAGGTGCAGGTACGTGAACAGCACCTGACCCGGACGCAGCATCGCGCACTCGGCCGCTTGCGGCTCCTTGACCTTGATCACCATCTCGGCGCGCTGGAAGACCTCGGCGGCGCTCGCGGCGATCGCCGCACCGGCGGTGCGGAACTGCGCATCGTCGACTCCGATGCCGTTGCCGGCGCCGGTCTCGATGAGTACCTCGTGGCCTGCGGCGGTGAGCTCCCGCACCCCGGCCGGTACCAGTCCGACCCGATACTCGTGCACCTTGATCTCGCGTGGAACACCGATGCGCATGGGAGACTCCCCTGTTATTGGTTTGCGGTGCGCGGGATTAGAACGCCGCGCCCGGGGCGCCCGTTGCGTATCTTGAGGCCGGCAGCCCAGGATTGTGGCAGAATCTGCGGCCTCTAGTACTCTCAGCGAAGGATTCTTGCGTCATGGAGCTCGATCGCTACGATCGCGCCATCCTGCGTCTGCTGCAGCAGGACGCGCGCATGACCAACGCATCGCTCGCCGCGCAGGTGAGTCTCTCGGAATCCGCCTGCCTGCGGCGCGTGCGCGCCCTCGAGGAGTCAGGTCTGATCGAGGGGTATACGGCGCTCGTCGACCAGCAGCGCGCCGGATTTCCCGTAAACGTATTCGTCAACATCACGCTCGACCGTCAGAGCCGGACGGGCCTCGAGGCCTTCGAGAGCGCGGTGCGGCGCGTGCCGGAAGTGATGGAGTGCTACCTGATGACCGGCGAGCACGACTACCTGCTGCGCCTCGTGGTTGCCGACCTGGCCGACTTCGAGCGCATCCACAACCAGCATCTCACCCGCCTGCCGAGCGTCGCGCGCGTGCACTCGAGCTTCGCGATGCGCACGGTGACGCGCTCGCGCACCCTGCCGGCGAGGGCGGGCGGGTAGTCTGAAGCGTGTGCCCTAGCCGCGGGCCGAGGCGTAGGCCGGCAGTGCCTGCGCAAACTCGCGCAGCGCTGCAATACCGCTGTCTTCCGCATGGCGGCACCACTCGCGAAGTTGCGCGAGCGCGTGACCCGCCGATGCATCCTCCCACGCTCGCTGCAGTCCCTCGCGGTATTCGACCACGCGGCGCAGCACCTCGTAGCGCTCGAGCAGCTCGCGCAATCGTCGCCGCGCTTCCTCGGCCAGCAGCGCCGGATGGCGGATCAGCAGGGCCGGCGCGCCGGCGAGCACGGCGCCCGTGGGCTCGCGCCGCCTGAGCTCACGGCACACCGGCAGCACGACGCCCCGCGCGTAGGCGCGCAGCACGTGCAGGCGGTTGATGAACAGCGCCTGCACCGTATCGGTGTCGAGCTCACGGCGCCGGCGCTGCAGATGCGGCCGCGGCGCCACCCAGCGGACTCGCGCCAGCCCGAGCGCGCTGAACAGCCGTATCCATAGCCAGCCGATATCGATCTCCCAGCGCTGCGCGGCGAAACGCGCCGAGCGCGGGAACGCGTGGTGGTTGTTATGCAGCTCCTCTCCGCCGAGCAGCAGCGCCCAGGGCACGAGGTTGGTCGCCGTCGATGGCATCTCGAAGCTGCGATAGCCGACCGCGTGTCCGAGCCCGTTGATCACACCGCCGGCGAAGAAGGGCTGCGCCGACAGGTGCACGGCGATCATGATGACGCCGGGAACGCCGAACAACACCAGGTGGGTGATGACGAACAGCGCGATGCCGGCATATGCGTAGCGGCTGTACACGTGCCGCTCGAGCCAGTCGTCCGGAGTGCCGCGGCCATAATTGCTGAGGGTCTCCGGATCGCTACCGGCCGCGCGATACAGCTCGAAGCCCTCGAGCAGCACGCGCTTCAATCCAAACACGACCGGGCTGTGAGGATCGCCGGGCTGATCGGCACAGGCGTGGTGCTTGCGGTGTACCGCCACCCATTCGCGGGTGACCGCGCCCGAGCTGAACCACAGCCAGAACCGGAACACCTGGCGGAGCGCGGGATGCAGGATCAGGCCGCCGTGCGACTGATCGCGGTGCAGGTAGAGCGTCACGCCGAGAAACATCGTCTGGATGGTGACGAAGGTCACCAGCGCATATCCCCACCAGGGCAGCTCGAGGACACCATACGGGGAAAGACTCATGGGCTCTCCGTCGAGTTCTTAGGTGAGTCTGCGGCGCTAGGGTACGGCAATTCCGTGACCCCGACGCGGCTTTTCCGCTGCCGCCCGGGCGGCACTTCACAGTTTCAGGCGTCGAGCACGATCTTGCCGATGTGTGCGTCGGACTCCATCAGCTTGTGGGCACCGGCAGCATCGGCGAGCGGAAAGCGCGCATGGATCAGCGGCTTCAGGCGCTTGGTCGCGAACAGCGGCCAGACGTGCTGACGCAACGCCGCCGCCAGCCGGCCCTTGCTCTCGACCGATTGCGCCCGCAACGTCGACGCCGAGAGCTGCAGGCGCTTCACCATCAGCGGCCGCAGATCGATCTCCGCCTTGGCGCCGCCCTGATGCGCGATCACGGCGATGCGCCCGTCGAGCGCTGCCGCGGCCACGTTGCGTGCCACGTAGTCGCCCCCGACCATGTCGAGGATCACGTCGGCCCCGCGCCCGTCGGTCGCCCGCAGCGTCGCCTCGACGAAGTCCCCTTCGTGGTAATTGATCGCGTGATCGGCGCCGAGCTCGCGACAGGCGGCGCACTTGGCGGCGCTCCCGGCCGTGACGACGACACGGGCACTGAAGGCCTTGCCGAGCAGGATGGCGGTGGTGCCGATGCCACTGGCGCCGCCGTGCACCAGCAATGTCTCCCCGGAACGCAGCCGCGCACGCTCAAACACGTTGTACCAGACCGTGAAGAAGGCCTCGGGGAGCACCGCCGCCTCCTCCAGCGTGAGCTGGGTGGGCGCCGGCAGGCATTGCACTGCGGGCGCGGTCGCATACTCCGCGTATCCCCCGCCAGCGAGCAGCGCGCACACGCGAGCGCCGACCGCCGGCTCGCTCACGCCGTCGGCCGCCGCCACCACGACGCCCGCGACCTCGAGGCCGGGAATGTCGCTGGCGCCCGGCGGAGGTGGATAGGCGCCTTTGCGCTGCAGCACGTCGGGTCGATTGACGCCGGCGGCCGTCACCCGGATCAACACCTCACCGGGCTTGGGCTGCGGCACCGGCCGCCGCCCCGCCCGCAGCACCGTCGCCGGTCCCGGCTCGCGGATCTCGATGGCCGTCATGTTGACTGGAATCACGCGCGCGATGTTGGGGTCGCCCCATGCGCGCGTCAACTTCTAGGTCTTTACGTCCTCATCCGCGGACGCTGCGCCCGCACCCCGCCCGCAGCGCTCCATGAAGCGCTCGCGCAGGCGTGCCCGCTCCTCGGGCGTGAGGCTCTCCCAGCGCTCGCGCCACATGTGCCGCCGCCATTGCGATCCACGCCAGCCGCGCAGGCCTCCGAACAGGATACGGCACAGCACCAAAAGGGCGAACGCCTGGCCATAGCCGATCGCCGCACCGTGAAACACCGGTGGCACCACGTAGTTCCACAGCAGCATCACCGCCCAACTGAAGACCGCGATGAACACGACCGCGGCTGCCGCGATCGCCACTGCCTTCGCAGCCCCCCTCGCCATCCAACTTGCCTTGCCTCTCACGACTCTCTCCTCGTACTCATTCGGTCAGCCAGTCCTCATAGACCGCCTGCAGCCGCTCGCGCAGCTGCAACACGGCATAGCGTTTGCGTGACAACAGCGTGTTGATGCTCACGCCCGAGCGCTCGGCGAGCTCGCGGAACGTAAGGCCGTCGAGCTCCTGCGCAACGAACACCTCGCGCTGCTCACGTGGCAGCTCCGCGAGCGCCGCCTCGATCTCATCGAGGAGCAGCTCACGCATCGCCGCGGTCTCGGGCGTGCCGTCCGACGCCAGCAGCATCTCGTCCAGCATCCGCGCGTCGTCCGCGCCAGCCGCGCCGTCGAGCAGCAGCTCCGGACGCTTCCTGCGGAAGCGATCGATGATGCGGTTGCGCGCGACACGCATGAGCCAGGCGCCTGCCTGCTCGACGGGCTGCGCCAGGCGCTCGGCCACCACCAGCTCGTAGAGCGCGTCCTGCAGGATGTCCTCGGCCTCGGCCGCGTCGTCGATGCGGCGGCGGATGAAGGCGAGCAGGCGCGCGCGCTCGCGCTGCACGACGGCGGCGATTTGCCGATCCTCACTCACGGGGTCGCTGATCGTGGCGGCGTCCATCTCCTACCGGACAGACGATTGGGAGGGCGCCGATATTGTGCAGCTCAGTTACCGCTTGCCGGCGCCTGTACGGCGAGCGTTCCCGAGCGTCCTGCGACACGACCGGCCTGGATGCTGCAGCGCGGCAGAGCGCCCGGGTCGAGCAGGCGGGCGTAGCTTGCGAGGTCTGTCAGGCGGGTGCCGCGTGCCTTCCAGGCCTCGAGGAGCCGCTCGAAGGCACCGAGGAAGGCACCCCCCTCGAGCTCGGCGTGCAGCGTGAACACCTGGTCGCGCCCCCCCTCGCGCTCGGTGAGCGCGAGCAGATGATCCACGGGATCCTCGCCGCCGAGGTCCTCGCGCCCGATCAGCTCGTCGAGCGTCGGCAGCGTGGTCGGCAGCTGCGGCACAGGGACGACGCTGCCCTCGATGAGCGGCAGAAACGGGCCCGCACCGCGGGTGTCCGAGGCGTAGAGGAATCCCAGCTCCTGCTCGAGCGCCGGAACGTGGCGATTCATCTGCCAGCCGGCGGCGCCGTGTACCTGCGGTGCCCGCCCGAAGATGCCGGCGAACTCATCCGTCGCGAGCGCCAGCTCGCGGCGCGTCCAGGCCTCGC
>DASXKA010000102.1:0-24486 GCA_036497085.1 Steroidobacteraceae bacterium | reverse complement strand
GCACATGACGCACGGCTCGAGCGTCACGTACAGGGTGGTGTCGGTGAGACGGTAGCTGCCGAGCGCGCGGCCGCCAGCCCGCAGCGCCTCGATCTCGGCGTGTGCCGTGGGATCGTGGCTCGCGATCGGCGCATTGCCACCAGTCGCGATGATGTCCGTGCCGCGCACCAGCACGGCGCCGACGGGTACTTCGCCGCGCGCGCCGGCTGCGGCCGCATGCTCGAGTGCCACCCTCATACAGGCGGCGTCGCGCCCGGGGCCGGAGAAATCGGCCATGTGTCAGCCGCCGCCGTGCGAGTCCGCGGGCGGCGGCGCGGCCGGCGCCGGCAGGAACAGCGCTGGATCGACGAAGTCGGCGTTGAGCGCTACTCCCAAGTGCAGGTGTGGTCCGGTCACGCGGCCGGTCGCGCCGGCGCGGCCGATCACATCTCCGGCCGCGACGCGCTCACCGCGCCGCACGCCGATGGCGCTCAGGTGGCAGTACATCGTCACGAGTCCGCCGCCGTGATCGAGGAACACCGAGTTGCCATTGAAGAAGAAGTTCCCGGTATCGACCACGCGGCCGTCGGCGGCCGCCCGCACCGGAGTGCCGATGTCGGCGGCGATGTCCATGCCGCTGTGCGGGCTGCGCGGCTCGTCGTTGAAGACGCGCCGCAAGCCAAAGGAGCTCGAGCGGATCCCCGGTACCGGCACGAGCAGCCGCAGCGTCGCCGGGGTGTCGTCCGAGAAGCTGGCGACGTCCGCCCTGATGCGGGGCTGCTCGCGCTTGACGCGCGCCAGATCCCGCGCGGAAAGGTCCACCTTGGCCGGCGGGACGGTGAGGCGCTGGACCGCGTACTCCTTGCTGGCGACTTCGAACCCGAGCGTGGCGCCCGCGGCGCCGCTGTCCTCAACCTGCACTGCGGCCGGCCCCGGCTCCTGCGACAGCGGAATACCGACCACCGCGAGCCATTTACCCGCGGCCCGCACTACCAATACGCGCCGGCCGCCGAAGGAGACGAGCGGTGCGCGTGCGGCGGCATCGGCGACCGTGAGAAGAGCCACGCCCCCGGGAACGCGCTCCTCGTGCGGCAACTGTCCCGCGGTAAGGTCCGCCGTCGCCGGCGCTGCGGGCTCTGCGGCGGCCGGCGCCGCCTGCGGCGGCTGCGCCGCGCGCGTGCTCATGCCGCAGGCCAGGATGGCGAGCAGGAGGTGGGTGGCCGGACGCCGCGCGCTCACTTCTCCTCCCTGCTGCCGGTCACCCGCGCCATGAGAATCCCGTGCGCCAGGCGCGCTTCGATCGCCTCGCCCGGCGCGACTCTGGCTGCCTCCGTGACCAGCGTTCCGTCGGCTCCTGTCACGATGGCGAAGCCGCGCGCGAGCGTCGCGAGCGGGCTGACGGCGTTCAGTCCGCGCTGCGCGAGCGCCAGCCGCTGCGTGGCGGCGGCCATCCGGCCGCTCGCGGCGTGCCGCAGACGCAGCAGCAGATCCTGGTGGCGCGAGCGCTGCTGCGCGAGGAGCCGGTCGGGCGAGCGATGCATCAGGCGGCGATGGAGCTCGGCGAGACGCAGGCCGTCGTGCTGCACCCGGGCACGCGTCGCGCCGGCGAGGCGCAGCGTCAGGTCATCGAGACGCTGCGTCTGTTGCAGGAGGCGCACGCCCGGATGCGCCAGAGAGAGCCTGCGCCGTGCGCCTTCGAGCCGCGTGACGACGGCGCGCAGCTCGCGCCGCATGGACACTGCGAGGCGTTCCGCCATGCGTCGCACTGCCTCGAGACAGGCGGCGCGATCGGGCACCACGAGCTCGGCGGCTGCCGAAGGCGTCGGGGCGCGCACGTCGGCGACGAAGTCCGCGATCGTGAAGTCGATCTCGTGCCCGACCGCCGAGACCACCGGCAGCGGGCTCGCCGCGATGGCACGTGCCAGCCGCTCGTCATTGAACGCCCACAGATCCTCGAGCGAGCCGCCGCCACGCGCGAGGATCAGGACGTCGCATTCAGCGCGCGCGCCGGCGCTTGCGAGCGCGGCCACAAGCTGCGGCACCGCCGCCGCGCCCTGCACCGGAGCCGGATAGATGAGGACCGCAGCCGGCGGGAAGCGTCGCGCGAGGATCTGGAGGATGTCGTGCAGCGCCGCGCCCGAGGGCGAGGTGATCACCCCGACGCGCCGCGGGAAGCGCGGTAGCGGGCGCTTGCGTTCGGCCGCAAACAGGCCCTCGGCGGCGAGCCGGGTCTTGAGGCGCTCGAACTCGCGCTTGAGCGCGCCGACTCCGGCCTCCTCGAGATGCTCGACGATCAGCTGATACTCGCCGCGCGCCTCGTAGACGCTGATGCGCCCGCGCAGCAGGAGGTGGGCACCGTCGCGGGGGGTGAATCCCACGAGCGAGTTCTGCATGCGGAACATGACGCAGCGCAGCTGCGCGCCCCGGTCCTTGAGCGAGAAGTACCAGTGGCCGGAAGCCGGCTGGGAGAAGTTCGAGAGCTCGCCTTCCACCCAGATCACGCTTAAGGCCCGCTCGAGTACCGAGCGCACCTCCCGATTGAGCCGCGAGACGGTGTAGACGTCACGCCGCGGGGCGGCGGCCGCAACCTCAGTTCCCAGGGCCATGCGGCACCTTAGCACGAGGTTTACCGGGGCGGCCGCGCCGCCTATAATTACGCATGCGCATCCTCGAAGAAGCTCTCACCTTCGACGACGTCCTCCTGGTTCCGGCTTACTCGGAACTTCTGCCGCGCGAGGTCGATCTCTCCACCCGCGTCACGCGCCGCATCCGCCTCAACATGCCGGTAATGTCCGCGGCCATGGACACGGTGACCGAGGCGCGCCTCGCCATCACCATCGCGCAGGAAGGCGGCATCGGCGTCATCCACAAGAGCATGACGATCGAGGCCCAGGCGCGTGAAGTCGGGCAGGTGAAGAAGTTCGAGAGCGGTGTGATCAAGGACCCGATCACCGTCTCCCCCAATATGACCATCCGCGAGGTGCTGGACCTTACGCGCTCGCGCGGTATCTCCGGCGTCCCCGTGGTGGTCGGCCGTAAGGCGGTCGGCATCGTCACACACCGCGACCTGCGTTTCGAGGACAAGCTCGACCAGCCCGTGTCTGCGGTGATGACGCCCAAGGAGCGCCTCGTCACGGTGCGCGAGGACGCCTCCAAGGAACAGGTGCTGGCGCTGCTGCACAAGCACCGCATCGAGAAGCTGCTGGTAGTCAACGGCGAGCACGATCTCGTCGGCATGATCACCGTGAAAGATTTTCAGAAGGCCACCGAGTTCCCGCGCGCCTGCAAGGACGAGCGCGGACGTCTGCGGGTCGGCGCGGCGGTCGGCACCACGCCCGACACGCTGGAGCGCGTCGCGGCATTGCGCGAGGCGGGGGCCGACCTGGTCGTGGTCGACACCGCTCACGGGCACTCGCGCGGCGTCATCGAGACGGTGGCGCGCATCAAGGCGAAATGGGCCGATGCCCAGGTGATCGCCGGCAACATCGCCACCGCCGAGGCCGCCCGCGCGCTCAAGGACGCCGGCGCCGATGCGGTCAAGGTCGGCATCGGCCCGGGCTCGATCTGCACCACGCGCATCGTCGCCGGCGTCGGTGTGCCGCAGATCTCGGCGGTCGCCAACGTCGCCGACGCGCTGCGCGATGCCGACGTGCCGGTGATCTCCGACGGCGGTATCCGCTTCTCCGGCGACATCGCCAAGGCGATCGCCGCCGGCGCGGATGCGGTCATGATCGGCGGCCTGTTCGCCGGCACCGAGGAGTCGCCGGGCGAGGTCGAGCTCTACCAGGGCGCCTCCTACAAGACCTATCGCGGCATGGGCTCGCTCGGTGCCATGGCCGAGCGCCACGGCTCGGCCGACCGCTATTTCCAGGACGCCGCCACCGAGCTCGAGAAGCTGGTGCCCGAGGGCGTGGAGGGCCGCGTTCCCTACAAGGGCAGCGTCGTCACCATCCTGCAACAGCTCGCGGGAGGATTGCGCGCGGCGATGGGCTACACCGGCAGCCGCAACATTACCGAGATGCGCACGCGTCCCGTGTTCGTGCGCATCACCAACGCCGGCATCCGCGAGAGCCACGTCCACGACGTCAGCATCACCAAGGAATCACCCAACTATCGGGTGTCCTGACCGCACGAATCATGGCGAGCGTTCCCAAGACCCCCGGCTCCACTCACTCTCAGGCGCCCGGGTCGGCCGGCGCGCCGCACGCCGACATCCACGCGCACCGCATCCTGGTCCTCGACTTCGGCGCCCAGTACACCCAGCTCATCGCGCGCCGCGTGCGCGAGCTCGGCGTGTACTGCGAGATTCACCCTTACGACATGAGCGACGCCGAGGTGCGCGCCTTCGCGCCCCGCGGCGTGATCCTCTCCGGTGGACCTGAGTCGGTCACCGACCGCGATCCGCCGCGTGCGCCCGCCGCGGTGTTCGAGCTCGGGGTGCCGGTGCTCGGCATCTGCTACGGCATGCAGACCATGGCGCAGCAGCTCGGCGGCCGCGTTGCCCCATCCACGGAGCGCGAGTTCGGCTACGCCGAGGTGACCGTGACCGGCCCATCGCGCCTGCTCGACACCATCGAGGACCGGCGCGACGGCGCGGGGCGCGCGCAGCTCGATGTCTGGATGAGCCACGGTGACCGGGTCGACACGCTCCCCGCCGGCTTCACTGCGACCGCCTCGACCGGCACCATTCCGTACGCCGCCATGGCGGACGAGCGGCGCCGCTTCTACGGTGTGCAGTTCCACCCGGAGGTTACCCACACCAGGCAGGGCGCCCGGCTCCTCGAGCGCTTCGTGCGCGAGATCGCGGGCTCGGACGCGCTCTGGAGCGTCGGCAACATCATCGAGGATGCGATCGCGCAGGTGCGCGCTACCGTCGGGGCCGGCAAGGTGCTGCTCGGCCTCTCGGGCGGGGTCGACTCGTCGGTGGTCGCGGCGCTCCTCAATCGAGCCATCGGCGAGCAGCTGGTGTGCGTATTCGTCGATCACGGGCTGCTGCGGCTCGGCGAGGGCGAGCAGGTGATGCGCACCTTCGCCGAGCACCTCGGCGTGCGCTTAATCCGGGTGAATGCGGGAAAGCGCTTCCTCGCGGCACTCGCCGGGGTCACCGACCCGGAGGAGAAGCGCAAGATCATCGGCCGCACCTTCATCGAGGTGTTCGACGAGGAGGCGCACAGGATCGCGGGCGTCGAGTTCCTCGCCCAGGGAACCATCTACCCGGACGTGATCGAATCGGCGGGCGCCCGCACCGGCAAAGCGCACGTCATCAAATCGCATCACAACGTCGGCGGGCTGCCCGAGCGGATGAAGCTCAAGCTCCTCGAGCCGCTGCGCGAGCTGTTCAAGGACGAGGTGCGCCGCATCGGCGTCGAGCTCGGGCTGCCGCGCGAGATGGTGTACCGCCACCCCTTCCCCGGCCCCGGGCTCGGCGTGCGTATCCTCGGCGAGGTGCGCGAGGAGTACGCCGATCTCCTGCGGCGCGCCGATGCCGTCTACATCGAGGAGCTGCGCCGCCACGACCTCTACGACCGCGTCTCGCAGGCGTTCGCGGTATTTCTGCCGGTGCGCTCGGTGGGGGTGATGGGCGACGGGCGCCGTTACGACTATGTGATCGCGCTGCGCGCCGTGGAGACGGTGGATTTCATGACCGCGCACTGGGCGCGTCTGCCGTACGAGTTCCTCGATCACGTCTCGCGGCGCATCGTCAACGAGGTGCCGGGCATCTCGCGCGTCGTGTACGACATCTCGGGCAAGCCGCCCGCGACCATCGAGTGGGAATAGCCCGCACGCGATAAGCGACTCGCAATAGTCAGGGTGACGCACATGACTTCCAGGCGGACCTTCCTCAAGACCACCGGAGCGATGACAGTGGGGACGGCGGGCGCATCGGCCGCGTCGATCGCCGCCGCAAAGAGCGCCGCGGAGACGAAGTACCGCGGCCCCCACGAAATGCCGACCGGTGTGACTCTTCTCGCGATGCGCACTGCCGATGGCTCCGAGACGCTCGGTGCGAAGCTCGGCGAGGATACCGTGCTCGACGTGCGCAGGGCCGCGCAGCTCCTCGCGATGACGGCGCCGCTGACCCTCGAGGAGCTCCTCAAGGAAGGCAACGCGCGCGGACTCAACGAGCTAATCGCCGCCGCGCAGACCTCGCGTCGTGCGGATCCCGCCCTGGTCAAGGAATCGTCCATCACCTTCGGCAGGCTGTTCACCAACCCCGGCAAGATCGTCTGCATCGGGCTCAACTACCGGGCGCACGCTGCGGAAACCAACCTGAAGCTTCCGAGCGTTCCGATCCTCTTCAACAAGTACAACAACGCGCTCGCGGCCCACAACTGCACGATCACGCTGCCACCGCGCGAGGTGTCCTACAAGTTCGATTACGAGACCGAGCTGCTGATCGTCATCGGCCGCAGTGCCCGCAACGTGCCCGAGGCCGAGGCGCTCAACTACGTGGCGGGCTATTGCACCGCGCACGATTTCTCCGCGCGCGATCTGCAGCTCGAGACCCCGAGCGTGCAGTGGATGATCGGCAAGACGCTCGATAACTTCGGACCCATCGGGCCCTACTTCGTGTCCGCCGACCGCGTCGGCGACCCCAACAATCTGAAGATCGAGACCTACGTGAACGGCGAGCGGCGTCAGTCCTCCAACACCAGCTTCATGATCTTCAATCCGCAGAAGCTCATCGCCTACATCACCCGGATGTGGGCCCTCGAGCCCGGCGACATCATCTGGTCCGGCACTCCCGAAGGGGTCATCCTCGGCTACCCGAAGGAGAAGCAGGTGTGGCTCAAGGCGGGCGATGAGATCGTGAGCACGATCGAGAGACTCGGCACGCTCAGGTTCACCCTGGCGTAACCCGCCCGTCGCTCTGGCCCCGGCGGCTGCGCCGCCCGCGCCGCGCCCCACCCTCGGCCTGAGCGAGCGGCCGCTCGACCGGCGGCAGGATCCCGGGCAAGGGCTGGTCCGTGGTCAGGCCGGCCTTTATGAGCCCGATCAGCTCCGCGTCGGTGCGCGTATCGGTGGGCGGCGATGAATAGGCGCCGAGCAGCCGCTCGACCTCCGCCTTGGCGCGCTGCTCGAGGCTCCTGCCTCCCTGCTGCTGCCAGGTCTCGCGGTTGATCCGGTCGAACACCGGCCCGGGCAGATAGAGCTCGCGCGGCCAGTAGCTGAGGGTGTGCGCGGCGGTGAGCAGATGCTTCTCGGCCAGGAGCTGGCGCACCAGATCGACGGTCGGCAGGTCGTCCATGACGGCAAACTCGCGGCAGAAATGCAGCGCCTGCCCGCAGAGCTCATCGTCGAAGACCAGCTTCTCAAGACTGAAGGTCAGCACGTAGTCCAGCATCCCGGGACCCGACACGGAGTTGACGCCGCTGACCGCCGCGAGCAGTGCGCCCGCGAAAGTCTCGGCACCGGCCTGCGCGTCGAGGAACTTGCCCTCGCTCAGGGCCATGTAGCCCTGCGTCGGCAGACCGAGGTGTTTGGCGATCTCCACATAGGCCACGTTGAGGTGCAGCGTCTCGATCGCCGCCATGGGCGACATGGCGGTCTTCATGTGAAAGGTGGCCGGCGCGCCGCCGAAGAGAACGGGCGTGCCCGGCTTCACGAGCTGCGCCATCGTCACCCCCGCGAGCACGTCGGCTACGTGCATCACGGTGGCGCCTACCAGAGTCACCGGCGCGATCAGGCCCATGAGCGTCACGGGCACGATCTCGACCGGAATCCCGTACTCGGCGCAGTCCATCAGGTTCTGGCACGAGTCCTCGCTGTAGCGGTAGAAGCCGGTAGCCGTGACCGTGAAGATCGACATCGGCCGCGCGATGAGGTCCGACTGGTCGCGCCTGAACAGCTGCATCATGCGGGCCATGCGCGGCACACCGTGCTCGGTGAAGGCGCCGGACACCACGGGCTTGAGCGAGTTGGTCAGCACCAGATAGAGCCGCCAGGCGTCCGACACCTGCGGCTCGATGTCGTTGGTGGAGAATGCGGTGGCCAGGTAGCCGAGATTCTTCAGTCCGTCCGCCACCCGCACATACTCGATGAAGTCGCGCGTATTGGAGAGGCGCGTCTCGCCGCTGCGATGATCGAGCACGTACAGGCCGCTCGAGCCGGGAACGAAGTGCACCCGGTCGCCGCCGAGCTCGGCGTAGGGGGCGCCGTCGCGATCAAAGAGCGCAATGCTCTTCGGCGCGCTCTCGATGGCACGCTCGACCACTTCCGGTGGAAACAGCATCCGCTCGGCGTCGTCGGCCGTGCGCGCGAGCCTGAGCCCCTGTCCGAGGAGGAGCTCGCGCAGCCGCGCCCCGCGTACTTCGACGCCTATCTCGGCGAGGATTCTCTTGGCCTCGACGATGATCGGAGCGACCAGCTCGGGGGCGATTACGCGCAGTTTGGGTCTCATCGCTTGCCGGAGCTTACCGCAACTGCATCCTCGCCCCCGGCGCCGGCCGGTTGCGAGCCGCCTCCGCAAGCCGCGCGCGTATTACATCCCTTCACGCCGGTCAGCCGATCCTAAAGTGTGACGTTGTGTGTTCCAAAGGGTCTGCGCCACTGCGTAGGCTGCGTCACCACTATCATCAGGGTGCCTTATGTTGAAATCCTCGCAGCGTCTGCAGGTCAACCTTGCCCCTCTCGTTGGTCTGGCGCTCTTGTGCGCCACGGCGACCCAGCTTACGGGTTGCGTCGTCCGCTACGTCGCGCCACCTCCCCCGCCCGCACAGACTTACGTGGCCCCGGCTGCGCCGGTTGCTGAGGCACCGGCCGAGGAAGCCGAGGTACAGTCGTCCGAGCCTCCGCCGCCGCTACCGGTCTACGAGCAGCCGCCCGTGCCGGGGCCGGGCTACATCTGGACTCCCGGCTATTGGGCATGGGCTCCGGCCGGCTATTACTGGGTGCCGGGCACCTGGGTGATGCCTCCACAGGTGGGATTGCTCTGGACACCAGGGTACTGGGGCTTCGTCGGCGGCGTGTACATGTTCCGCGCCGGCTACTGGGGCCCGCACGTCGGCTTTTACGGCGGCGTCAATTACGGCTTCGGCTATGGAGGTGTTGGTTTCGCGGGTGGCCGTTGGGTGGGTAACTCGTATGCCTACAACCACGCCGTGACCAACGTCAACGTGACCATCGTCCACAACACGTACAACGAGACCGTGGTCAACAACGTCACGGTCAACCGCGTGAGCTACAACGGCGGCGCGGGCGGCGTCGTCGCGACACCCACCGTGCAGGAGCGCGGCTACGCACGGGAGCAGCGCGTCGGAGCGACTCCGATGCAGCGCCAGCATTTCCAGCAAGCCGCCGGCAATCCGGACCTGCAGGCGAAGAACAACGGCGGTCGCCCCGCGATCGCTGCGACCCCGCACGCTGCCGCGTTCAACGCAGCGGGCGTCGTCGGTGCCCGCGGCGCGGTTGCACCAGCCCCGCACGCGCCGCCTGCGGTCGCGAACGGCAACCGGCCCCATGGCGGACCCGCCGGCCAGGCGAACGGCAACCGGCCCTATGGCGGACCGGGCCAGGCGAACGGTGCCAACGGCCCCCGCCCGCAGGGGACCCATGGCGCCAACGCGCCTCACCCGCAGACCGCCTACGGCAAGCCGCCGGCGCAGAAGCAAAACGCCGAGAAGCCGCATCCCAACAAGGAGAACGGCCGGCGCGAGCCCGAGACCGCGCAGAGATAAGGACGGTCGGCGGAGCCGGTCAGCGTATTCCGACCTGGCCGCGCACTGCCTCAACGAGACGGGCAGGGTCATAACCCTGCCCGTCCTTGAACACCACCGCGACCTTCTCGATGTCCTCGATGTGCGCGGCAGGATCGCCGTGCACGAGGATGAGATCGGCACGCTTGCCCGCTGCGATCGTGCCGACGTCGCGCTCGCGGCCGAGGAAGCGCGCGCCGTTCTCCGTGCCGATCTGAACCGCCTGCACGGGAGTGAAGCCGGCTTCGACCAGCAGCTCGATCTCCCGCTGGTCCCCGAACCCCGGCAGCACGCCGCCGGCCCCCGTCGGGTCGGGTCCGGCGAGCAATAGTCCGCCCGCTGCTGCAAAGGCATGCTCGAAGTCCATTTCCGTGCGGAAGAGCTTCGCCGGGGTCGGGTTCGCCGGATCGAGGGTTGCACGGAATGAGAGATAGCTGTCGCGCGCCGCGCCCGACATGGCATCGAGGGTGCGGCGCTGTGCGGGCGGCCGGCCCGGTACGCCAAGCTCGAACACCGGAAGCGTCGAGGTCACCGCCACGTGGTGCGCGACGAGCGAACGAATGAGCGCCTCGACATCCGCATCACCCGCCTTGCGCGCCGACCAGGACGCGAGCACCGCGGAGGATTCGGGGCAGTGATCGGGCTGGCGGGCCGTGACGAACTCACTGTCGGTGTACACCGGGCCGTGCTCGAGGTCGTCGATACCGGCGGCGATCGCTTCCGGCCAGCTGACCGAGCACAGGTGGGCCGTGATCTTCAGCCCGCGCTTGTGGGCCGCCGCTGCCGCGGCGGCGAGCTCGGCGCGCGTAATGTTCATGTAGGCCTTGAAGGAGGTCGTGCCGGTCGCCGCCCAGTAGTCGACGAACCGGCCGGCCTCCTCGGGGCCGGCGAGCTCGTGCATCTGGGCAAAGTACGTACCGGCGCCTTCGAGGTACGGCGCCGTGACATCGAGGTGCGGACCTGGGAGCGCGCCCGACTCGATGCGTGAGCGGACCTTCAAGTCCGTGTACGGCTCGATGCTGCCCGTGGTGCGCAGCGTGGTGACACCGGCCGCCAGATAGAGCCGCGGCGCCGTAAAGGGAATCTCATTCACCACGAATCCGGGCTCCATCCCGCCGGGGGAGTTGCGCTGCGTGTCGCGCGAGGCGGTGTAGAAGAGGTGATCGTGCATGCCGACGAGGCCCGGCAGCACCGCGTATCCGGCATAGTCCCTTACCTCGGCATCAGGCGGGATCGCCGTTCCCGCATCCGGCCCGACCGCGGCGATCCTGCCGCCGACGATCACCAGCGTCTGACCGGTGCGCGGCGCGGCACCCGTCCCGTCGATGATCTCGACGTGTCGCAATGCCAGGCTCGTGGCGCGGATCGAGAGGTACGAGGCCGCATCGGTCGGCTCGGCGGCAGAGCTCGCGGTCGCGCAAGCCGCGGCTGCGCTGCAGAACCAGAAAAGTAACGTGGCGCGCACCGATACCCTCCCGCAATACCCAAGCTCAGGGCAGATCTAAAGAATCTACGCGGATTCGGCCGTCCGATGAAACATCTGACGACCTAACGGCCGCGTTCCCCGTTCACGGCTGAGGCAAGGGCCCCGCCCGCTGCGCGTCAGCGGTGCCGCGCCGGCGTACGCCGCTTGCGCTGCGCAGCGCGCCCGCCGCGGCGCTCGCGGTCGTAGGGATTCGCGTCGGTGCGGTACTCGATGACCACGGGAGAGGCAAACAGGTCGTAGGTCTTGCGAAAGAGATTCGCCAGGTAGCGCGTGTACGCCTCCGGGACCGAGGCGGTCTGGTTGCCGTGAATCACGATGCGCGGCGGATTGCGCCCGCCCTGGTGCGCGTAGCGCAGCTTGATGCGCCGGCCGCGCACCAGCGGCGGCTGATGCATGCTGAGCGCGTGCACCAGGGTGCGGTTGAGCTCTTTGGTCGGGAGCGTGCGCGTCGCCCCTTCGAAGGCGCGCACCGCGGCGCTCATGAGCTCGCCTACACCGGTGCCGTGCCGCGCCGAGATGAAGAGGAGCGGCGCGAACGGCACGAAGTCGAGCTTCAGTGAGAGCTGGCGCTGGATCTCGGCGCGCTGTTCGTCGGGGATTCCGTCCCACTTGTTGACGGCGATGATGAGTGCGCGGCCGCGCTCGAGGGCGAGCCCGAGCACGCTCGCGTCCTGCTCGGCGACGGTGTCATGGGCGTCGAGCACCAGGACGACGACGTGCGCCTCATCGATCGCCTGCAGCGTCTTGGCAACGCTGGCTCTCTCGACCACGTCCTCGATGCGGGCCCGGCGCCGGACGCCCGCGGTATCGATGAGGAGGAACTCGCGGCCGTCGCGCACGAACGGCACGAGGATGCTGTCGCGCGTAGTGCCCGGCTGCTCGTTCGCGATGACCCGCTCCTCGCCGAGGAGGCGATTGACCAGGGTCGACTTGCCGACGTTGGGACGCCCGATGATGGCGATGCGGATCGCCCCGTCGCTCGAGTCCTCGGTCGGCTGCGGCTCCAGGCCCGCAAGCACGTGCTCCATCAGGCTTTCGCAGCCCCGGCTGTGGCTGGCCGAGATGGCGTACGGCTCACCGAGGCCGAGCGCGTGAAAATCCGCGCCGGCGACGTCGGCATCGAGCCCTTCCGCCTTGTTGAGCGCGAGCGTCACGGGCTTGCCCGAGCGGCGCAGCTCGCGAGCGACGAACTCATCCTCGGGGGAAAGCCCGGCGCGCGCATCGATGATGAACACCAGGCGGTCGGCCTCGGCGACCGCGCGCTCGGTCTGCGCGCGTATCTGCGACTCGAGCCCGGTCGCCCTCTCGATGAGGCCGCCGGTATCGATCACGACGTAGGGAAAGGGCCCGACGCGCCCGAAACCGTACTGGCGGTCGCGCGTGAGTCCCGGCACATCCGCGACGATCGCGTCGCGGGTGCCCGTCAGGACGTTGAAGAGCGTCGACTTGCCGACATTCGGGCGGCCGACGAGCGCAATGACCGGGAGCATGGGTGCGCGGGGCGGCGCGGAGGCGGCGGCCGGTGCACGCGGCTACTTGCGCGCCGTGGTGACCGGCGTGACGCGAAAAGCGCTGATCCGACCGCGGTCGTTCACCACCAGCACCATGTTGCCGGCCACCACCGGTGTCGTGCTCACCCGTACCTTGCCGTCCGAGGTGCGCGCGGCCAGCGCGCCGGTCGCCTTGTCGAGGAAGTGCACGTAACCCTTGAAATCGGCGACGACCAGCGCGTTATCGGCGTCCAGGGCGGCGGGCGCGGTGAGCCCGCGGTATGCCAGCGCCTTCTGCCGCCAGAGCTCGGCGCCCGTGCGGGCGCGCAGTGCCTCGATCTCGCCTTCGGCGGTCGAGAGGTACACCGAGTCGTCATCGAGCGTGAGGCTGCGGTAGCTCGAGGCGTCGTGCGACCACCAGACCTGCCCGGTATCGATCGCCAGCATGGCGACCTTGCCGTGGAAGCCGATCGTGTAGACGTCCTGGCCCGAGACCCGTACCGCGGTGTCGATGTCGACCAGGCGCTCGAGCTCGGTGCGACCGTGCGGGGGCGTGATGCTTGCCTCCCACTGCACTGAGCCGTCGCCCGCGTTGGCGGCGAGCACCTTGCCGTTGTCGAAGCCGCACAACACCAAGTCCCCGGCGATCACCGGGCGCGCCGTGCCGCGCAACGACAGGCGCGGCACCGGCTGCTGCTGCACCCAGAGCTCGTGCCCGTCCGCAGGCGCGAGCGCGTGGAGCTTGCCGTCGACCGTGCGCAGCGCGATCAGTCGCTCGGAGATGGCCGCGGGGGCCAGCACCTCACCGTTAACGCGCACCGACCAGCGGCTCTTGCCGCTCGCCGCATCGAGCGCAAACAGTTGCCCGTCGCTCGAGCCGATCAGCACCATGCCGTCCCCGACCGCAGTGCCGCCCGAGAGCGGTGCCTTGATGCGCGTGCGCCAGGCCATCCGTCCCGAGGCGATGTCGAAGGCGGCTACCTCGCCCTTGTGTCCGGCGGCGTAGACGTGGCCCTCATCGACCGCGAGGCCGAGGCCGAGACGCAGCGGCACCGCCTTCTTATCGTCCACCGAGGCCGACCAGACTCGCTCGACGCGCAGCGTAGCGGCGACCGGGGTGAGCTTGGCCGGCTGGTCGATCGCCTTGTCCTTGGAGCAGGCGGCGATGCCGATGAGCAGCGCCACCGTCCAGAGCGGGCGTGTCGGGTGTCGCATGGATGATTACTTCGCGGCGGCCGGTGCGGGGGCCGGGGCGGCGCTGACCGGCGGCGCCTCGGCGGCGAGATCCGCGATCTTCAGGCCGAGGAGCGCCGCGTCGCCCAGATCCGGGCTGCCGGCGGCGCTGCGATACTCCTTGAGCGCGGCGGGCCGATCGCCCTTGGCGTACCAGGCATCCCCACGCACCTCGTGATAGCGCGCGGCGAAGGCGCCGGACTCGGCGGCGTTCAGCGTGGCGAGCGCCGCGTCAGGCTTGGCCTGGGCGATCTCGACGCGCGCCAGGCGCATCCGCGCCACCAGTGCGAGCTCGTGATCCCTGGAGCTATTCATCACGGTCTCGAGCTCGTGCGCCGCCTTGTCGAGCTCGTTGCTCTCGACGTACAACCGCGCCGCCAGCAGCTTTGCCTGATCGGCGTAGGGTGAGGACGGATAGTCGCGCTCGATTTCCCCGAGCCGGGTGAAGGCCTGGGTGCGGTCGCCCTTCTCCAGAGCGTCGATCATGCGCGTGTAGGCGGCGCTCGCCTTGACGCCGCGCTCGTCGAGGTGCGCCTGCCACCAGCGCCAGCCCTGCAGGCCGGCGGCGGCCAGCGCCACGCCGGCAACGACCCACAGGCCGTTCTCGCGCACCCAGGTGCGGATCTGCTCCCATTGCTCTTTTTCGGACAGATACTCGGTCACGCACTCACTCCCACGGTCGCCAGGGCCACATCCAGGCCCGCTGCCAGCGCCTCGATCGGGCACTCGCTCTGACCCGACTCCACGCGCAAAGGTTTCACGCCGAGCACCCCGCGCGCGAGCTCATCGTCGCCGATGATCAGCGCGAGCGGCGCGCCGCTCTTGTCGGCGCGACGGAACTGCGCCTTGAAATTGCCCCCACCCAGGTTCAGCTCGAAACGCAGCCGTGGCCGCTCGCTGCGCAGCCGCTCCACGATCCTGAGCGCCTCCGCCGCGGCGCGCGCGCCGTTGACCACGACGTACACGTCGGGATGCGCCACGGGCGGCGTCCCGCCGGCGGCCACGAGCTGCGTCACCAGACGTTCGACGCCCATCGCAAAACCGACGGCGGGAGTCGCGTCCCCGCCGAGCTGCGCGATCAGCCCGTCGTAGCGGCCGCCGGAGCATACGGCATTCTGGGCGCCGGTGGCGGCCGTGACCCACTCGAACACGGTGCGGTTGTAGTAGTCGAGGCCCCTCACCAGGCGCGGGTTGATGCGATAAGTCACCCCTGCCCCATCGAGCATCCGCCGCAGCACATCGAAGTGCTCGCGCGACTCGGCATCGAGATGCTCCGTGAGGAGCGGCGCGCCGGCGATGAGCTCCTGCATGTCGGCATTCTTGCTGTCGAGGATGCGCAGCGGGTTGCCGCCGAGGCGCCGGCGGCTGTCGGCGTCGAGCCGCGACTCGTGGGCGGTGAAGTACTCGATCAGCCGGGCGCGGTAGACGCGGCGGCTCTCGGGAGTGCCGAGGGAGTTGATCTCGAGCGTGAGACCCTCGAGTCCGAGCCGCTGCCAGAGACGCGCGCTCAGCGCGATGAGCTCGGCGTCGGCGTCCGGGCCCGGACAGCCGACCGCCTCGACGTCCACCTGCCAGAACTGACGGTAGCGCCCGGCCTGCGGCGTCTCGCTACGGAACATCGGGCCGAGGCACCAGAGCTTGTGGCGCTGACCGCGCAGCATGCCGTTCGAGATGAGCGCGCGCACGATGCCGGCGGTCGCCTCCGGGCGCAGCGTCAGACTATCGCCGCCGCGGTCGGTAAAGGTATACATCTCCTTGCCGACCACGTCGGTGTGCTCGCCGATCGCACGCTTGAAGAGCTCGGTGCGCTCGAGCACCGGCACGCGGATCTCTTCGTAGCCGTAGGCGGTGAGGAGCTCCCGCGTCACGGCCTCGAGGTGCTGCCAGGCGCCGATCTCCGCGGGCAGCACGTCGTTCATGCCGCCGACCCGCTGAATCTCCTCCGTCACTGGCGCGCTACCACCGGGGGCGCCGGCGCAGCATGCCCGCTGCCATCGAGCAGGAAGCGCGCGGTGCCGTCGCGGTGCACGAGTCCGTCGAGCGCGACCTTCTGGCCGTTGAGCTGTACAGCGACGCCAGCCGCGTTGCCGAGCACCACCTTGAGCGGCGGCGTGCCAGTTACCGTCCGCGTGCTGTCGGGTGCATTGAATCCCTGCTCCAGACGCCGTCCCGAGCCGTCGTACACCGAGACCCAGCTCACCTCGGAAAACCTCAGGGCAAGCTGCGCTTGGCCGGCGGCGGCCGCCGTCCCGCTGCCCGAGTGCGCGGCGGCGATCGCCGTCTCCAGGCGTTCGGCCGAAGCCGCCCCGGGCCCGCTCGGGCCGAGCGCCGGCAGCTCTGCGGACACGGGCAGCGGCGTTGCCGCCGGCAGCGTTATCAGCCACCACACGAGTCCGGCGGCCGCAATCCCGATGAGCAGGAGGAGGGCCAGCGCCACCAGGCGCGAGGAGGGACCGGGCGCCACGGGGCGAGGAATGCGGGTGAGGTCGGGACCGGGCGCCGGCGTCGCACCCGAGTACAGGCTCTGCAGCTCGGCGTACTGCTCGCCGATGAGCTCGGCGTAGCGACGCAGGTGGCCGCGCACGTACACGGCGGCGCCGAGCGCGCCGAAGTCGTCCGCCTCGAGCGCTTCGAGAATGCGCGCGTCGACGTGCAGTTTCTCCGCCGCCTGCAGCGTCGTGAGTCCGCGCGCCTCGCGCGCCCCGCGCAGCCGTGCGCCGATGCCGCCGCGCACTCCGCCGACCGCCTCGATGGTTGCCATACGTCTCAGCCGCGGTTCTGGTCGAGCGCGGCCAGCGCGCGCGCCTGGTCCGAGCCCGGGTAGTCGAGCTGCAGCCGCCGCGCGTAGCGCTGCGCGGCGACGGCATCACCCTGCGCCCGCGCCACGCGCACGCCGAGCAGCAGCAGGTCCGGGGTCGCCTCGTAGCTGTTGATGTAGCCGTCGATGCCGGTGCGCGCCGCGGCCAGCTTCCCATGATCGAAGTCGAGCGTCGCCAGCTGAAAGGCCGCCTCGGCGTAGTTCGGCCGCAGCTGGAGCGCAGCGTTGAAGTTGACCCGTGCCTCCTCGTCGCGCTTGGCGGCGCGCAGGCACACGCCGGCGTTGGTATAGGCCGCCTGTGGTGTACGGTAGAGCGCGTTGCGCGCGGCTTCGAGGAAGCGCTTGACCCCGTCGTCGGTGCGGCCGTTCTGGCACAGGTAGACCGCGTAGTTGTTGATGACGTCGGGGTCGTGCGGCGCGAGCTTCAGCGCCGTGCGGAATTCCTCATCGGCCTTGGACGGCTGGTTCATGCGCTCGAATAGCATAGCGCGCGCGCTGTGCACGTTGGCGTTAGCCGGATCCTCGTCGAGCGCGCGATCCAGCTTCGTCTTGGCGAGGTTCAGATCGCCCCGATTCATGTACTGGATGCCGAGCTGCGTGTTGTCGGCGGCCGCTTCGCGCTGATTGGCCATGTGCGCCGCGGTGCTGCTCTTCGAGACGCACGCGGCGAGGAGCAGGGCCGCGAGCGCGCTCAGGGCCGCCGGAGCCGCCGGGGTGCCCCGCGCGCGGGTGGTACTGTTCACGCCTGTTCTCATGGTTGCACGGCGACGCCGATCACCTTGCTCCCGAGCCGCACCGTCGTGCGATCGATCACGCGTCCGGCGAGCTGGCCGCAGGCGGCGTCGATGTCCTCGCCGCGCGTGCGCCGCACGGTGGCAAGCACGCCGCGCTGCAGCAACTCGTCGCGGAAGCGCTGGATGGCGGGTGCCGGCGAGCGAGTGTAGCGGGTGCCGGGGAAGGGATTGAAGGGGATCAGATTCACCTTGGCGGGGTGGCCCTTGA
Organism: Steroidobacteraceae bacterium; assembly: GCA_036497085.1. Taxonomy (GTDB): domain Bacteria; phylum Pseudomonadota; class Gammaproteobacteria; order Steroidobacterales; family Steroidobacteraceae; genus 13-2-20CM-66-19. The sequence continues at coordinate 6,783 of DASXKA010000102.1, read as the reverse complement.
GAAGCCGCGCCAGGGCACGCGCCTGAGCCGGGGAATCGTTGACGGCATCGAGCATCACGTACTCGAAGGTGACGCTGCGGCCGCGTCGCGAGTCGAGATAATGCCAGCAGGCGGGCAGCAGCTCTGCGATCGGGTGCTTGCGGTTGATGGGCACGAGCTCGTTGCGCAGCGCATCGTCGGGGGCGTGCAGCGAGACCGCGAGCGCGACGTTGCTCACCTCGGCGAGCCGATAGATCTGGGGCACCAGCCCCGAGGTGGACAGGGTTACCCGCCGCCGCGACAGATCGCAGCCGAAGTCGTCGAGGAGAATGTCGAGCGCCGGCACCACGTTACGGAAGTTCGCGAGCGGTTCGCCCATGCCCATGAGAACCACGTTGGTCACGCGCCGCTCGCCCGGCGCCCCCGTGTCGGCGGCGCACGCGGCGGGGTCCGCGGGCTGCGCCGCGCGCAGCGCAGCGCTCGCGAGCCACACCTGGCCGACGATCTCGGCGGTGGTGAGATTGCGGTTGAAGCCCTGCTGCGCCGTCGCGCAGAACGAGCAGTCGAGCGCGCATCCGACCTGCGAGGAGATGCACAGCGTGCCGCGATCGGGCTCCGGAATGAACACCATCTCGAACGCCTGGGCGGCGTCGGCGCGCAGCAGCCACTTGACGGTGCCGTCGGCGGAGTGCTGCACGCGCACGATCTGCGGCGTACGCACCTCGGACTGAGCGGCGAGGCGAGAGCGGAAATCCTTGGCGAGATCGGTCATCTCGGCGAACTCGCTCGCGCCGCGCTTGTAGATCCAGTTCATCAGCTGGCGCGCGCGGAATGGGCGGCTGCCGAGCTGCGCCACGAAGGTCTCGAGCGCGGGGCGCGGCAGTCCCAGCAGATTGGTGCGCTCGGTGGCGGGCGTGCTCATGGGAGGGTCAGCCGCGCGAGTGCAGCTCCGTGGTGCCGAAGAAGTAAGCAATCTCGCGCGCCGCGGTGTCAGGCGCGTCCGAGCCGTGCACGACGTTCTGCTCGATGCTCGCGGCAAGATCGGCGCGGATCGTGCCGGGGGCAGCCTTCTTCGGGTCGGTCGCGCCCATCAGATCGCGATTGCGCGCAATGGCATTCTCGCCCTCCAGCACCTGGACGATCACGGGGCCTGAAGACATGTAGCGCACCAGGTCCTTGAAGAACGGACGCTCGCGATGGACGGCATAGAAGCCCTCGGCCTCGCGCTGGGACAGGTGCAGCATGCGCGCGGCGATGACCGAGAGCCCCGCCTTCTCGAACCGGCGATACACCTCGCCGATAAGATTAGCGCGAACGCCGTCGGGCTTGACGATGGACAGGGTGCGCTCGAGCGCCATTCGATAGGTCCTTGTGTTTTGAGCGCGTGGATGCGGGGGCGCGCAAGTTTACTTGGCCGACGCGTCCGCGGCAATTTGCAGTGCACCGGAAGTGCCCGTTTGGTAAGGCTTTTTTCGGGCCGGGCGGATCGCCCTCAGAAAGCGGGCCGGGACCTCAGACGGAGAAGCTCTCCCCGCAACCGCACTCACCCTTGACGTTCGGGTTGCGGAAGCGGAAAGCCTCGTTCAGCCCCTCTTTGACGAAGTCGACGATCGTGCCGTCGATCAGACCGAGGCTCGCCGAGTCCACGAACACCCGCACGCCGCGGTCCTCGAAGACCGTGTCCCCGGGCTGCTCGGATTCGGCGTAGTTCACGACGTAGGCGAAGCCCGAGCAGCCGGTCTTGCGCACGCCGAGCCGCAGGCCGATTCCGCCGCCCCGGGTGGCGAGAAAGCCCCTGACGCGATTAGCCGCGGATTCAGTCAGCGAGATAGCCATTCGATCCTCAATATTCTAGCGCTTTCGGCCATTGCAACAGGCATGCACGCAGCGCGTCCTCGATCGTGAGCAGCCGCCCGAGCTTCTCCACCGGAACCGAGCGGCTCGCCGCCCAGTCCGGGGGTTTGCCCGGAGGCAGTGCCTCGCGGGTGCGGCCCCGAACCTCCCGGCAAAGCCAGTCGGCCACGTCGAGAGTATGGGGGCAGCCGAAGGCCTGAACCCGTGCATCTTTCACAATGCCATCCTCGATGAGCAGGTGAAACCGTACCCAGGTCTCCTCCCCGGGTCCGCCGGCCTCGCCGCTCAGCACCGTACCACCCTCACCCGCCGCCGAGAGCTCCAGGACCTGCGCCACGCCGGAGGCCGGGGAGAGAGCGCGCAGCCGCGTCACCTCACGGCCCACTGCGGCGGCGGCCAGCTCAACCTCCCCCTCCTTGGTGAATCTGCCGACGCTGAAGCGCAGCGAGCTCCCCGCCAGCAGTGCATCGCGTCCGAGGGCACGCAGTACATAGGACGCTTCTGCGGACGCGGAGTTGCAGGCCGCGCCGGTCGATACCGCGAGCTCGGTGAGCGCGCTCACCAGGCTCTCTCCCTCGACGCCCTCGAAGGAGACGTTGAGAATGCCCGGTACGCGCGGCGCGCCCGCCCCATTCAGGTGTACCCCGCGCAGCCGACTCAGGCGGGTCCAGAGCCGCTCGCGCAGCGCGGTGAGCCGCGGGCGCTCGGCAGCCAGCTCGCCCAGGGCGATCTCGCAGGCGGCCCCGAAGCCGACGATCTGGTGGGTCGCGAGCGTCCCGGGGCGCAAGCCCTGCTCCTGCCCGCCGCCGAAGGTCAGCGGCTGCAGCAGCCCTCTGGCGCCCGCGCGCACGTACAGCGCGCCCACGCCCTTCGGTCCGTAGAGTTTGTGGCCGGTGAACGAGAGGAAATCGGCGGGCAGCGTCCTGACGTCGAGCGGCACCTTGCCGGCCGCCTGGGCACAGTCGCTGTGAAAAGCGACGCCGCGCTCGCGGCAGAGCGCGCCGATGGCGACGATGTCCTGCACGACGCCGATCTCGTTGTTCACGCACATGAGCGAGACGAGCTGCGTGTCGACGCGCAGCGCCGCGGCCACGGCCGCCGGCGTGACCAGCCCCGACGGATCCGGCGTCAGGTAGGTGACGCTGAATCCCTCCTTCTCGAGGCGCTTGCAGGGGTCGAGCACCGCCTTGTGTTCGGTGCGCGCGGTCAGGAGGTGGCGGCCGCGGTCGGCATTGGCGCGCGCCACGCCGAGAATCGCCAGATTGTTCGATTCCGTCGCGCCGGAGGTGAAGACGATCTCCTCCGCGCCGGCGCCGATCAGGCCCGCCACCTGGGAGCGGGCCCGCTCGATACGCGCCGCCGCGGCGCGGCCGAAGGCATGGCTCGAGGCGGCGTTGCCGAAGTCGCCACCCTCGGTGAGGCAGGAGTCCATGGCGTCGGCGACCCGCGCATCGACCGGCGTGGTCGCGGCGTAATCGAGGTAGACGGGAGTCGCGACGCTCATCGCGGCGGCTCGCCGGCGTGGCGGCGGCGGTTCTGCACGGAAGTGAGGATACCGCGCAGGATGTTGGCCTCGTTATGATCGAGTTCGGCGCGCTGCAACAGGCGGCGGATGCGGCTCATGAGATGCGTGCCGCTCTCGGTGCGGTCCTTGAAATTGATCTCATCCAGCACCTCGGCAAAATGCGCGTACAGCTGCTGCAGCTCCCCGGCGGTGGCGAGCCGCACGCCGGCGGGCTCGGCTACCGCCACGGCTCGCGCCCGATAGAGCTCATATGCCACGAGTTGCACCGCCATGGCGAGGTTCAGCGAGGGGTAGGCCTCGCTGGCCGGAATGCGCAGCAGCACGTGCGCCGTTTCGAGCTCCTCGTTGGTGAGCCCGGTGCGCTCGGCTCCGAATACCACGGCCGAGGGCGAGCGGCCCGCCTCGGCGACTATACGTGGAGCGGCCGTGCGCGGGTCGACGATGCGGAAATACTGATCGCGCTCGCGCGCGGTGGTGGCGGCGATGAAGCCGCAGCCCTCGAGCGCCTCGCCGAGCGATCCGACCACGCGCGCCGCCGCGAGCACGTCGTCGGCACCCGCGGCGCGCGCGCTCGCTTCGGGGTGCGGAAACTCCTTCGGCTGCACCAGCACCAGCGACGTGAGTGCCATGTTCTTCATGGCGCGCGCCGCGGCGCCGATGTTGCCCGGATGCGAGGGCGCCACCAGGACGATGCGAATGTCGGGGGAGTCCATCTGTTACGCTAGTCGTACTGGGCAAAATCGCCGTTGGCGATTTTGCCGGACATCAGCTTCGTTGCGAGCTTAAAGACCGTGCAGCCGCTTCTCAACATCGCCGTGCGCGCCGCGCGCCGCGCCGGCGAAGTGATCGTTCGGAGTCTCAACCGCCTCGAGTCGCTCACCATCACCTCGAAGGGGCGCAACGACTTCGTGAGCGAGGTCGACCACGCCGCGGAGCGCGAGATCATCGGCACGATCCGCCGGCATTATCCGCAGCATGCGTTCCTCGCCGAGGAGAGCGGCCGCTCGGGCGAGCACGAGACGCTCTGGATCGTCGACCCGCTCGACGGCACGACCAACTTCCTGCACGGCTTCCCGGTATTCGCCGTGTCGATCGCCTGCCAGATCAAGGGTCGGCTCGAGCACGCGGTGATCTACGACCCTATGCGCCAGGAGCTCTTTACCGCCAGCCGCGGCGCAGGCGCGCACCTCGACAACCACCGCATGCGCGTCAGTAAGACGCGCACGCTGGACGGCGCGCTCATCGCCACCGGCTTCCCCTATCGCGCCAACATGCGCTATCTCGACTCGTACCTCGCGATGCTGCGGGCGGTGACCGAGCACGCGGCCGGCGTGCGCCGCCCCGGCGCTGCGGCGCTCGACCTGGCCTATGTAGCGGCGGGGCGCGTGGATGCGTTCTGGGAGCTGGGACTGAGCGCGTGGGACACGGCCGCGGGAACGCTCCTCATCCAGGAAGCGGGCGGGCGGGTCGGCACCCTGAGCGGCGGCGAATACCGCCAGGAAGGTCACATCGTCGCCGGCACGCCCAAGGTGTACGCGGCGCTGCTGGAGACCCTCGCGCTGCACCTGCCCGAGGATCTGCGCGGCGGCTGAAGTGCGCCAGCAGCGGCGCGCGCGCGCCGCGGGCATGGCGCGCCGCTCCCTCGCTTTCCACCGGTCGCTTGTGTAGAGTCCACGCGAAAAATCGGGGGTCCCGCGATGCGACAGCTTTTTGCCACGAAGTCGATCCAGGTCCTGCACGAGCAGGAATCCTCCGGCAATCAGCTGCGCCGCTGTCTCACTGCCACGCAGCTCACGCTGCTCGGCATCGGCGGCATCATCGGCACCGGCATCTTCGTGCTCACCGGCACCGCCGCCGCCAACAACGCCGGTCCCGCGCTGCCGCTGGCGTTCATCTTCGCGGGGCTCGGTTGCACGTTCGCAGGGCTCTGCTACGCCGAATTCTCCGCCATGATCCCGGTATCCGGCAGCGCCTACTCCTATTCCTACGCGACCCTCGGTGAGGGCATCGCCTGGTTCATCGGCTGGAACCTGGTGCTCGAATACCTGCTGGCGGTCGCGACCGTGTCCGTCGGGTGGTCGGGTTATGCGGTGAGCCTGCTCGAGCAGCTCGGCGTCCACATTCCAGCCCAGATCTCCAGCGCGCCGTTCAGTACTCCGATGGGCCGGGAGTCCTTCGAGATCGTTCGCACCGGGGCGATCCTCAATCTGCCGGCGGTGCTCATCGTCGCGGCGATCGGCATCATCTGCTATGTCGGGATCAGGCAGTCCGCGGTCTTCAACTCCGTGATCGTAGCCATCAAGGTCACGGTGGTGCTGCTGTTCATCCTGTTCGGCGTGTCCTACATCAACACCGCCAACTGGCATCCGTTCATTCCGCCGAACAGCGGCCAATTCGGCGTATTCGGCCTGAGCGGCATCCTGGGCGCCGCCGGCGTCATCTTCTTCGCCTATATCGGCTTCGATGCGGTGTCGACGGCGGCGCAGGAGACCGTGAACCCGCAGCGCGACATGCCAATCGGCATGCTGGCGAGCCTGATCATCTGCACCATTCTCTACGTGATCGTGTCGGCCGTGCTGACCGGCATGGTGAGCTACAAGGAGCTCGATGTCGCCGCGCCGGTGGCGCTCGCGCTCGACAAGCACCCGGGGCTGCACTGGCTCGGAATCCCGGTGAAGCTCGGCGCGGTGTGCGGCATTACCTCGGTCATGCTGGTCATGACCATCGCACAGGCCCGCATCTTCTTCGCCATGGCGCGCGACGGGCTGCTGCCGCCCGTCTTCGGCCGCGTGCATCCGCGTTACAAGACCCCGTCGGTGGGCACGGCCGTGACGGCAATGTCAGCGGCGCTCATCGGTGGCTTGTTCCCGGTGAAGCTGCTCGGGGAGATGGTCTCGATCGGGACTCTCTCGGCCTTCGTCACGGTGTGCATCGGCGTGCTGGTGCTGCGCCAGACCCGGCCCGATCTGCCACGTCCGTTCAAGGCGCCGTGGCCGTGGTTCACCTGCATCGCGGGCGCGCTGGTGTGCTTCGCGATGATGCTTGGCCTCGGGCCCGCCACCTGGATGCGGCTGCTCATCTGGACCTTCATCGGCGCGCTCATCTACCTCTTCTACGGCTACAGTCACAGCAAGGTACAGGCGGAAGCCAACGGCACCGCGGCTGCCTCCGCCGCACCGACCCGCTGAGTCCACCTGCAATGCCGGCGGCTTGCCGCCGCGGTCAGCGCGGATGCCGATCAGCGTCGTGGTGCTCCGCTACGGCAGGTGATCGAGCGCCGCCTCTTTCACGCTCGGGAACACGTGCTCGGCGGTGAGGCCGAAGTCGAGCGCGATCGCGCTCGAGATGTAGATCGAGGAGTAGGTGCCGGCGATGATGCCGATGAGCAGCGCCGCCGAGAAGCCCTTGAGCGCCGCGCCGCCGAG
>DASXKA010000101.1:0-6924 GCA_036497085.1 Steroidobacteraceae bacterium | reverse complement strand
CACCGAGAAGATGCTGCAGTACTTCATCAACAAGGTGCACGGCGCCCGCATGATCAAGCCCTCGCCGCGCGTGCTGGTGTGCGTGCCGTTCGGCTCGACCCAGGTTGAGCGGCGCGCGATCCGCGAGTCGGCCGAGGGCGCCGGCGCACGCAACGTGGCGATCGTGAGCGAGCCGATGGCGGCGGCGGTGGGCGCCGGGCTGCCGGTGCACGAGGCGCGCGGCTCGATGGTGCTCGACATCGGCGGCGGAACCTCCGAGGTCGCGGTGCTGTCCCTCAATGGCATCGTGTACGCAAACTCCGCACGCATCGGCGGCGACCGCTTCGACGAGGCGATCATGAACTACGTGCGGCGCAATTACGGCATCCTGATCGGCGAGGCGACCGCCGAGCGCATCAAGATCGAGATCGGCTCGGCCTACCCCGGCCAGCAGGTGCGCGAGCTCTCGGTGAAGGGGCGTAATCTCTCCGAGGGCGTGCCGCGCAGCTTCACGCTGAACAGCAACGAGATCCTCGAGGCGCTGCAGGAGCCGCTGCAGGCGATCGTGAGCGCGGTCAAGCAGGCGCTCGAGCAGACGCCTCCCGAGCTCGGCGCCGACGTCGCCGAGCGCGGCATCGTGCTCACCGGCGGCGGCGCGCTGCTGCGCGACATCGACAAGCTCCTCACCGAGGAGACCGGGCTGCCCGTGGTCGTGGCCGACGATCCGCTCACCTGCGTGGCGCGCGGCGGTGGCCGCATCCTCGAGCTTATGGACGAGCTGGGTCCGGGACACTTCGGGCTCGAATAGCGCAAGGAGCGCACGAATCTAAAGTGACGGCGTTCGGGACAGTCGGCAGACCGCTGCAGGGGCGGGGCGGCTCTTCCGGCTTCCGCTTCACGGTCTACGGCGCACTCGCCGTGGTCATCATGTACCTCGATCAGCGCGTGCATTACCTCGAGCCGGTGCGCTACGCGCTGCAGGCCGTCGCCTATCCGATGCAGCTCGCCGTGAACTCCCCGCCGGCTGCCCTGCGCTGGATCAGGGAAAGCTTTCAGACCCGCGACGCATTGCGCGCGGAGAACGAGCGGCTGCGCGCGCGGCAGCGCGACCTCGAGCTCATGACGATGCGCTACGAGGCCCTCGCCCACGAGAACGGCGAGCTGCGCGGCCTGCGCAACGCGCTGCCGCCGGTTGCCGACCGCTGGCTGCCGGCGGAGATCATCAATATCCAGCTGAGCGGCCTCAGGCAGCGCCTCCTCATCAATCGTGGCGCCAGCAACGGCGTGTTCAGGGGCCAGACAGTTGTCGATGACCGCGGCCTCATCGGCCAGACGACCCACGTCGGCCCGTGGAGCGCGGAAGTGATCCTGATCACCGATCCCGAGCACGCGGTGCCCGTGCGGATCGAGCGCACGGCGCTGCGCACCATCGCGGTGGGCGGCGGCGACGGCAGCTCGCTGGCACTGCCCTACCTGCCGGCCAACGCCGATATCAAGAGCGGCGACCTGCTGCTCACCTCGGGCCTGGGCGGGGTATTCCCGGAGGGCTATCCCGTCGCACGCGTCAGCGAGGTGCACCGCGATGCGGTACAGCCGCTCGCACAGGTGCGCGCGGCGGTCCTCTCCCACATCAACAGCGACACCGAGGTGATGCTGGTGTGGTTCCGACCGGGCCATCCGGCGGCCCCGGCGGCGATCGTGAGCAGCGCGGGCGAGGTCAAGAACGGCAACGCCACGATCCAGCCGCTCGCGGCACCCCCACGGGCGCCCGCCGCCACCAGCGTGCGCGTGGAAGGCGCGTCCGCGCGCAGCGCCCCGGCGACCCCCGCGCGCGCACCCGCCCCGGCGACCCCCGCGCGCGCGCCCGCCCCGGCGACCCCGCGCGCACCCGCCCCGGTCGGGGCCGCGGCCGCGGCGGCGCCGCCGGATGACAACGCGGTAGCGTCCGCGCCGGCTCCCGTGCCGAGTGACTCCCCCAGGCCACCCGCGGATGCGCCCGCCGAGCCTCCGCGCCTGAGGCAGCCTCCATGACCGTCGGTCAGGTGCGGGCGCGCATGGCGCTCACGGCGCTGGTCGCGCTCATCCTCACCGTGCTGCCGCTGCCGGTGTGGCTCGACGTGCTGCGCCCCGCATTCCTCGTGCTCACGGTGCTCTACTGGTCGATCAACACGCCGCGCGCCGGCGGCATCGGGCTCGGGTTCCTGTGCGGACTGCTGCTCGATATCTTCCAGGGACCGGTGCTCGGCGAGCACGCGCTGGCGCTCGCGCTCGTCGCCTACATCGCGGTGCGCGAGCACCAGCGCATCCGCTCCAAGCCGGCCTTCCAGCAGTCGCTGCTGGTGTTCGCGACTCTCGTCTTCTACGAGTTCGTGGTATTTGCCATCGACGGCTGGACCGGGCATCCCGCGACCAGCCCGCTGCGCTGGGTGCACTGCCTGACGGGGGCGCTCGTGTGGCCGCCGGCCGCCGCCATGCTCTCCTACGGCGAGAGCCGGTACACATGACAGGCGGCGAGGGGTAAGCAGCCGTGCCCGCGGTCCGCATCAAGGATCACTGGGGCGAGCAGCGCATGTTCGATCGGCGTGCGCTGGCCGTCGGTGCGCTCATGGCTGTCGCGACCCTCGGTCTGATCGCGCGCCTCATCCTGCTGCAGGTGGTGCGGCACGAGTATTATTCGGATCTCTCGCAGGGCAACCGGGTGCGCACCGAGCCGATCCCGGCCGCACGCGGCCTGATCGTCGACCGCAACGGCGAGGTCGTCGCCGCCAATCAGCCCGCCTACCAGCTCGAGCTCGTGCCCGAGGAGGTGCCGGACATCCGCGGCACGCTCGCGCGGCTGGTCGCGATCGGCCTGCTGCGCGCCGACGAGCTCGACGAGCTGATGCGCACCATCGCCTCGAGCCGCAGCTTCGACGGTGTGCCGATACGGCTGCACATGTCGGACGAGGACGTGGCGCGCTTCGCCGTGCGGCGCTTCGAGTTTCAGGGGATCGACATCAAGACGCGCCAGACGCGCTGGTACCCGAACGGCGACCTCGCGGTGCACGCGCTCGGCTACGTGGGCGCGATCAGCGAGCAGGACCTGAAGCACATCGACCGCGCCGCCTACGCCGGCACCGCGCTCATCGGCAAGCTCGGGGTCGAGAGCACCTTCGAGGACCAGCTGCACGGCAAGAACGGCTTCCGCGAGGTGCTGGTCAACGCCCAGGGCCGCTCGGTCGAGCGTCAGGGGGCTTTCGTGCCCAACCTGCGCACCCGCGCACCGGCCGCGGGCGAGGACATCCTGCTGTCGATGGACCTCAAGCTGCAGCGCGCGGCCGAAGCCGCGCTCGCCGGGCACCGCGGTGCGGTGGTGGCCCTCGATCCCACCGACGGCGATGTGCTGGCGCTCGTCAGCCTGCCGGGCTTCGACCCCAACCTGTTCGCGCGCGGCATCACCACGGCCGAATACTCTGGCCTCGCGAACGACGACGACCGGCCGCTCTTCAACCGCGCGCTCCGTGGCACGTACCCCTCCGGCTCGACCATCAAGCCGGTGCTCGGGCTTGCCGCGCTCACCGACCACACGCTCGAAGCGGACACCCGGGTGTTCTGCAACGCCGTGTTCTCGCTGCCGGGCAGCCGCCACGTGTGGCGCGCGGACAAGGACGAGCCGCGCGGCTGGCTCGACCTGCCGGAGGCGATCTCCCGCTCCTCCGACGTGTTCTTCTACCGGCTCGCCTCGACGCTCGGAATCGACCGTATGGCGGCCTTCCTCGAGCCGTTTGGCTACGGGCAGCCCACCGGCATCGACATCGGCGGCGAGAAGGCGGGCCTGCTGCCGACTCCAGAGTGGAAGCGCCAGGCGTTCAAGAAGCCGGAGGACAAGACCTGGTTTCCCGGTGAGACGGTCAACATAGGCATCGGGCAGGGCTACCTGCTGGTGACCCCGCTGCAGCTCGCGCACATCACGGGAATCCTGGCCGAGCGCGGCCGCAACTATCACCCGCGGGTGGTGAAGGGTATGCGCGCGGGCGGCCAAGTGCACTGGCTCGCCCCGGTCGAGGGTGCCCCGATCAAGGGCGTGTCCGCTGCCGATTGGCGCGTGGTGATCGATGCCATGGTCGGCGCCACGCACTGCACGCGCTATTGCGGCACCGCCTGGGTCGCCTTCAAGGGCGCTGCGTATGAGGCGGCCGGAAAAACCGGAACGGCGCAGGTATACACGGTCGCGCAAAACGCCAAGTACAACGCGAGAACTGTCCCCGAGCGGCTGCGGGATCACGCCTGGTTCATCGCCTTCGCGCCGGCGCAGGCGCCGCGCATTGCGATCGCCGTGCTCGTCGAGAATGCGGGCTTCGGCGCGAGCAACGCCGCGCCCATCGCGCGCAAGGTGATGGACGCCTACCTTCTCGACGCGGAAGGCAAAGTCAAGCCCGCGCCTGTTACCGCCCCCCCTCCGGTCAGCGCTCCCGCCGCCGGCACCGCCACTACTGCCGCGGCGCCCGCCGCACTCGCGCCGGGCCACACATGATGTACGAGGAAGTTCCCTACGGCTCGCGCACCCGGCGCACGCTCACCGGAGCGACGAGCGTGCTGTTCGCGCTGAAGATCGACGGCCCGCTCGTGATGGGACTCGGGCTGATCGCGGCGTTCGGCCTGATCGTGCTCTACAGCGCCTCCGGCCAGAGCACGGCGACGGTGGTGCGCACCGTCATGCGCATCATCCTCGGGACGGTGGCGATGCTGCTGCTGGCGCGGGTCAATCCCAACTTCCTGCGCCGCTCGACGCCCTGGCTATACGCCGCCGGGGTGTTTCTGCTGCTCGTGGTGGCGGCGTTCGGCCACACCGGCCTCGGGGCGCAACGGTGGCTCAATCTCGGACTGTTCCGCTTCCAGCCCTCCGAGCTCATGAAGCTCGCCGTGCCGATGACCTGCGCCTGGTACATGCACGAGCGGGCGCTGCCGCCGAGTCCGCTGTCGCTGGTCGCGCTCGCGGGACTGATCCTGCTGCCGGTGGGTCTGGTTGCGCTCGAGCCGGACCTCGGAACCGCGGCGCTGATCGCGGTGGCGGGCGCGCTCGTGATCGTGCTCGCGGGACTGCGCGTGCGGGTGATGGTGGCGCTGTTGCTCCTCGGCGCGGCGTGCGCCTGGTTCGGCTGGAGCTTCATGCACGACTATCAGCGCCGCCGCGTGCTCACCTTCCTCGACCCGCAGACCGACCCGCTCGGCGCGGGCTATCACATCATCCAGTCGCAGATCGCGATCGGCTCGGGCGGCGTCTTCGGCAAGGGCTGGATGAACGGCAGCCAGGCGCAACTCGAGTTCCTGCCCGAGCGCTCCACCGACTTCGTGTTCGCCGTCGTGGGCGAGGAGTTCGGCCTGCTGGGGCTGATGCTGCTGCTGCTCCTCTATCTGTTCGTCGTCGCGCGCTCGCTCTTTCTCGCCACGCAGACGCAGGACACGTTCGCGCGGCTGCTCGCCGGCAGCATCGCGCTCACGTTCTTCGTCTACGTGCTGATCAACGCCGGCATGGTGACGGGGCTCCTCCCGGTGGTCGGCGTGCCCCTGCCCCTCGTGAGCTACGGCGGCAGCTCGGTCGTGACGCTCCTCGCCGGCTTCGGTATTCTCATGGCGCTCTACTCCCGGCGGAAGCTCGTCGGCTCCTGAGCGGGCACGGATCCATCTTGATCTACTGGCGTCACGCTCTGTTTGCGGCATTCGGCTGCGCTGCGCTCGTCGTGCACGGCACCGCTGCGCAGCAACCGCCCACCGAGCCGCCCGCGACCCCGGCGGCGGCGGCTGCGCCACCGGCCACCCCTGCGCCCGCCGAGCTGACCGCGGCTCCCTTCAACGTGAACCGGCCGGAGATTGCCCAGTGGATCGACGAGGTCGTGAGCCACGACGGCTGGAGCCGCAAGTCCGTGGTGGTGCTGCTCGAGAAGGCGCAGCCGCAGCCGAAGGTGCTCGATATCATGGGCCGGCCGCTCGAGCGCGTGGCGCCCTGGTGGGAATACCGCGAGCGCTTCATGACGCCCGAGCGCATCGAGAAGGGCGTGCAGTTGTGGCTCGATCATCGGCTGGCACTCGAGCATATCGCCGCCACATACCAGGTGCCGCCCGAGTACCTGGTAGCGATCGTGGGTGTCGAGACCTTCTACGGACGCACGACCGGCAAGTACCGGGTGCTCGATGCGCTCGCCACGCTGGCGTTCGATTATCCGCCGCGGGCCAGCTACTTCCGCGGCGAGCTCGAACAATTCCTGCTGCTCACCCGGGAGAGCAAGCTCGATCCGCTCACCACGAGCGGCTCCTACGCCGGCGCCATGGGGGTGCCGCAGTTCATGCCGTCGGTCTACCGGCGCTACGCAGTGGACGCCGACAACGACAAGAAGCGCGACCTGTGGAGCAGCTGGGACGACATTTTGGCGAGCGTCGCCAACTATCTGCACGAATGGGGCTGGAAACCCGGAGCGCCGGTGTTGGCCGAGACCACGCTCGATCCCGACCCGAGCTTCGAGATCGAGACCCACAATCTCGACCTCAATGAGACCGTCGGCTCTCTCGGCGCGCACGGCATCAAGGTGAACCTGGACGTCCCGCCCGACACGCCCGCGGTGCTGATCTCCGCCGAGCAGAGCGATGGCCCCGCGTACCGGGTCGGGTTCCATAATTTCTACGTCATCACCCGCTACAACCACAGCGCGCGCTATGCCATGACCGTGTACGACCTCGCCACGGCCGTCGCGGCGCGCGTGCACGCAACTCAGCCGTGAGCGGCACGCCACACTCGCTGCCCTCGGTGCGCGCGGGCCTCGCGGCACTGCTCGCGGTGGCGCTGGCCGCCTGCGCCACGACACGCCCCCGGCCGCCGCCCCTGCCCGGGCCCGTCCCGGTGCCAGCGCCGCCCGGCGACATCGCCGGCATCCCCGATGCGGTGCCGCGCGCCGAGCCGCGCAGCGCGCA
>DASXKA010000100.1:0-3029 GCA_036497085.1 Steroidobacteraceae bacterium | reverse complement strand
GTGCCACATGTCGTTGGTCATCTTCTGGAACATGCCGTCGCGGGTGATCCCGGCGTTGTTCACCAGAATGTCGATCGGCCCGACCTCAGCACGCACCACTTCGAAGGCGCGCCTGGTGGACTCCCAGTCGGACACGTTGCCCTCCGAGGCGTGCATGTTCAGCCCCTCGGCGCGCATCTCGGCGAGCCAGCGGTCCTTGCGCTGCGAGCCGGGTCCGCACCCGGCGATGACCGCGTAGCCCTCCTTCGCCAGGCGCCGGCAGATTGCCGTGCCGATGCCGCCCATGCCCCCGGTGACGTATGCGACTCGATTAGCGGTGCTCATGGCCTGTACACCGTTTCCTTCTGATCAGGCTCTGACTTTGCGGCACATTAGTACGCCGATTTTCGGCGTGCGTCCAATCACCCCGCGGCTCAAGTCTCAGCCGCGCACGTAGCTTCCGGGGGCATCCTCGAGCGCACCCTTGCCCGCACCGGTGGGCGACAGTGCGCGCCCGGCGACCTGTCTGGCGGAGGAGTGCTCGCTCAGCCACTTTTCCCACGCAGGCCACCAGGAGCCCTCGTGCAGCGGCGCGCGCTTGTGCCATTCGTCGGGCGCGAGCGTCGTCGTCGCGTCCGACCACGTGAGCAGGCGATGCCGGCGGCGCGGATGCACCGGGCCGCTGACGATGCCGGCGTTGTGTCCGCCGCTCGTGAGGAGAAACGTGTAGTCGGGGCTGCGGGTCAATTCGCGCAGCTTGTATACCGAATGCCAGGGCGCCACGTGGTCGGTCTCGGTGCCGACTACGAACATCGGCAGCCGCAGCTTCTTCAGGTCCACCGGCCCGCCGCCCGAGGTGAACTCGCCCTTGGCGAGCTCGTTCTTGAGGTACAGCCGCTCCAGGTATTCGCTGTGCATGCGGCACGGCATGCGCGTGCCGTCGGCGTTCCAGGCCATGAGATCGTTGACCTTGGGGCGCTCGCCGCGCACGTACTGATCGACCGCCGGCCCCCACATGAGATCGCGCGAGCGCAGCAGCGCGAACGCCCCTCCCATGCGCTCGCTCTCGAGCACGCCGGTTTTGTTCATCATCGCCTCGAGCATCGCGATCTGGCTCGGCGTGATGAATACCGAGAGCTCCCCGGGCTCGCTGAAATCCGCCTGGGCGGCCAACAGCGACACCGAGGCGAGCGAGTGATCGTGCGCGGCGGCGAGGCGCGCGGCCGCGATCGCGAGCAGCGTCCCGCCGATGCAGTAGCCGACGGCATGTACTTTGTGATCCGGGACGGCGCGGCGCACCTCGGCGAGCGCATCGAGGAAGCCGAGCTGCACGTACTCATCGAGCCCGAGCTCCCGGTCGGTCGCGTCGGGATTCTTCCAGGAGATCATGAAAACGGTGTGCCCCTTCTCGACGAGGTAGCGCACCAGGGAATTCTGCGGCGAAAGATCGAGGATGTAGTACTTCATGATCCACGCCGGCGTGATCAGGACCGGCTCGGCGCAGACGCTCGGAGTCTGCGGGGAATACTGCAGCAGCTCGATCAGGCGGTTGCGGAAAATGACCTTGCCGGGCGTGACGGCCACGTCCTTGCCGACCTCGAAGTGCTCGCTCGCCGGTGTGCCGCCGCCGCCGCCCGACATGCGCTGCACGTCCTCGACCCAGTGCTTGAGCCCCCGGATGAGATTCTGACCCGATTCCGCGACCGTGCGCTGCAGGAGCTCCGGATTGGTCTGCAGAAAGTTCGCCGGGGATGCGGCATCGATCAGCAGCCGCCCGGCGAAGCTGGCGCGCGCCAGTCCGTGATCGGTGCTGCCGGGGTGCGTGAGGGCCTGATGCCACCAGCTCGCCCAGTTGTTGTAGGCGCGGGCATAGACGTTGAACGGCCAGACGTTCCAGGCGGGGTCCGCAAAGCTCTTGTCCTCGTGGCCGGGGGAGAGCGGCTCACCGGAGGCGGCCTGGGCGGCGAACTGCCAGCTGTCGACCATCTTCTCGTACGCGCTGCGCGCCAGGTCGGCCTGGCGGGGAGGGTGGGTGGCGACATTGAGGTACCACTCCCACCACGCGCGCGTGTAGTCATCCGGTGCCAGGCCGCCGGTGAGGGCGGCGAGCTGGGCGCGCAGGTTGCGCTCGACGTCGGCTTTCAATTCAGGCCCGGCGCCGGACGGCGCGTCGGGCTTCTTATTCGTGTGGGTCGTCAAGGGCGGAGTCCCCGGAAAGATCGCGCCCGGGGATGCCGTCACCCCCGGGCGCGGGATACCGCCAAGATATCAGGCCGCCTTGCGGGCGTGCACTGCCTTCGAGGCGAACTCATTGCCCATCTGGCTGAACTTCGCCTGGATCTCGGACGTGACCGTCGAGAACTCCTCGGCGCGATCGCGCAGCTTGTCCACCAGCTGCGTGTGGAGCTCGGTCTGCTTGCTCATGAGCTCGCTGGCCGTGGTGGCCGCAAACGTCGCGTTTACGCGAGCGAGGCTCGACTCGAGGACGTCGCCGGCGACGGCGTACTGCAGGCGCGCCAGGCGCTCGAGGGTCTTGAAGCCTTCCTGCTGCGCCTTGAGGACGGGCGCGAAAGCCTCACGGGTCGCATTGATCAGGGTGCTGGGGTCGAAGTTACGGTCGATCATGTGTGTGCTCCGGTATGGGGTTTCCATGGCCGGGCATTCTACCCGTTTTTGTATGCAGTGCAAGAGAAATTTAAGTGTCAATGATCCGGTTCAGTAATATCTATATAAGTTATTGAGGAATCTGATATTTAATACGTAGTTACTCTAAGATACTCATGGCGATATTTTTGCATCGCACTCAAATCTGCAGTCAGATCCGCAGACCCGCGTCGACCTCCACACAGCGCCCCGTGAAGAGGTCGTTCTCGAAGATGAAGCCGACGGCGTGTGCGATCTCATCGGGCTCGCCGAGGCGGCCGAGGGGGATCGGAGCTGTCATGCGCGCCAGTGCCTCGGGCTTCATGCCCTCGACCATGGGCGTGCGCACGAAGCCCGGGGCGACCGCCCCCACGCGGATCCCGAAGCGCGCGAGCTCCTTGGCCCAC
>DASXKA010000099.1:0-2650 GCA_036497085.1 Steroidobacteraceae bacterium | reverse complement strand
CAGCGCGATAAAGAGCGGCCCGAGCGCCAACAGTACCGCGAGCGCGATGCTCGAGAGCGCAATGAGGAACATCGTGTAGACGCACACGAGTCCCATCAATACCCACACGATCGCGCCGGCGACGTAGTAGCCGAAGTCGCCGTTGAAGACTCCGCCGTTGTTCCACAGGTAGCCGGCCACGGCTCCCCCCTGGGTCCAGATGGCGTCGAGGGTGGCCACCGGATCGGGGGCGCCGACGACGGCGCTCGCGAGCTCCGCCGGCGCCCGGTAGAAGGCGTCGACGATGACCGTGTTGTAGAGCCACAGGTGCAGCGCGCCGCCAAGGACCAGCGCAAGCAGTACCAGCCTTCTCAGCCCCGCGACCAGTGGCTCCTCGATTCGCCCCGTGAGCTGCAGGTAGCCCCACACCATCACGTACACGCCCGCAAGCGTCACGATGGCGGGCTCGAGCGCCGCTGCGACGAGCGCGGTATTCGTGCCGATGTACGAGCTCAACTGGCCCTCGAGCCAGCTCCAGAAGGTCTCGAAGAAGCCCACGGCCCCTGCCCGGCGCTCAGGGGTGCGGCTGAAAACGGCCGGCGAACTGCCCGTGGCCGGCCACGATCAGCTCGCGCGCGCGCTGCGCGTTCACCCACTGCTCGGCCTGGGTGCTCTGGTAGAGCCCTTCGAGCTTGGTGTGCTCGTTCTCGAGCATGCCGCCTTCGGCGGCAATGCGCGCCCCGAGCTCGAGAATCGATTTCTGGTCATTGGCAGAGCCGATCGTGTCGATCAGCTGCTGTAGCGCCGCGAAGCGCTGACTGCTGTTGGCGAGCGCCTCGTGGGTGAGCGACTCAAGCAACGCCGCCGACTGGCGCCCCGCCTGCAAGGACTGACCGGCTCCAACCGGCAGCGCAGCCAGCTGCTGCGCGCTGAGCACCGCATTGGCTCGGGCTGCTCGTGTCACCTCGGCCAGCAGCGCCGCATAGGCGCCGGCGGTCCCGCCCTGCACAACTCCCTCGAGGGTGGCCCAGTCGGGCGGCAGATAGTTGCGCACGGTTCCGCCGAGAAGCGCCTGCATTCCGCGGCTGCCCGTCATGGCCTGAAACTCCGCCTGCGCCTGCGTCAGCTGGCTGCGAGCCGTGGCGAGCTGCTGCTCGAGCTGCTGCACTTGCGACACGAGCTGGGTCACGGCGGCGACATCGATCACGGCAAACTGCGCGTGTGCAGCCGGCGCACTCAGCATCAGCAGCAACGACGCCGAGACAACAAAACGCGTCTGTTTCCGGTCCATGGCGACTCCTCTTATATAGAGTGGGTTTGAGGCTCATTGCTGTTGGCAGGTACTCATGAAGACCGGCAGCCAGCGCTCCGGGTCGCCGCCGTGCTCCTCGAGCAGCCGCTGCAGGCGTTCGAGGTGGCGCGCACGACCGGAGATCACCGCCAGCTCACCCTCGAAGCCCTGAAGATCGAGCCGACAGACGATGCTGTGGTGCCCCTGCTTTACCAGGAACGAGCGCGAGCCCGGCTCGAGCTGCTCCTTGATCAGCCGGAACTCGCGCTCGCTGAGCCCGAAACCGCCGCAGTATTCGTCGGCGCTGGCGTCGGCGTTCGGAAAGAACACCTTGGTCGCCGTCTGCTCGATGATGGTGCGGCTGATCGGGCTGCCGAGGACATCGCTGGTGCTCTGCGTCGCCAGGCACATCACGCCGTTGAGCTTGCGCCAGGTCTTGGGACCCTCGCGCGCAAAGCTCTCGAACGCCGGATCGGCGAGCAGCCGCCAGAACTCGTCCATCCAGCACACGAGGCGCCGGCCGTCGAGGAGCTGTCGCACCAGGTGGAACATGTAGAGCGTTACCGGCGCGCGCGTCAGCTCGTGATCGAGGAACTCGCTCGCATCGAAGCCCACGATCGGCCGGCCGGAGAGGCGCGCGACGATCGAGTCGTGCGGGTTGTCGAAGACCCACGCGTAGTCTCCGCGACTCACCTCACACCAGCGCGCGAGCCGCGCGTGCAGGCCCTCGGCGTCGGTCGGGTCGAGATACTCGAGCAGGCGTGACAGGCGCCGCGCGGGAGCGGCGAGCGAGAGCGTGCCGCGCAGCGCCTGCTCGAGGTCGCGGTCCTCGCGGGCCGTCAGCGCGGCGCCGCCGCCCGGGCGCACCAGCAGGTGCAGCCAGGCCTTGAGGAACTCCGTGTGCCCAGGCGTTGGCGGCAGCTGCAGCGGGTTGAACCCGGTCGCAACGCCTTGCTTCAGGGCGAGATACTCGCCGCGCAGCGCGCGCACCAGGATCTCGAGGCCGCGATCCTTGTCGAAGATGATCTGCGTTGCGCCCTGACGCTCGAGCATGGCGACCAGGAAGCCGATGAATACGGTCTTGCCGGAGCCCGTCGGCCCACAAATGAACGTGTGTCCGGTGTCCTTGCGGCTGCCGCCGTCGGGCTCCGCCGGATCGCTGGCGTGCAGGGAGAAGTAGTAGGGCGAGCGAGCGCGGGTCGAGAGCAGTGTCAGCGCCTCGCCCCAGTGATTGCCGCCGGCGCGCCCGACGGGATAGTTGTGAAAGGGCACCATCGCCGCGAAATTCCGCGAGGTGATCGGAGCCTTGCGCGGCCGCAGCGCGAAGTTGCCCGGCAGCTGCGCCCAGAAGGCCGCCTCCAGCGCCAGATCCTCGCGCGC
>DASXKA010000098.1:0-5770 GCA_036497085.1 Steroidobacteraceae bacterium | reverse complement strand
GGTTCTCGTCGTCAACACGTGTGGGCGCGGTCCGTGCTGGAAGGTTCTTCTACGCAACCATCCTTGCGGACTACAGCCACACCCTCGGCGAGCTGCGCGCGGCCGGCTATGCCAGTTATGCGCGCCGCCAATTGAGTCCGTACTTGCGCGCGACTGTGGATCAATTGTTGCGCCCGGAACGTTCGATTACCGAACGAATCATCGGGAAAATCCGCAGGAAATGACACCAGCATCGTCCGTGGCTACGCGGTGGCCGCCGGTTGAGTCCAGCTACCCCGGGGGCTGCCTGCTGTCGTCAGGACCGGACGGCCAGCACACTCCTTGCGCCGCGAAGCCAGGTCCGTGACCATTCGGTGACATTCGCCCTGCTGAGGCACGGTTAAGCTGCCGCAATGCACCAGATCGGTGTCGTGGGCCTGTCCTATCGCCACGCTGGCGTAGAGGAGGTCGCGCGCTTCGCCGTGCCGCGGGCGGAGGTCGCGGCGCGCCTGCCGGAGCTGCGCGCACGCCTCAACGCCGCCGAAATTCTCTACGTCGGCACCTGCAACCGCGTCGAGGTCGTGTACGCGACGCACGACGGCAGCCCGGCCGGCGATTCCCGCCCCGACGTATTCGCGGTCCTCACCGGGCGCGACTCGCTACCCGGCGAGGCGGCGCGCGCGCTGCGTGCCTGGACCGGTGAGGCGGCGGTCGAGCATCTGTTCCTGCTCGCCTGCGGGCTCGACTCGGCGCAGACCGGCGAGCAGGAGATTGCCGCCCAGCTGCGCAATGCGTGGGATGAGTCGCGCGCCGCCCATACCTGCGGCCCGCTGCTCGATCGTCTGATCGGCGAGGCGCTCGGCATGGCGCGGCGCGTGCAGCGCATGACCGCCCGTGTGCGCACTCCTTCCCTCGGCGACCTCGCCGCCGAGCGCGTGCTCAAACACCTCGATGGCGCGCCCGCTGCCACCGCGCTGCTCGGAGTCTCGCCCATGACGCGGCGCTGCGCGGCGCTGCTGCACGCCGCGCACGTCCCGCTCACCATCGTCAACCGCACTCTCGGCACCGCGCGCGAGCTCGCGCAATCGGTCTCCGCCACGCTGCTGTCGCTCGATGAGTTTAGCAACGCCCCGCCGCCGCTCGCCGCGCTGGTGCTGGCGGCGGGCGGCAGCGGTCCGGTGCTCGATAGCGACGCGCTCGCGCGGCTGCGCGTCGCCGGCGGCGCCGCGACTGACCGGCCGCCGCTGCTCGTCGATTTCGGCGTGCCACCCAATGTCGACGCCGAAACGGCCCGCCGCGCGGGACTCGAGCGCGTCGGCATGGAGCAGCTCATCGAGGCGGCGCAGGGGCAGCGCCTCGCGCAGCTGCTGCGGCTCGCGCCGGTACGCGCGGCGATCGACGAGCGCCTCGCGCACCTGCGGGCGGAGCTCGCCACGCGCGCGCTCGGCCCGAGGTTGCAGGATCTGCGCGCCCGCTTCGAGGAGATCGCCGCCGAAGAGGTGGCACGCGCACTGCGCCATGAGCTGCGCACGCTCGACGAGCGGCAGCGCGTGCAGCTCGAGCGCCTGGGATGCGCGGTGGCGCACCGGCTCGCGCACCTGCCGCTCGCGGGGCTGCGCGCCGCCGCGGTGCACGCCAGCGCGGACGCCGTCGACGCATTCTTCGATGCGGCAAAGCCCGGGCGCGTCCGTGCCGCCGCCATGAAGGACGAGCCATGACCGCACCCGAACGCTCCGCCAGACTCTACGAGCGCGCCTGTCGCGTGATTCCGGGCGGAGTGAGCTCACCGGTGCGCGCCTTCCGCGCCGTGGGAGGTACGCCGCTCTTCATCGCGCGCGGTTCCGGTGCGCGCGTGACGGATGCCGACGGACGCACCTACCTCGATCTCGTCGGCTCGTGGGGCCCGCTGATCGCCGGCCATGCACACCCGGCGGTCGTCAGCGCGATCGGCGCGGCGCTCGAGCGCGGCACGACCTTTGGCGCCCCGTGCGAGGCGGAGGTCGAACTGGCCGAGCGCGTCTCGGCCGCCTACCCGGCAGCGGAGCAGGTGCGCTTCGTGTCCTCGGGAACCGAGGCGGTGATGAGCGCGATCCGCGTGGCGCGCGCCTTTACCGGGCGCGACCTGATCGTCAAGTTCGCCGGCTGCTACCACGGGCACGCGGATCACCTGCTGGTCGCGGCGGGCTCGGGGCTCGCGACCCTCGGTCGACCCTCTTCGGCCGGCGTGCCGCAGGCCTTCACCGGCTGCACGCGCGTGCTGCCCCTCGATGACGAGGCGGCGCTCGCGGCGCTGTTCGAGGCCGATGGCGCGCACATCGCCGCAGTCATCATCGAGCCGGTGCCCGCCAATCACGGGCTGCTGCCGCAGCGGCGCGAGTTCCTCGAGGCCCTGCGGCGCACGACGCGCGCGCACGGCGCGCTGCTCATCTTCGACGAAGTGATCTCGGGGTTTCGCCTGGCGCGCGGCGGTGCCGCCGAGCTGCTCGGCATCCGCCCCGATCTCGCGACCTTCGGCAAGGTGATCGGCGGCGGCATGCCGGTCGGCGCCTTCGGGGGCGAGCGCCGCATCATGGGGCGCCTCGCCCCGGACGGGGATACCTATCAGGCGGGCACGCTCTCGGGGAATCCGGTCGCCATGGCGGCGGGGCTCGCGACGCTCGACCTGCTCGAGCGCGAGTCCGGCTGGCAGCGGCTCGAGGCGTGCGGTGCCGAGCTCCAGCGGCTGCTCGAGCCCGTGCTGGCGCGCGCGCCCTATCCGGTCAACCTGGTGCGCGTCGGGTCGCTCTTCTGGATGTCGTTGCACGAGCAGGGCGCGCCGCGCACCGCGGCAGCGCTGAGCGAGCGCGAGTCGCGGCGCTTCGCCGCGCTGTTTCACGCCATGCTCGATCGCGGCGTGTATCTGCCGCCCTCGGCGTACGAGGCCTGTTTCCTCTCGCTCGCGCACTCGCGCGCGGACCTCGAGGAATTCGCCGCGGCGCTCGCGGCCGCCCTCGCCGGCAGCGCCTGAGCGGCCCGCCATGAAAGCCACCCGCGTCTTTCAGCTCACCGCACTCGCGCTCGTGCTCGTGTCGGCGGTGCAGGTAGGCTATTGGGTGCTCGACCAGCGCTCCAACGCCGTCGAGGAGGTCGCGGCGGCGCGCGGCCAGTACGCCGCGCAGACCCGTGCCGCGCAGGCGCTGCTCGACTCCGGCATGAGTCCCGAGCGTCTCCATGAGCTGCTGCCGGACGTCGTGGTGACGGCCGGCCGGCCGAGCCTCGCGCCCACGATCGAAGCGGCGCTCGAGAGCGAGGAGTATCACCGCCTCAACCGCTACGCCTGGGAAGGGGCCTTCTTCCTGCTGGCGCTCGGCGTCTGCATCGCGGTGATCGCAGGCGCACTGCGCGCCGAGGCGCGCGTGCTCGAGGAGCAGGACGATTTCCTCGCGCTCGTGTCCCACCAGTTCAAGACACCGCTCGCGAGCCTGCAGCTTTCGCTCGAGACCATCGCGCTGCGGCCGCTCGCGCCGGAGCAGTCCCGCACCCTGATCGAGCGCATGCTCTCGGACCTTGCGCGCATGGAGCTGATGGTGACGCAGATCCTCGAGAGCGTGCGTCTCGAGCGCGGGCGCGTGGACCTGCGCTCCGAGCCCGTGGAGCTCGCCACCGCAGTGGCGCGCGTGGTGGCGGCGCTCGAGGAACGGGCGCGCGGGCAGCGCATCGCGCTCAGCAGTGAGGTCGCTGCGGGGCTTTACGTGCTCACCGATCCGCTGGCGCTCGATGTCATCGTCAGGAATGTGCTCGAGAACGCGCTGGCGGCGGTCAGCCCGGTGGGCGGCGGCAGCGTCAGCGTCAGCGCCCGCGCCGTCGACGGCGAGGTCGCGCTCGCGGTACGCGACAGCGGCGTCGGCTTCCGGCCCGCCGACGGCCCGCGGCTGTTCGAGAAATTCTCGCGCCTGCACCCGGGCGGCGGTGGCGGCCCCTACGGCACCGGGCTCGGGCTCTACATCGTGAAGCGACTGATGGAGCTGGCGGCCGGCAGAGTCACCGCGGAGAGTCCCGGCGTCGGCCAGGGGGCGTGCTTCGTACTCACCTGGCCGGCGGCCGCGGTGCCGCGCCCATGAGTACGCCCGCGCCAGTTGCCGCCCGGGTGCTCGTGGTCGAGGATGACCCGCATCTCGCCGCCGGCGTCATGGAGAACCTGCGCGCCGAGGGCTACGAGGTCGCGGCGGTGGGCGATGGGCGCGCGGCGCTCGAGTGGCTGCGCGGTCAGGGCTGTGCGCTCATCGTGCTCGACGTGATGCTGCCGGGGCTCGATGGCCTCACCGTGTGCCGCACGCTGCGCGATCAGGGCAACAACACGCCGGTGCTGTTCCTCACGGCGCGCGGCGATCCCGCCGACCGGGTGCGCGGGCTCGAGGCGGGCGGGGATGACTACCTCGCCAAGCCCTTTCACCTGAAGGAATTCCTGTTGCGGGTGCGCGCCATCCTCAAGCGCTGGGACTGGTACCGCAGCGCCTCGGCGACCGCCGCCACGGCGGTGCTGCGCTTCGGCGGCAACGAGGTCGATTTCCGCGCCTTCCGCGCGCGCGCCTGGAACGGCGAGGCGCAGGAGCTCACCGAGAAGGAGGCGATGATCCTCAAGGTGCTGGCGGAGCATGCCGGCCAGATCGTCTCGCGCGAGGACCTGCTCGAGCGCGTGTGGGGCTACGACGTCTTTCCCTCGACCCGCACCGTCGACAATTTCATCCTGCGGCTGCGCAAGCGTTTCGAGCGCGATCCCGCCACCCCGCGCCATTTTCTCACCGTGTGGGGAGTCGGTTACCGCTTCCTCGCGCAGGGCGAGCCGTGAGCGCGCGCGCACTGCGCATCGGCACGCGTGGCTCGGCGCTCGCGCTCTGGCAGGCGCGGCACGTGCAGGCGCTGCTCGCCGCGCAGTCCGGCGCGCCGCCGCTCGAGCTGGTGCACATTCGCACCACCGGCGACGCCCAACGCGAACTGCCCCTGTGGCAAACCGGGGGCCGTGCCTTCTTCACGCGCGAGATCGACGAGGCGCTCGCCGGGGGCACGATCGACATCGCCGTGCACAGTCTCAAGGATCTGCCGACCGCGCTCGCGCCGGGCCTCGAGCTGGCCGCGACGCTCGCGCGCGAGGACGCGCGCGATGCGCTGCTCACGCGCGCCGGGACCTCCCTTGCAGAGCTGCCGGCGCGCGCGCGCATCGGCACGAGCAGCCTGCGGCGCCGCGCCTTCATGGCGCGCATCCGCCCCGACACCGTGGCGGTGGAGCTGCGCGGCAACGTGCCGACGCGCATCGAGCGGCTGAAGGGCGGCGACTACGACGCGATCATCCTGGCGGCGGCCGGTCTCGCCCGCCTCGGGTTCGCGCAGCACGTGACGGAGTATCTGTCGGCGGAACGCTTCCCGCCGGCCGTCTCGCAGGGCGTGATCGGCGTGTGCGCGCGCGTGGGGGATGAGGCGACGCTCCCCTGGCTGCGCGCGCTCGACGACCGCGGCGCGCGGCTCGCGGTGAGCGCGGAGCGGGCGCTCCTCAGACGTCTCGAAGGAGGCTGCCAGGTGCCGCTCGGCGCCCTCGCCGAGATGCGCGGCGACACGCTCACCCTGCAGGCCGCCGTGTGCGCGCTCGACGGGTCACGGGAGCTGCGCGCGCACGGAACGGCGAGCGCGCGGCGCGGTGCTCCGCTCAGCGCCGCCGAGGCAGAGACGCTCGGAGAGCGGATCGCAGACCAGCTCCTTCAAGCCGGCGCGGGCGAGCTGATCGCGCGCGAACGCTCGGCGCTTGCAGTGACGGCCC
>DASXKA010000097.1:0-6515 GCA_036497085.1 Steroidobacteraceae bacterium | reverse complement strand
CAACAAGAACTACTCCTCGTGGTCGCTGCGCGCGTGGCTGGCGCTCAAGCACCTAGGCGTGGAGTTCCTCGAGCTCGTCATCGTGCTCGACCAGGCCGATACTCCCGAGCAGATCGACACCTACGGCCCGAGCGGCCGGGTACCCGTGCTGCGCGCCGGGGAGCTTGCCGTGTGGGACTCGCTCGCGATCTGTGAGTACGCTGCCGAGCTCACCGGCCGGGGCTGGCCGCGCGGGAGCGACGCGCGCGCCCTGGCGCGCTCGGTCTCGGCGGAGATGCACTCGGGCTTCGCCAGCCTGCGCGCGCTCTGGCCCATGAACGCGCGGGCGCGCAACCGCCGCACCGCGATGACTGCGGCGCTCGCGGCCGACATCGAGCGCATCGACGAGATCTGGAACGACTGCCGCCATCGCTTCGGCGCCGGCGGGCCGTGGCTGTTCGGGGCCGAGTACACCATCGCCGATGCGATGTATGCGCCGGTGGTGCTGCGATTCAACACCTACGGTGCGCGCGTCTCCGACACCGCGCGCTGGTACATGGCCACCGTGCTCGAGGACGGCCTGCTGCAGGACTGGCTGCGCGCGGCGCACGACGAGCCCTGGACCATCGCCGCCGACGAAGTCGGCTGAAAGACCCCGCATGCCTCTCCCCAGGTCTCCCGCCCGGCTACTCGTGTGCGCGCTCGCCGCGCTTTGCCCGCCGTCCGCGTGGAGCGCGCCGGCCGCGCCGTTCACGGCCGAGGACCTGGTCGTCCTCAAGCGCGTGAGCGATCCGCAGGTCGCGCCGGACGGCCGCCGCGTCGCTTACGTGCAGCGCGAGACGGATCTCGAGGCGAACAAGGGACGCACCAGCCTCTGGCTGCGCGATCTCGCCAACCCCGGCGAGCCCGTGCGGCTCACCGACGGCAAGGCGAATGATTCGAGCCCGCGCTGGGCTCCCGACTCGCGCACGATCTATTTCCTCTCCGAGCGCAGCGGCAGCTCGCAGGTGTGGCGGCTGTCGCTCGCCTCGGGCGAGGCGCGGCGGGTCAGCGACTATTCGCTCGATGTCGGCTCGCTCAAGGTATCGCCGCGGGGTAACGTGCTCGCGCTCTCCATGGCCGTGTTTCCGGACTGTGCCGATCTCGCCTGTACCAGGAACCGCCTTGCCGCGAAGGAGAAGGACAAGGCCAGCGGGCGCATCTACGAGCGGCTGTTCGTCCGCCACTGGGACACCTGGAGCGACGGCACGCGCTCGCACCTCTTCACCGCGCGGCTCGGCACGAACGGCACTGCCGGTACCCCCGTCGACGTGTCCAGGGGGCTCGATGCGGACATTCCGGGGAAGCCCTTCGGCGGCGACGAGGACTACGCCTTCACTCCCGAGGGCGCGTCGCTCGTGTTCTCCGCCCGCATCGCGGGACGCACCGAGCCGTGGTCCACCAACTTCGACCTCTACCAGGTGCCCGTCGACGGCGGGGTGAAACCGGTCAATCTGACCGCCGCCAATCCGGCCTGGGACGCGCAGCCGGTGTTTCTCCCGAACGGCGACCTCGCCTGGCTGGCGCAGGATCGCCCCGGGTTCGAGTCCGACCGCTTCCACGTGATGCTGCGCAGCGCGCACACCGGCGCCGTGCGGGCGCTGACCGCCTCCTGGGACCGCTCGGTCGGACGCCTCGGGGTCGCGCGCGACGGACAGCATCTGCTCGCGGCGGTGGACGACCTCGGCCAACACGCGCTCTATTCGATCGACGTGAAGACCGGCACGCCGACGAAGCTCGTCGGCAGCGGCGAGGTGGGCGATTACGCGGCGGGGCGCGACGCGATCGTGGTGAGTCTCGCCAGCCTCGCCGGACCCGCCGACCTGTACTCGATCCCCGCCCGCGGCGGCGCCCCGGCGCGCCTCACGGACGTGAATCACGAGCTGCTGGCCGCGCGGCAGCTGAGCGAGTTCGAGCAATTCAGCTTCAAGGGCTGGAACGACGAGACGGTCTACGGCTATGCGATGAAGCCCTATGGCTTCGAGCCGGGCAAACGCTTCCCGGTGGCGTTCATCGTTCACGGCGGCCCGCAGGGGAGCATGGGCAACGAGTGGCACTACCGCTGGAACATGCAGGTCTTCGCCGGCCATGGCTACGCAGTGGTGGGCGTGGATTTTCACGGCTCCACCGGTTACGGCCAGGAATTCACCGATTCGATCAGCCGCGATTGGGGCGGCAAGCCTCTCGTCGATCTGCAGAAGGGGCTCGCCGCGGCGCTCGAGCGCTATCAGTGGCTCGACGGCGAACGCGTGTGCGCGCTCGGCGCTTCCTACGGCGGCTTCATGATGAACTGGATTGAGGGCAACTGGCCGGACCGCTTCCGTTGCCTCGTGAGCCACGACGGGATCCTGGACCAGCGGATCATGTACTACTCGACCGAGGAGCTGTGGTTCCCTGAGTGGGAGATGGGCGGCACCTACTACGACGCGCCGCAACTCTACGAGAAGTTCAACCCCGCCAACTTCGTCGCCAGGTGGCGCACGCCGATGCTCGTCATCCACGGCGAACAGGACTTCCGCATCCCCTACTCTCAGGGGCTCGGCGTCTTCACCGCGCTGCAGCGCCGCGGCATCGAGAGCCGGCTGCTCGTGTTCCCGAACGAGAACCACTGGGTGCTTAAGCCCGCCGACAGCGTCCAGTGGCATCACGCGGTGTTCGAGTGGCTCGACACGCACCTGAAAGACTCACCTCACTAGCCGATTATTCCGCGGCTATCTCATCGGACTCCGACAGGCTGGCGGCAGCTCGGCCGGCTTGAGGCCCTGACCGTTGGTGCACGTCCAGACGATCTGTCCGTGCGAATCGGCGGGCACGAGCACCAGCTCACCGTGTTTGGTCGTCACCGTGAGCGCCATTCGCTTGGGGTCCAGTGAAACAGGAGAGCCATCCGCGAGCTGCGTGGCGACGCCTGCGGCCTCGAGGGTCTCGGGCACCCGATGGTTCGACCGGTAGTACGCTGCGAGCTGCTCGCGCGCCGGCTGTGACTCGGCGACCACGGCAGTCAGCTTGGTTCTGATCGTGTAGTCCCGGTAGGCCGGAATCGCAATGGCGGCGAGTATGCCGACGATGTAAACCATGATGAGAAAGGAGAAGCCACCCCCAAGGCGACCGCCGAAGGGCACGAAGACCGCCACCAGGTAGGCGAAGGGATTGCGCGCGGGCGCCGCCGCCTCGTCCGTCATTCTCACCGCGCGCTTCGTCAGCCACGGATACCCGGATATCAGTTCGTGGAACGACATCCAGAAGCCGCGCGAATGCTCGGTCTGGCGGACATAGCTCGCCACATTGAGTGTCCGCCAGCGCGCCCGACCCGCCGCCAGGACGCTGAGGGCCTGAACCGCGGAGTCTCCGGAGCCGCTGCACGCCAGCCCGTGCCGGTCACAGGTGCTCTCGCGTGCACGGGAGTAGGCGGCGCCGAGCAGCGGCAGCCACAGGACTGGCCAGCGCAGCAGCGCCTTGCTGATGTGCTTCATCCGCAGGTGGCCGAGCTCGTGCCCCATATAAAACCGCAGGCCCTCGGCATTGCCCTGCATCGCATCGACGATGTCCGACGTCAGCACGATGTAGCGGTCGCGAAGAAATTTGGTCGCGAAGGCGTTGAGCACGCCATTCCCGTTCAGGATGTACGCTTCGGGCGGGTCAGCGATGCCGAGGCGCTTGCAGCAGGCGAGAAATTGAGCGTGCAGATCGGGAAACTGCTCGGACGAGAGCTCCACCCCGTTCCCCTTGACGTGAGCGATCAGGGCGGAGTGGGTAAAGAGGTACCCGATAGCGGCGAGTGCGAGCAACGCGAGCGCAATGCCGACGGTTCCGACGATGAGCGCGAGCCACGCCAGGATTGCGAGAACCAGCGTGACTGTCCCGAGCACGCGCTCCCTGGGGTAGACCAGATCCTCCGGCGCGCCTGGCGCGGTCGTAGCGGTATTCATCCCGGCTAACGTCCTCTGCGTACGAACTTGTAATCGCCGGCCGCGAGCGCCGCGGCGGTCAACTCCATCTGCGGCACCGCGACGGCACCGCCGCTGTCGGGACAGGCCTTCTCGTCGTGAGCGGCGACGAAGCCCTCGCCCTGCTTCTTCCAGATCAGCTGGCAAAGCTCGGGCTGCACGTCCTCGATCTGCACGGCGGTGAACAGTTCCTTGCTCTGGGCGCCGTCGCGCCAGCGTCCCGGCTCGACGAACTCGTACAGCGTCTCGACGATGCCGCGCTTCTCATCCAGCTGGAAGCTGTACATCTTCTGGCCGAGGAGCCGGCGCGGGTCGTCGGCCGCCGACTCCTGCGCGTAATAGACGTAGTGGCCGAGCCGCGGGGTGTAGACGTGGAGGATAAGCAGCGCGACTGCCTCGTGCGCCGGATGTGTGCCGCTACGCAGGTCCGCCTGGGCCTGCGCGCCGTTGTCGTAGCGGCCCGGCAGCATGGTGAGCATCAGCGTGAGGTCGGCCTCGGTGGCCTTGGGCGGGCCGCTCGCGCAACCGGCGGCTGCAAACGCCGCAACGCAGGAGAGCACGGACAACAACCTTGCAGCAGCGCGCGCGCCCTCAGCCATAGGTGGCCCGCCACTGCGCGCGGTATTTGAGCCCGAAGTCCATCAGGCGCTCGAGCAGCTCGCCGTACGCGGTGCCGGCGGTACGGGCGGACTCGGCGAAGTCCTCGGCGGCCTCGAGATTGGGATTGGCGTTGGCCTCGAGCACGTACACCTGCCCCTCGGCATTGACCCGGAAGTCCATGCGAGCATAGCCGGAGAGGCCGAGCGCCCGGTAGATGCGTCGCGACAGCCGGTCGAGCGCCGCCAGCACCGCCGGCGGGAGATCGATGGCGGCGTGGGTCGTGATGCCGTACCTGGCCTGGTAGCGCTTGTCCCACTTCACCTTGCGCGTGGCGATGGCGGCGAGCGAGTCCGGCATCGAGCCGAACGCCATCTCCCACACCGGCAGCCGTGTGAGACGCTCGTTGCCCATCACCCCGACGTAAAGCTCGCGGCCCGAGATGTATTCCTCGACCAGAGCGTCGGACTTGATCTGCTCGTGCACGAAGGTGACGCGCTCCCTGAGCCGCGCCGCATCCTCCACCACCGATGCCTGGGCAATACCGAGCGAGGCATCCTCGACCGTGGACTTCACGAACAGCGGAAAACGCAGCTTGCGCGGCACGTGGAAGCGCGCGCCGCGGCGGAACACCGCGAACTGCGGCGTCGCGATGCGGTGGAAGGCGAGCAGCTGCTTGGCGAGCGTCTTATCGCGCGACAGCAGCAGTCCGCGCGGGTTGCAGCCGGTATAGGGCTGGCGCATCAGCTCGAGGAAAGCCACCACGTGCTGGTCGTAGGTGACGATGCCATCGAACTCCTCGAGCAGGTTGAAGACGATGTCCGGCTCCCAGTCGGCGATCGCGCTGCGCAGCTCCGTGAGGCTGTCGAGGACTCCCACGCAGCGCACCTCGTGACCGAGCTGGCGCAGTGTCGAGGTGACGTCGTACTCGGTGCGCCACTCCTCGATTTCCTTGTCGCTGTGGCCTTCGAGATTTTCCGGTGGCACCAGGCTCGCGTGCACCACGACGAGCGTGCGCAGTCGCCTCATAAGGGCAGGTGCGGAGTCTCACCCTGGGAATACAGTCCCGTGAGGCGCTCGAGCATCCAGCGCGAGTAGCGCAGCGCATCGCGGCGGTTGCCGCGCACATACAGCGCGAGGTGCTCGCTGCGCTCGATCAGCATGCTCAGGATCTGCTCGACGCTGTAAGGCTCCGCCTTGAGCGCGCGCGCCACCACGGCAGTGAGGCGCCGCGCGTGTGCGCGCAGCAGGGTCGCCGCCTGCGGGGTGCTGCGGCGGGCACGCTCGTGGCCGAAAGCACGCTGCAGCAGCTCGTCGGCGAGCCCGCGGCGGATCAGTCGGTTGTGCTTGAGCTTGCGGCGGTAGTGTTGCGCGAGCGTGCGGGTATTGAGATCGAGCGGCTCGATGCGGGTGCGGTTGGCTACGGGGGGGCGACTGCCGCGCACGCTCGCGATGAGCTCATCGACCGCCTTCAGCTTGTGCAGCGCCGCCCAGCCCTGGTAGCTCTTGCGCCAGCCGGACTTGGGCGCGAGCCACACTGCGAAGGTCTCGGCGAAATCCTCGGTCGGATGCGCCTGCGCGTACCACTCCCCGAGATGTTGCACGTAGCGGCGGCTGCCCGCGCGCGCGCGGTAGCGCGCCGGATAGGGGAGCGAGGCGGGTCCAAACACCTCGCGCCAGCGCCGCCGCCGGCGCAGGCGGTAGGCGTTGTCGATTGCGTGTCCGGCCTCATGGCGCAGGATACGCATGAGCAGACGGGAGTCTCCGCCTTCGGCCTCCTGCATGATGCGCCGCTCGAGCCGCTCGAGGCGCGGGTGCGCGAGGTAGAAGGGCATGGCGATCCCCGGAACGCCGTCCGGAGAAAACCACTCCTCGGATAACCATACGTGCGGGCGGACCCTGAGTCCGCGCCGCTCGAGATCGGCGTACAGCTGCCGAACGTGCCCGGCGAGT
>DASXKA010000096.1:0-10091 GCA_036497085.1 Steroidobacteraceae bacterium | reverse complement strand
CGGGTACTCGCCGCACGCTCGTCGCGAGCCGCGCGTCGACCTTCCCCGCGAGTGCCTCGACCGCCTCGCTCTTGTCGTCCGTCCCCTTCATCCGCCTATCTCGCGATGGTGCTGGTGCGTGCGATCTTCTTCTGCAGCTGTACGATGCCGTAGACCAGCGCTTCGGCCGTCGGCGGACAGCCCGGCACGTACACGTCGACCGGTACGATGCGGTCGCAGCCACGCACGACCGAGTAGGAATAGTGGTAATAGCCGCCGCCGTTCGCGCACGAGCCCATCGAGATCACCCAGCGCGGCTCGGCCATCTGGTCGTAGACCTTGCGCAGCGCCGGCGCCATCTTGTTGACCAGCGTGCCAGCTACGATCATGACGTCCGACTGGCGTGGGCTCGGCCGGAACACCACCCCGAAGCGGTCGAGGTCGTAACGCGAGGCGCCCGCATGCATCATCTCGACGGCGCAGCAGGCGAGCCCGAAGGTCATCGGCCACAGCGACCCGGTGCGTGCCCAGTTGATGAGGGAGTCCAGCTGGGTCGTGACGAACCCGCGCTGCGCGAAGGTCTCCGGGCCCTCGGCGACCGCTAGTCCCACTCGAGCGCTCCCTTGCGCCACTCGTAGATGAAGCCCACCACGAGGATGGCGAGAAATATGCCCATCGCGATCAGGCCGGCGAGCCCGATCTTCGCGAGCGCCACCGCCCACGGAAACAGGAACGCGATCTCGAGATCGAAGACGATGAACAGGATCGCCACCAGGTAGTAGCGCACATCGAACTTCATGCGGGTGTCTTCGAACGCCTCGAAGCCGCACTCGTAGGGCGAGAGCTTGGCGCGGTCGCCATGAAAGCGCGCGAAGTAGCGCCCGAGGCCCGTGCCGAGCGTGAGCAGGACCGCGGCGAGCGCGGCGGCCACCACCAGAAAGATCAGGATGGGCAGGTAATTCAGCAGCATGCGCGAGTGCCGTAAAAAAGGCAGATCGCTCCGACCTGCCCCCGACGAGAGTGCGTCATTGTAGCAGCGCGGTCGTAGTTTTTGGTGCCGACGGTCGGATTCGAACCGACACGCCTTGCGGCGCTAGCCCCTCAAGCTAGTGTGTCTACCAATTCCACCACGTCGGCAAACATCGGAAAGTCGCGCCCGCGCGGCCGCCTGCTACTTCGGCGCAGGTGCCGGTGCGGGCGCCGGCGCCGGAGTGGACGCCGGTGCCGTGGCGGGCGCGACCGGCGGGGCCTGGGCCGGCGGACTCGGCGGCGCGCTGCCGGTGGCCGGGGCGGTCTTGCCGGTGTCCGCGGCCTCCTCGAGGATCGTCTTCTGACGCTCCTTGCTGGCCGTGGTGCCGAGGTAAGCAAGCGCGAGACTGTTGATCATGAAGATAGCGGCAAAGACGGCCGTAGCACGCGACAGTGCCGTGCTGGCGCCGCGCGCGCCGAAAACGGTTCCCGACGCGCCCGCGCCGAAGCCCGCGCCCGCCTCGGCTCCCTTGCCGCGCTGAAGCAGCACGAGGGCCACGATCGCAAGCGAGGAAAACACCTGAACTGCCGTCAATAACATTCGTAACATTGGATGCATCCACTCATCCCGGCCGCGCCGCGGCCAGGATTGTCAGAAACTCTTCGGCCTTGAGCGAGGCGCCACCAATCAGGCCGCCGTCGACGTCCGGCATACTGAACAACTCGGACGCGTTGCCCGCCTTGACGCTGCCGCCGTAAAGAATGCGGGTGGCGGCGGCAATCTTAGCATCCCGGGCGGCAATGCGGCCGCGGATGTACGCGTGAACCTCCTGGGCCTGCTCGGGCGTCGCAGTGCGCCCGGTGCCGATCGCCCACACCGGCTCGTAGGCAATCACGCCGCGCTCCAGCGTGCCCGCGCCGCACAACTCCAGTACGACGTCGAGCTGCCGCGCGACGATCTCGCGCGTGCGGCCCGCTTCGCGATCGGCGAGCTGCTCGCCGACACAGAGGATCGGGATGAGCCCCTTGGCGTGCGCCGCGGAGAACTTGCGCGCCACGAGCTGATCCGACTCCCGATAGAGCAGCCGCCGCTCCGAATGACCGACGATCACGTACTCGCAACCGACGTCCTTGAGCATGGCGGCGGACACTTCGCCAGTGAACGCTCCGTGCGGATCCGCGCACACGTCCTGGGCTCCCAGGATGAAGAGCGAGTCGCGCAGCAGCCGCCCGACCTCCTGCAGATACACGAGCGGTGGGCACACGACACAGTCGGCCGCGGCCGAGGCCGGGGCCTGGGCCAGAAGCTCCTCGGCCAGCCGCGAGTTCTCGGCCCGCGAGCCGTGCATCTTCCAGTTCCCGGCAACGATCGGTCGGCGCATGAGATTCCAACCCCCACGGGGCGCGGGATGATAGCGGCCGAGGGGGGGTGGTGCAACGCTAGCCGGCCGCGGCCCTGACCACGTCGGCGAGCTCGGTGGCGGCGGCCCGGGTTGCGCCTTCGTCCCGACCCTCGACCATGACGCGGATCACGGGCTCGGTGCCCGAAGGCCGCAGCACCACGCGCCCTTCCCCCGCCATGGTCCGCTCGATGCGCGCCAGGGCCTCCTGCACCGCCGGCACCACGGACGGGTCGAAGCGCTTCGCGACCTTTACGTTGAGGAGCACCTGCGGATACTTCTGCATGCCGGAGGCGAGCTCGGCCAGCGGGCGGCCCGTCTGCTTCATCACCGCCAGCACCTGCAGTGCACACACCAGCCCGTCGCCGGTCGTGGTCTTGTCGAGGCACAGGATGTGCCCTGAGCTCTCGCCGCCGAGGATTCCCTGCAACTCGCGCAGCATGGCGAGCACATAGCGGTCGCCGACCGCGGCGCGCCGGAACTCGATGCCGCTCGCGCGCAGTGCCACTTCGAGCCCCAGGTTGCTCATGACCGTGCCGACCACCGGGCCGCGCAGCGTTCCCGCCTGCTGGCGCGCGCGCGCGATGACATACAGCAGCTGATCGCCGTCGACGATGCGGCCCAGGTGGTCGACCATGACGAGCCGGTCGCCGTCGCCATCGAGCGCGATACCTACGTTGGCGCGCACCCCCGGCACGGTCAGCTGCAGCAGATCGGGTGCGGTGGAGCCGCAGCCGTCGTTGATGTTGCGACCGTTG
Source organism: Steroidobacteraceae bacterium (assembly GCA_036497085.1). Lineage (GTDB taxonomy): Bacteria > Pseudomonadota > Gammaproteobacteria > Steroidobacterales > Steroidobacteraceae > 13-2-20CM-66-19. The sequence goes on along the minus strand of DASXKA010000096.1, from coordinate 6,985 downwards.
GGCGAGCAGCCGATCGGAACGATCTCGGCGCCGAGATCCGCGAGGATCCGCGGCGCCACCTTGTAGGAAGCGCCGTTGGCGCAGTCGACCACTATCTTGAGGCCCGACAGATCGGTCCCGGCGGGCATGGTCGAGGCGCAGAAGTCCTGATACACGGTGCGCGAGCGGTCGACGCGCGTGGCGCGACCGAGGCTGCGCGAAGCGCGCGTGAGCGGCGGTTGCGCCAGCTCGTTCTCGATCGCGTCCTCCAGCTGGTCGGAGAGCTTGGCGCCAGAGTCATCGAAAAACTTGATGCCGTTGTCGTCGTAGATGTTGTGGGAGGCGCTGATCACCACGCCGAAATCGCACTCGAAGCGCGTCGTCAGGTAGGCGATGCCGGGCGTCGGCAGCGGCCCGATGAGCATCACGTCGACGCCGGCGGCGACGAAGCCCGCTTCCAGTGCCGACTCGAACATATAGCCCGACAGCCGCGTGTCCTTGCCGATCAGCACGGTGCCGCCGTCGGGCGCCAGCACACGCGCCGCGGCGCTGGCGAGGTGCAGCGCGAAGTCGACCGTCATCGGGTGCTCGCCTACGCGGCCCCTGACGCCATCGGTCCCGAAGTATCGTCGGCCCATTCGGCTCCCTCAGCTCTCTGTTACCGCCGCCACTACTCTCAGCGTCTCGACCGTGGCCGCGACATCGTGCGCGCGCACGATCCGCGCCCCTGCGAACGCCGCCATCGCCGCCAACACTACGCTCCCGAGCAACCGCTCGCCCTCGGGACGGCCCGTGAGTTTGCCCACCATGGACTTGCGCGACAACCCGACCATGAGCGGCAGCCCGTCGACGCCGAGCTCGCGCAAGTGGCGCAGCAGCGTCAGATTGTGCTCCAGAGTCTTGCCGAAGCCGAATCCCGGGTCGATGACCAGGCGGTCGGCGGAAAAGCCCGCCGTGCGACACGCCCGGGCCCGCTCGGCGAGGAAAGTCCGCACCTCGCCCACGACATCCTGGTAGGCGGGCGCGGCCTGCATGGTGCGCGGCTCGCCCTGCATGTGCATCAGGCACACGGCACAGCCGCTCGACTGCGCGGTTTCGAGCGCTGCCGGCTCGCGCAGCGCGCGCACGTCGTTGATGAGGCCGGCGCCCGCCGCCGCCGCGGCGCGCATGACCTCGGGCTTGCTGGTATCGACGGAAATCACGGCGCCGGTTGCACGCGCCAGCCCTTCGATGACGGGAACGACGCGGCGCAGCTCCTCCTCTGCTCCGACCGGCTCGGCGTTAGGCCGGGTCGACTCGCCCCCCACGTCGATGAACGCCGCGCCCTCCTCCGCCATGCGCAGCCCGTGGCGGATCGCGGCCTCGGTGTCGAAAAAGCGCCCGCCGTCCGAGAACGAATCGGGCGTCACGTTGAGCACACCCATGACGACCGGCCGGCTCAGGTCCACCGTCTCGCCTTTGCACCTGAGCACTACCGGCTGGGATGACATCTGAGGCGCGCCGAGAGTCGGGTCGCGGCCCGGTATCAAATAAGCAGCGTTCCCCGAAATGCTTATTTCAGACGGGCACGCGCTCTCAACCGGGGCGGGCTTAGTGCTGTCCCGCCGGAATCGGGCTGCTGCTGGGCGGCTCGCTCTGCTTGGGCGGCTTGTTCGACAGCGCGTCGTCCCAGCCCGCGGGCGGCTTGGGTGTCTTGCCGGCCATGATGTCCTTCAGCTGCTCCTCGTCGATGGTCTCGTACTTGATGAGCGCGTCGGCCATCGTGTGCAGCTTGTCGAGGTTGCTCTCGAGAATGCCCTTGGCGCGCGTGTAGTTGTTCTCGATCACGCGCCGCACTTCCTCGTCGATGGCGTGCGCCGTGACGTCCGATACCTGCTTGTGCTGGGTGACGCTGCGCCCGAGGAACACCTCGCCGGTCTCCTCCGAGTAGGTGAGCGGCCCGAGCTTGTCGGACAGACCCCACTTGGTGACCATGTTGCGCGCCAGCTCGGTGGCGCGCTCGATGTCGTTGGCCGCGCCGGTGGTCACGCCGTCGACGCCGAAAATCAGCTCCTCCGCCACGCGGCCGCCGAACAGCGAGGTGATGCGACTCTCGAGCTCGCGGCGGCTGGTGCTGTAGCGGTCGCCTTCCGGCAGATACCAGGTCAGACCGAGCGCGCGGCCGCGCGGAATGATGGTGACCTTGTAGACCGGATCGTGCTCGGGCACCACGAAGCCGACGACTGCATGCCCCGCTTCGTGATAGGCGGTCATCTTTTTCTCGTGATCCGACATCACCATCGAGCGCCGCTCGGCGCCCATGTAGATCTTGTCCTTGGCCTTCTCGAACTCGTCCATGCCGACGATGCGCTTGTTGGCGCGCGCGGCGAACAGCGCCGCCTCGTTGACCAGGTTGGCGAGGTCGGCGCCCGAGAACCCGGGGGTGCCGCGCGCGATGAGCCCCGGCTTGACGTCGTCGGCCAGCGGCACGCGGCGCATGTGCACGCGCAGGATCTGCTCGCGGCCGCGCACGTCCGGCAGCGGCACGACCACCTGGCGGTCGAAGCGGCCCGGGCGCAGCAGCGCCGGGTCGAGCACGTCAGGCCGGTTGGTGGCGGCGATGACGATGATGCCCTCGTTGCCTTCGAAGCCGTCCATCTCGACCAGCAGCTGATTCAGCGTCTGCTCGCGCTCGTCGTGCCCGCCGCCGAGACCCGCGCCGCGGTGCCGGCCGACGGCGTCGATCTCGTCGATGAAGATGATGCAGGGCGCGTGCTTCTTCGCCTGCTCGAACATGTCGCGCACGCGCGAGGCACCGACGCCGACGAACATCTCGACGAAGTCGGAGCCGGAGATGGTGAAGAACGGCACCTTGGCTTCGCCGGCGATCGCGCGCGCCAGCAGCGTCTTGCCGGTGCCGGGCGATCCCACCATCAGTACGCCCTTGGGGATCTTGCCGCCGAGCTTCTGGAACTTGCCGGGGTCCTTGAGGAAGTCGACGATCTCCCCGACCTCCTGCTTCGCCTCGTCGATTCCGGCGACGTCGGCAAACGTGACGCTCACCTGGTCCTCGCCGAGGAGACGCGCACGGCTCTTGCCGAAAGACATGGCGCCCCGGCCGCCGGAGGCGCCCTGCATCTGCCGCAGCATGTACACGAACACGACGATCAATAGCAGCGCCGGCGCGAGCTGCAGCAGCAGCTGCCCCATGTAGTTCGGCGGCTTGGGAGGCTGGCCCTCGATACGCACGTCGGCCTTCTCGAGCGTGCCGATGAGCGCGGTGTAATCGGTCTCGGGATTGAAGGTCTTGAACGCGCTCTTGTCCTTGTGCTCCCCGTAGATCATGTCGCCCTGGAGCACCACCGACTCGACGCGATTGTTCTTCACGTCATCGAGGAAGGTCGAATAGGCGATCTGCTGCGGCTGTCCCGCGGTCGGCATATAGCGGCTGAAGACGAGCAACAGCACGATCACGATGACGACCCAGAGCAGGATATTTTTTGTCAAGTCGTTCAAAGGCTTCCGTCCTTAAGGTGGGGCTTGTTGCCGGGCGCCCCGAACCTACGTTTCGAACCTACACCAAGCGATACTGCAAGGCCAGCATATACATCTCAGGGCTGCGCGCACGGGAGGCCTGCGGTTTGACCAGCTTGACCCGCCCGAATTCGCCGCGGGCGCCCTTTACCAGATCCTCGAAGCCGGTCCCCTGAAAGACCTTGATCAGGGCGTCCCCACCCGGCTTCAAGACGCGCCGGGCCAGGTCGAGAGCGAGCTCCGCGAGGTACATGGACCGCGCCTGGTCGGTGACATCGACCCCGCTGAAGTCCGGGGCCATGTCCGATAGCACGACGTCGACCCGACCCTCCGGCAGCAGCGACAGGACACGACCGAAGACCTCCTCCTCGCGGAAGTCCCCCTGCACGAACTCGACTCCGCCCAGCGCCTCCATTGCCAGGATGTCGGATGCCACCACCCGGCCCTCGCGGCCCACCCGGGTACGGGCGTACTGGCTCCAGGCCCCCGGGGCCGCTCCGAGGTCCACGCAAACCGCGCCAGCCTTCAGCAGCCTTTCGCGCCGATCGATCTCCTCGAGCTTGAACACCGCCCGCGAGCGCCAGCCGCCGCTCTGGGCGCGCTGCACGTAGGGATCGCGGAAGTGCTCCTTCAGCCACCGATCGCTGCTTTTCGACCGCCGGGCCATCGACGCCCAATCCTCTACAATGAGTCCGTGAAGAAAACCACGCCTCGAAAGGTGGAGACGGTCGCGGCCGCAGCCGCGAGGGTCGCGGCAGGCGCGCACGCCGCGGCACCCGAGCTCTCCGAGCAACAGCGCCGGCACCTGCGCGGGCTCGCGCACCCTCTGAAGCCGGTCGTGCGCCTAGGCAATCCCGGCCTCACCGAAGCGGTGGCCCGCGAGACCGAGCGCGCCCTCGGCGATCACGAGCTCATCAAGGTGAAGGCGCCCGGCGGTGACCGCGAGGCGCGCGATGCGCTCTTCAGCGCGCTCGCAGCGCGCACCGCGAGCGCCCTCGTGCAACGCATCGGTAACGTCGCCGTGCTCTATCGACCCCACCCGAAGCTCCCGCGCATCCTGATTCCGGACGGCTGATTCATTGGCAGAAATCGCCTCGACGGCGATTTCTGCGGACATCAGCTTCGCTGCCGCCGGCGAAAGGCGCCGGCTGCGCTCATCCCACCCGAACCGTGACGATCTCGTAGGAACGCACCCCGCCCGGCGCCGCCACGTCGACCACGTCACCCTCGCACTTGCCGATGAGCGCACGCGCGATCGGCGAAGTGACCGAGATACGTCCGGCGCGGATATCCGCCTCATCCTCGCCCGCGATCTGATAGACGACGCGGGTGCCGCCCGCCTGGTCCTCGAGCTCCACCGTGGCGCCGAACACCACCCTGCCGGTATTCGGCAGGGTCGCCGGATCGATGACCTCGGCGTTGCCCAGCTTGCGCTCGATCTCGGTGATGCGGCCCTCGATGAATCCCTGTTGCTCGCGGGCCGCGTGATATTCGGCGTTCTCGGAGAGATCGCCGTGGCCGCGGGCTTCGGCGATCTGCCTGATGACCGCGGGCCGTGCCTCGGACTTGAGGCGCTTGAGCTCCGCGCGCAGTATCTCGGCGCCGCGCAGCGTCATGGGAGTGCGCTTCATATCCCGGACGCCTCGAGATGCAGGTCCTGCAGACGGTTGACCTCGACCTCGTCCAGGTGGTCGAGCGCCTCGAGCGTCGCGAGCCCGGCGGCGAGCGTGGTGTAGTAGGTCACGCGCCGGTGCACGGCCTCGCGCCGGATGGAGTTCGACTCGCGGATCGCGAGCTTGCCCTCGGTGGTATTGACGATGAGATCGATCTCGTCGTTCTTGATCATATCGACGACGTGCGGCCGGCCCTCGCGCACCTTGTTGACGCGGCGGCACGCAACCCCCGCCTCGGTGAGCGCGCGTGCCGTGCCCTCGGTCGCGACTATCTCGAAGCCGCGCTCGATGAGATTCTTCGCCAGCTCGATCGCGCCCGGCTTGTCGCGGTCACGCACGCTGATGAAGCACACGCCCTTGCGCGGCAGCGTGACGCCCGAGGCGCTCTGCGCCTTGGCGTAGGCCTCGCCGAAGGTGCGTCCCGTGCCCATGACCTCACCGGTCGATTTCATCTCGGGGCCCAGGATCGGGTCGGCTTCCGGGAACTTGTTGAACGGGAACACCGCTTCCTTCACGGAGAAGAAGTGCGGTCGGCGCTCGACCGCGCCGACCAGCTGCTTCAGCTTGCGTCCCGTCATGACCCGCGCCGCGATCTTGGCGAGCGGCAAGCCGGTGGCCTTGGAGACGAACGGCACGGTCCGCGAGGCACGCGGGTTCACCTCGAGCACGTAGATGACGCCCGCCTGGATCGCGTACTGCACGTTCATGAGGCCGACGACGTTGAGTGCGCGCGCGAGCTTGCGCGTCTGCTCGCGCAGCTCGTTCTGGGTCTCGCGCGACAGGCTGTTCGGCGGCAGCGAGCAGCCCGAATCCCCCGAGTGCACGCCGGCCTGCTCGACGTGCTCCATGATGCCGCCGATCATCACATCCTCGCCGTCGCAGACCGCGTCCACGTCCACCTCGATGGCGACGTCCAGGAAGCGGTCGAGCAGCACCGGGCTGTCGTTCGACACCTGCACCGCGTGGCTCATGTAAGTACGCAGATCCTCCTCGTTGAAGACGATCTCCATGGCGCGCCCGCCGAGCACGTAGGAAGGCCGCACCACCAGCGGAAAGCCCACTTCGCGCGCCAGGACGACGGCCTGGTCCTCGGTGCGCGCGGTGGCATTGGCGGGCTGCTTCAGGCCGAGCTTGCGCACCAGTGCCTGGAAGCGCTCGCGGTCCTCGGCGATGTCGATCGAGTCGGGCGAGGTGCCGATGATGGGCGCGCCGGCAGCCTCCAGCGCGCGCGACAGCTTGAGCGGTGTCTGCCCGCCGAACTGCACGATGACGCCCTCGGGTTTTTCCACCGCCAGGACCTCGAGGACGTCCTCGAGCGTGAGCGGCTCGAAGTAGAGCCGGTCGGAGGTGTCGTAGTCGGTCGAGACTGTCTCGGGGTTGCAGTTGACCATGATGGTCTCGAAACCGTCCTCGCGCAGCTGCAGCGCGGCATGCACGCAGCAGTAATCGAACTCGATTCCCTGCCCGATGCGGTTGGGACCGGAACCGAGAATGACGACCTTCTTCTTGGCCGTCGGCGCGGCCTCGTCTTCTTCTTCGTAGGTCGAATAGAGATATGGTGTGAAGCTTTCAAATTCCGCGGCGCAAGTATCGACACGTTTGTAGACTGGCTTGAGCCCGTGTTTCTTGCGGAAGTGGCGGACTTTTTCCTGGCCGCCTTTGCCGTCCAGACGCCAGGTTCCGGCGAGGCGTCCGTCGGAGAAGCCCATGCGCTTGGCTTCGTGCACGATTTCGGGCGGGACTGATTCCATCGGATGCTTTTCGAGTTCGAGCTGCATGTCATTAATTTCTTTCAGCTGGTAGAGGAACCAGGGATCGAT
>DASXKA010000095.1:0-7361 GCA_036497085.1 Steroidobacteraceae bacterium | reverse complement strand
ATCGAGCGTCGACCGAACCGTTGCGTAGTCGATGCCCGGCGAACTAGTAACGATGCGGCTGCCGCCATCGTTGAAGTAGATCGTTCCTGTGGTCGTCGGAGTGGAGACGTTGCCGCCGCCGTTGACGTAGAACGCGAGCCCGCAGTGAGACCGCCCGCGGTGACGATGGCATTGGTCAATCCAGATCCGAAGGGGTCGTTGACGATCGACGAGCCGATAGTCGAGCCGTACTGCCCGCCGGTTACTGCGCCGGCAGCCGCGACCCGTCCGCCTACATCAGCGCCCGTGACGACGTTGCCCTCTAGAGTCGGGGAGCCAACTGCGAAGAGGTTGTAAGCGCTTGCTGCACCGAAGGGAGGAACTGGATTGGCCCAAACTACACCAGGGAGGGCGGCGAACGTAGCCGCAAGCAGAACGAGCTTCTTTGATTGCATGGAAAATCGGGAGCAACTGGGTTTCCAATCCACAGCCCCAAAAAAACAGCGAATTTTGCTTATCCTTGATCGGCTGTGACTTGCACATGCAAAGCTTTGCGGGTGAAGAGGGAAACTCCTGGTCGCCCTTCGCAGCGAATTGCACTGTGGACGATTCCGGTGAAAAGAACACATCATTCACGCTCCCGTAACACACCGTTCTCAATTCGGCACTATCGTCATTTCACGCAATCATCCTGATTTTCAAGGCGATCTAACCGATGGCGACTCCTGTAATTACTCCTCCCGGCTCGTTACTCGACCAGAAACTCAAGAAGTCCTCTCCTGGCAAATGGGGAGGGATTGTCTTCGGCGTAATGCTGCTCGGCGGATTGATCTACATCGGAATGAAGCTTGCCTCTGATCTATCCATCGTTCACTCGGCGACTGTTTTTCCCTTTATCTTGCTGGGGGTTGCTCTTCTGATCGCGCTGGGCTTCGAATTCGTCAATGGATTCCACGATACGGCCAACGCGGTTGCGACCTGTATCTATACTCATTCGCTCGAACCGCATATTGCTGTGGTGTACTCCGGCATCATGAACTTTATCGGCGTGCTGATGAGTTCGGGCGCGGTGGCGTTCTCGATCATCACACTGCTCCCGGTAGAACTCATCCTCAAGGTGAGCAAGGGCGCGGGCTTCTCGATGGTCTTCGCGCTGCTGGTCGCTGCGATCCTTTGGAATCTTGCAACCTGGTGGCGCGGCCTTCCCGCTTCAAGCTCGCATACCATGATCGGTTCCATTATCGGCGTCGGTATCGCTAACCAACTGATGCAGGGCAACTCTGGCACTGCGGGCGTCGAGTGGGAGCAGGTCACGAAGGTCTTCAAAGCGCTGCTCATCTCTCCGGTCGTCGGCTTTGTCTGCGCAGCGCTCGTCTTCCTTCTGTTCAAACTGGTGATCAAGGATCCCCGTCTGTACAAAGCGCCCGAGGGTACTGCTCCCCCGCCGTTCTACATACGTCTTCTGCTAATTCTCACCTGTGGTGGCGTGAGCTACGCGCACGGCTCGAACGACGGGCAGAAGGGCATGGGCCTCATCATGTTGATACTGATCGGAACGGTACCGATCGCCTATGCCCTGAACCGCGCCATGCCGGTGCAGCAGATGGCCCCCTTCATTCAGATGGCCAGCGAGACGCAGCAGGCGCTGCAACAGGCGGCGCCCGGCCCTGCGGGCGACCCCCGCGAGGTCCTCTCCACCTACGTGCGCACCCACGCCTGGAACGAGCAGGTGGTGCCCGCGCTCGCCTCGATCACGGGAAGTATCGGTGAGCAGGTCAGGGCGAGTGGCAGCTTCGCGAAGATCCCCGGCGAGCGTGTCACCAACGTCCGCAACGACATGTATCTGGTCTCGGAAGTCATCCGCCTCTTCGGCAAGGACGCGCGTGCCAAGGCGCTCCCGGAGGCGACCCGCAAGAAGCTCGACGGGCTCAAGAAGCAGATCGACCTCGCGACCAGGTTCATTCCCCTGTGGGTCAAGGTGGCGGTAGCCATCGCACTGGGGCTTGGCACGATGGTCGGCTGGAAGCGCATCGTCGTGACGATCGGCGAGAAGATCGGCAAGACCCATCTCACCTATGCGCAGGGGGCATGCGCAGAGCTGGTCGCGATGGCAACCATCGGGGCCGCGGACATGTACGGGCTGCCGGTCTCGACCACTCACGTGCTGTCTTCGGGAGTCGCGGGCACGATGGCGGCGAACCGCTCGGGACTGCAGCTCACGACGCTGCGCAACCTGTTGATGGCCTGGGTGCTGACGCTCCCGGCGGCGATCCTGCTGTCGGGGACGCTCTACTGGCTGTTCCGCCAGATCTTTTGAAGTCCCGCCGGCCGGACCGGGCGCGCGCCCTCAGATCCCGAGCAGCATCCGCCCGGGATCCTCGAGCGCTTCCTTGACAGCGACCAGGAACTGCACCGCTTCGCGCCCGTCGATGATGCGGTGATCGTAGGTCACGGCGAGATACATCATCGGCCGCACCGCGATCTGCCCGTCGACGACCATCGGGCGATCCTGGATCTTGTGCATGCCGAGGATCGCGCTCTGCGGCGCGTTGACGATCGGCGTCGACATGAGCGAGCCGAACACTCCGCCGTTGGTAATGGTGAACGTGCCGCCGGTGAGATCCGCGAGCGCGATGGTGCCGTCGCGCGCCTTGCGGGCGTAGTCAGCCACCTCCTTCTCGATCTGCGCGAAGCCCTTCAGGTCCGCGTCGCGCACGATCGGCACCACCAGTCCGCGATCGGTCGAGACGGCCACGCCGATGTCGTAGTACTCGTGGTAGATGATGTCGTTGCCATCGACCGAGGCGTTGACGACCGGAAACCTCTTGAGCGCCTCGATGCAGGCCTTCACGAAGAAGGACAAAAAGCCGAGCTTGACGCCCTGCTGCTTCTCGAAGCGATCCTTGTAGCGGGCGCGCAGCTCCTGCACCGCAGTGAGGTCTACTTCATTGAAAGAGGTGAGCAGCGCCTGGGTGGACTGCGCCTCGATCAGACGCTGGGCGATGCGCGCGCGCAGCCGCGTCATCGGCACCCGCTGCTCCGCGCGCGCGCCGCTCAGCGCCGGCGTGGGTTGCGGGGCCGCCGGTCGAGCCGCGGGCGCGGCGGCGCGAGCCGCTGCGGGGGGGGCCGGAGTCGGCGCTGCGGCGGCGGCGGCGATCGCCGCAGCGGGTGCCGCTGCTGCCGGCTTCTTGTCGAGGAACCCGACGACGTCCGCCTTGGTAAGCCGGCCATCGCGGCCGGACGCGGGTATTGCGGCCGGGTCCAGGTGGTTCTCCTCGACCAGCCGCCGGACCGACGGACTGAGCTTGCCGCCGTCGCGGCCCGGTTCGCCGTCCGGGGCGGGTGCGGTTCTGGCGGCGGCGGCGCCCGAGGCGGCGCCACTCGCAGCGGCTTTGCTCGCGGCCGCTTCGCCCTCGTCGATGACCGCCAGTATCTGCCCGCTCGTCACGACGGTGCCGCTCTGCACACGGATCTCGCGCACGACGCCGTTGGCGGGCGCCGGCACTTCCAGCACCACCTTGTCGGTCTCCAGGTCGGCGAGGTTCTCGTCGCGCCGGATCGGGTCTCCGGGCTGCTTGTGCCAGGCGACGAGCGTGGCATCCGCGACGGATTCCGGAAGCTGGGGAACGCGGATCTCGGTGCTCATGAGCGCTTCCTTATCTGGGTCGCCGTCGGCACGGATTCTCCCTTGGGTGCGGCGTTCGGAGCCGCCTCCGCGGCCGGCGCGACGGCGGTCAGGCGCGTCGTCTCGCGCGCCGACTCCTCCGTGGTCGTCGAATGCAGCGCCGCGGCCACCAGCGCCTGCTGCTCGAGCTCGTGTATGCGCGCGATGCCGGTCGCCGGCGCCGCCGCCGGTGCCCGGCCGGCGTACAGCACCGGGCGGCGGCCCGTCACCAGCTCCTGCAGCCGATGCCGGATCTGATACCACGCGCCCTGGTTCTGCGGCTCCTCCTGGCACCACACTACCTCGCGCGCGTTCGGGAAGCGGCCGAGGATCGCCTCGTACTCCTCGCTCGGGAAGGGGTAGAGCTGCTCGATGCGCACCAGCGCCACGTCGCGCAGCCCCTCTTTGCGGCGTGCCCTGAGGAGGTCGAAGTACACCTTGCCGCTGCAGAAGACGACGCGCCGCACGTCGCCGGGGGCCAGCGGATCGATCTCGCCGATGAGGCGCGCAAAACCGCCGCGCGTCAGATCTTCGAGCGGCGACACCGAAAGCTCGTGGCGCAGCAGGCTCTTCGGCGACATGACGATGAGCGGCTTGCGGAACGCCTGGCGCATCTGCCGGCGCAGCATGTGAAACATCTGTGCCGGCGTCGAGGGCACGCACACCTGCATGTTGTTCTCGGCGCACAGCTGCAGGAAGCGTTCGAGGCGCGCCGAGGAATGCTCGGGGCCCGCGCCTTCGTAGCCGTGAGGCAGCAGCAGCACCAGGCCGCAGAAGCGCTCCCACTTGGCCTCGCCCGAGCTGATGAACTGGTCGATGATCACCTGGGCGCCGTTCACGAAGTCGCCGTACTGCGCTTCCCAGACCGTGAGCGAGCCAGGCTCGGTGGTCGCATAGCCGTACTCGAAGCCGAGCACCGCCTCCTCCGACAGCACCGAGTCGATCACCTGCACGCGCGGCTGCCCGTCGGCGAGGTGCTGCAGCGGGACCCAGGTCGCGTCGGTGTTCTGCTCGTGCAGCACCGCGTGGCGGTGGAAGAAGGTGCCACGACCGCTGTCCTGGCCGGTGAGGCGCACGGCGAAGCCGTCCGTGACCAGCGCCGCGTACGCGAGCGTCTCGGCGCAGCCCCAGTCGAGTGGCAGCTCGCCGGCCAGCATCTTCCTGCGGTTGCTGACGAGCTGCGCCACGCGCGGATGCAGGCTGAACCCCTCGGGCACGCTCGTGATGCGCTCGCCGAGCGCGCGCAGCCGTGAAAGCTCGACGCCGGTCGCCACCGGCTCGGTCCAGTCCGCCTGCGCGTAGGTGGTCCAGTTGATGGTGTACTTGTTGCCGATCATGCCGAGCGAGGCGCGCGCCTGCGGGCGGCCTTCGTCGAGCCCGTTGCGGTACGCTTCGATCATTCCCTCGGCGTCGGCGTCGCTCAGTACGCCTGCGGCGATCAGCTGATCGGCGTACAGCCGCCGCGCGCTCGGATGCTGGCGGATAGTGCGGTACATGCCGGGCTGCGTCGCCGCCGGCTCGTCGGCCTCGTTGTGGCCGTGGCGGCGGTAGCATACGAGATCGATCACTACGTCCTTGCGGAAGCGCATACGGTACTCGAGCGCCAGGCGCGCCACGAACACCACCGCCTCGGGATCGTCGGCGTTCACGTGGAAGATCGGCACCTCGAGCATCTTGGCGACGTCGCTCGCGTACAGGGTGGAGCGCGCGTCGCGGGGCTCGGAGGTGGTAAAGCCGACCTGGTTGTTGACGATCAGGTGGAAGGTGCCGCCGGTGAAGAAGCCGCGCGCCTGGCTGAGCTGCAGCGTCTCCATCACGACGCCCTGCCCGGCGAAGGCGGCATCGCCGTGGATCAGCACCGGCAACACGCGGCCGCCGCGTTCGTCGCCGCAGCGCTCCTGGCGCGCGCGCACCGATCCCTCGACCACCGGGTTCACGACTTCGAGGTGCGAGGGATTGAAGGCGAGCACCGTGTGCACGTTGCCCGCCGCGGTGCGCAGATCCGCCGAGAAACCCTTGTGATACTTGACGTCGCCCGAGCCTTTCACCTTGCCCGGGTCGTAGCGCCCCTCGAATTCGGTGAACAGATCCGGCGGTGACTTGCCGAGCAGATTCACCAGCACGTTGAGCCGCCCGCGGTGAGCCATGCCGATCACGACTTCTTCGACGCCCGCCGCGCCGCTTCCCTGGATCAGGTCATCGAGAGCCGGAATGAGCGCATCCCCGCCCTCGAGCGAGAAGCGCTTCTGGCCGACGTACTTGGTATGCAGGTAGCGCTCGAGGCCCTCGGCGGCGGTGAGCTGCCAGAGGATGTTGCGGCGCTCGTTGGGGTCGAAGCCCGCCTTGAGGCGCCCCTGCTGGAACTCGTCGCGCAGCCAGTTGCGCTCCTCCGAGTTCGATACGTGGGCGAACTCGGCGCCGATGTTGCCGCCGTAGATGAACTGCAGCTGCGCGAGGATGTCGCGCAGCTTCATCCGCGTGGGCACCGCCGCGGTGTGGCTGCCGGTGTAGAACTCCTGATCGAGATCCGTGCTGCTGAGGCCGTAGTGCTCGAGCTCGAGGGCGTGCGGCCGCGGGCGAGGCTGCAGGGCGAGCGGGTCGATGGTGGCGACGAGATGCCCGCGGTTGATCCAGACCTGGATGAGTCGGGAGACCGCCGCCTGCCGGGCGTCTGCCGAGCGGCCCTCGGTTGTCGTGCCCGGGAGGGTGCGCGGCCCGGCCGCCCGCGCCACGATGGCGTCCCTTACCGGCCCGTGCGCCCGCTCGTCCCCGGAGGGCGCCCATTGGGCGAAGTAGCTGCGCCAGCGCTCGTCCACGCTCGTGGGGTCGCGCAGGTATTGCTCGTAGAGGGCGTCGAGAAACTCGGCGTTACCGCCGTAGAGGGGTGTGGGTTCGAGCATGCGGGGAGAAACCGACGGCGAGCCGGTAGTTTAGCGGAAAGCCCGCCGGCGGGGAAAAGCCGGCCCGGCCCCGCGCCGCCGCTTAGATCAGTCCCAGCAGTCGCAATTCGTAGAGGATCAACGCTCCGTATCCGGCCACCAGCGCGTAAAGCAGAACGCCCGCCTGCAGCCGTCCGAACACGCGCAGGCTCGCGAGCAGAGTGAGCAGGACCACGCCGCCGGCCGTGACCCCGACCTTGACGACGGTGAATGGCAGCGCCGAGCCGAGAACCAGGGGCCGCATCAGCGGGTTGGCCTCTGAAGCGCCGCGCTCGAGCAGCGCCAGGGTAAGCAGTGCGTCTGTGCAGGAGAGCGCCAGGATCAGAATCGCCGTGGCGAGCCATTGCGGGTGATGCCAGTCGACCGCCGCGAGCGCCTGCTCGGCGGCCCGACGCGGCTGGCGCCGGCGCGCGTGGAAGCTCCCGACGAGCAGTGCCCACAGCACCTGCCGGCGCCGATCGGCGCGTCGCCGCTCGGGCGGCGCGCTCATCCATGCTTGATCGCGGAGTTCCGTGGCCACGCTTGTTGTTATCGTTCTGATCGTGACGCGGTCCATTGTAGCCGGGACCTGCCGCCCCGAGTCCACAATGGAATGAAAAAAAATGCACTGCGCGCCCTGCGCGCCAGCTTATGACACCTTGCCTGCCCCCTCAGTATCATGCGGCGGATGTCGAGCCCGAGCCCCGCCGCTCACGCGAGCGCCCCGGACGGCCTGCCGGTACCGCGCCGCTACTGGGCAATCGCCGCCATCGTGCTCTCGATCTGCATGTCGGTGCTCG
>DASXKA010000094.1:0-2890 GCA_036497085.1 Steroidobacteraceae bacterium | reverse complement strand
GGACGATCCCGTTGATTTAATGACCGCCGAAGCCGCCTGAGTCCAGTTCTCCCGATCAGAGCAGTCGCGGCCCGGTATGCGGCGTCGCTGATGTCAGTACTTCCACGTCACGTAGGTCACGCCGTTAATCGTCTGCAAACTCACCACCGGCGCCGGCCGGGGCATCACTTGGCATGAGACGCTGATGTTTGATCGCGCGGTGCGCGCTGCTTGCTCTTTGTCCGACATCACGAGAGTGCCGTCGAGGGCCAGGGCTACTGCGTGGAACAATTCAAATCCTCCCACCGGCGAGCTGCGGTCAGGGTTGAGCGTTGCGGCAAACCTGGCCCGCGCTCAGGAAACGCGTGATTTCATCGAACGGCTGGGGCTTGCTGACGAGATAGCCCTGGATCTCGTCGCAGCGCAATAACCGCAAGTACTTCGCCTGCTCTTCCTCTTCGACGCCCTCGGCGATCACCCGCGGGCCCAGCGTATGGCAAAGGGAGATGATCGTTTGTACGAGCGTCATCGCCGCCGGATCCTTCAGCATCGCGCTGATGAACGACCGATCGATCTTCAACGCCTGCACTGGCAGCCTCGCGAGATAACCGAGCGAGGAATAGCCGGTGCCGAAGTCGTCGATCGCAACCTGCATGCCGAGCGCGCGCACTTCGTTCAGCTTGCGGATGTTCTCCTCGACGTCCCGCATGACCAGGCTCTCGGTGATCTCCAGATCGATACCGCTTGGGTCGATGCCCTCGCGGATCGCCTGCTGTACGGCCTGCACGAAGTCGCGCTGGCGCAGCTGGACCTCGGACACGTTGACGGCAATACGCAGCCCGCGGAATCCCTGCTCCACCCACCTGCGGTGATCGAGTGCCGCACGGCGCAGCGCCCACGCGCCCACGTCGAGGATCATGCCGGTTTCCTCGATGAGCGGAATGAATTTCGCCGGCGGCACCGTGCCGAATTCGGGACTCTGCCAGCGGAGCAACGCCTCGAGGCCCACAACGCTGCGGGTCACCGTGTCCACCTTGGGCTGATAGTGCAACGTGAATTCGTTACGCTCGAGCGCCCGGACCAGCTTGGTCTCGAGCGGTAGCCAGGCTCCGGTGCGCTCGCTCAGCTCCGGCGTATAAAAGAGATGGCGCTCGCCGGTTGACTTCGCTTTGCGCAGCGCCGCCTCGGCGTTTACCAGCAGCGCCTCGCTGTCGAGCCCGTCGCTCGGAAAGATTGCGAGGCCGGCCTTGGCTCCGACCCGGAGCTCGGTTCCCTCGATGAGGTAGGGTTCTGAAAAGCAGCGATCCACGAGTGTCGCCAGCATGCGCTCCGTGTCGGCACGGTCCCGCGCCGAGCGCAGCACCACGGCAAAGATGTCCGATGCGATGCGCGCGATCGCGGCCGCGCCTGCCGCCTGGGTGAGCCGTCGTGCCACCTCGCGCAGCAGCGTATCTCCGGCGCGCCAGCCTAGCGACTTATTGACCGAGCGCAGCCGCTCGAGATCGAGCACCGCCATCGCGAGCTTGCCCTGCGTCTCGCCCGCGGCGCGCACGAACTGCCCGAGCCGCTCGCCAAACAGCCGACGGTTGGCGAGCCCCGTCAGCTCGTCATAAAGCCCCAGATAGGCGGCGCGCTCGCTCTTTTCCAGATGCTCGAGTGCGAAGGAGATGTCGGCTGCGAGCTCGGAGAGCAGCTTGACTTCAGCCTCGTCGAAATGGCCTCCAACCGGCGAGCACATCACCATCACTCCCCTGACCTTGCCGCTCACGACCAGCGGCAGGAGGGCGGCCGAGTTGATGCCGCGCTCGGTCCCGAGCTCGAGGCCCGCCGCGCGCTGATCGTTGCGCGCATCGTTGCAGATCGCAGGTCTCTGGGTGCGCATCATCTCGGCGAGCAGGCTGGCCTGCGTCTCGTCGTGGAGCGCGAGGCTCACGTGTCGCAGGTTCTGGATGCTCTCCTCGTCGCCGTGCCAGGCGACCGGCTGTGCGACTGCGCGCGCCTGGTCGACGAGGCCGATCCAGACGAGGTCGAAGCCGCCGGCCTCGTGCGCAATGCGGCAGCTTTCGCGGAACAGTGCATCCCGGTCGCGCAGTCGCACGATCGCGGAATTGATGCCGCTCAGCATCGCGTGCACGCGGCTCAGCCTCTCGATCTTCTCCTGCTGCGCTTTGCGCTCGGTGATGTCGCGGGCCACCGTGACGATCACGACGCCGTCCGGTCTGGTCAGAGCGCGGCGATGCAGCTCGGTCCAGCGCCGCGTGCCGTCAGCGCGCGTGTAGCGGGTCTCGGTGCGCGCGCCCCGTTCGCCGGCGGCGATCACCTTGTCGTGCTCGAGCACGAGCTGGTCGCGCGTCTTGCCGAGCAGCTGGAAGAGCGGCATCTCAAGCAGCCGCGCGCGGCTATAGCCGAGCCGGCGGCAGGCCGTGTCGTTGACGTAGAGGAGGCGCATGGTCTTCGGATCGGCGAGGAAGATCGCATCTGCGGTCACGTCCATCGCGGCGCGGAAGCGATTCACTTCCTCTTCGGCGCACTTGCGCTCGGAGATGTCGCTCAGCACGGTGACAAAGTGCAGCGCAGTGCCGTCGGGCGCGCGCACCAGGGAGGTGGTCACGTCGCTCCATAGGTAAGAGCCGCCTTTGCGCCGCAGCCGCAGCTCTCTCTGATACGGCGGCGCTCCCGCCGCGACAATGCGCGCGCGGCCCTCGATGCTTGGGCGGATGTCGTCCGGATGAGTAAGGTCGCGGATGTTGAGCCGCAGCGCCTCCTCGCGTGCATAGCCCGTCATGAGGCAGAAGGCGCGATTAACGAGCTGCAGCTCGCCCGCGAGCGAGGTATGGGCAATGCCCACTGCGGCCTGCTCGAAGGTAGCACGGTAGTGCTCCTCGCTCGCCTGCAGGGCCTGCGCAGCGTT
>DASXKA010000093.1:0-9764 GCA_036497085.1 Steroidobacteraceae bacterium | reverse complement strand
CGTGATGCGCACCGCCGAGTCGGTCTTGTTGACGTGCTGGCCGCCGGCGCCCGAGGAACGGTAGGTATCGATGCGCAGCTCCGCGGGCTTGAGGTCGATTTCGCCGACCTCATCGGGCTCCGGCAGGATCGCGACCGTGACCGCCGAGGTGTGGATGCGCCCCTGCGCCTCGGTTGCCGGCACGCGTTGCACGCGGTGCGTTCCGGATTCGAACTTCAGCAGCGAGTAGGCGCCCCGGCCGGCGATACGGCTGATGATCTCCTTGTAGCCGCCGTGCTCGCCCGCGCTCTCGCTCAACACCTCGACCGTCAGGCCCTTCGACTCGGCGTAGCGCGCGTACATGCGATACAGGTCGCCGGCGAAGATCGCCGCCTCATTGCCCCCGGTCCCGGCGCGCACCTCGAGGAAAATGTTCTTCTCGTCGCGCGGGTCCTTCGGCAGCAGCAGCCGCCGCAGCTCCTCCTCCGCGGTGCCGATCTGGCCCCGGACGCGTGCGGCCTCCTCGGCGCCGAGGGCGCGCATGCCGGCATCCGGATCCGCCTCCATGTCGGCTGCGCCCCGGAGGTCGCGCTCCAGTCCCCGATACGCGCGGTAACGCTCGGCGAGCGGTGCGAGGCGGGCGTATTCCACGGACAGGTCGCGAAACTGCGACGACCCGCCGGCGACCTCGTCGGTGGCGAGCAGCCGGCCCACCTCTTCGAAGCGATCGGAGAGCTTCTCGAGCCGTTGGCGGATGATGTCCTTCATGAGCAATGAGTCAAAACGCGCGGCATTCTCGGGGATGTCCGCAGTTTGTGACAAGCTGCGCAATGCGTCCCCCCGGGCAAGGCTCTATAGTGCTCGCGATGCCTACGATCCCCCATCCCGGGCGGTTTGCCTGGCTTACGGCGGCGGCGCTGCTGGCGGGCTGCGCCAGCCTCAGGCAGCCGCCCGCACCGCCGCCGTCCGCCGCGAGCGAGCCGACGGCTCTCACGCTCACCGCCGAGGCGGCACTCAAGCGCGGGGATTGCCGCCCCGCCGCCGAGGACTATGTCAAGGCAGCCGGCAACGGAGACGCGCGCCTCGCCCGTCGTGCCACCGAGGTGGCGGTCGCCTGCGAGCATCTGCCCGCCGCCTGGGGCGCGGTGAGCCGCTGGCGGACGCTCGCTCCTTCGGACCGTGACGCCAACGCGCTTTACGCGCTCGTGGCGCTCAAGCTCTACCGCACGGCGGACGCGCGCGCCGGCGTCGCGGATTACTGCCGCGCCGTACTGGCCGAGTCCGCTCCCGCGAGCGCGGCGGCCGACGGCGCGCGCAAGTCACGGCCGGGACGCGACCCGGGCGTGCGGGCCCTCGCTGACCTGATCTCCCTGCTCCTCGAGGAAACCGACGCCCCGGCGGTGCTCGCCGCGATGAGCGCCGTGCCGGAGCCGACCGCGAGCCAGCCGCAGGCGCTCGCGCTGTTCGGCGAGCTGGCGCTCGCCGCCTACGACGGCAAGCGCGCCGAGGAATTTGCGCAGCGCGCGCTTGCCCGCGACCTGGCGGATCTCGCGGCACTGCACGTGCTCGCGCGCGCCTACGTGCTGCGCGGCGACGCCGACCACGCGATTGCCATCGCCCGCTCGGCGGTCGCCGCCGACCCAGTGCGCGGCGGACTCGAGTTGGCCGAGGTCCTGGCTTCGCTCGACCGTGTCGAGGAGGCGCACCAGCAGCTCGAGAGCCTGCGCGGCACCGGCGGCGTCCCGACCGCCGAGATCGACCGGCGGCTCGCGCTGCTCGCGTTCCAGTCGGGAGACCTGAAGGAGGCGCGGCTGCGCTTCGGGGCACTGCTCGCGAGCGGCGACGGCAACGAAGCGACGCAGCTCTATCTGGCCGACATCGCCGCCCGCGACGGCGATCCGGAGCGCGCCATCGCCGAATACCGCCGGCTGTACGATTCATCGGTCGCGATACCGGCGCGCGCGCGTGCCGCGGCGCTGCTGCTCGAGCGCGCCGCGCGCAGCGACGGCGCGCGCACCGACAGCGCGCACACCGAGGCGCTCACGCTGCTCGATGACTACGCCACGGAGCATCCGGAGGAGGAGCTGCGGCTCAGCCTCGCGAAGGCCCACCTGCTCGCCGATCACGGCGAGGCGGATGCGAGCCTCCAGGTGCTCTCCACGGCGCTCGAGCGCCATCCGCACCACCCGTCCATCGAATACGACCGTGCAGTCATCCTCGAGCAGGCGGGGCACGTGCACGAGTCGGTGAGCGCGCTCGAGCAGCTCCTCGCCCAGCGGCCGGACGATCCCGCGCTGCAGAATGCGCTCGGCTACACGCTCGCCGACCACTCGCTCGAGCTGCCGCGTGCCGAGGGGCTCATTCGCCGCGCGCTTACCGTGATGCCCGACAGTCCGGCGGCTCTCGACAGCCTCGGCTGGGTGCACTTCCGCCGCGGGGACGCGCGCGCTGCCGCCGGCACGCTCGAGCGTGCCTACTCCATCGATCACGATGCGGAGATCGCCGCGCACTGGGGCGAAGCCTTGTGGGCGAGCGGCGACCAGAGCGAGGCGCGCAAGGTCTGGGCGTCGGCGCTCGCCCGGGAGCCAGAGTCCAAACCACTGAAGGCGACGCTCGAGCGGTTCATCCCCGATGCGAAATAGCCTGGCGTGGGGCGCGGCGGCCGCGGCGCTCGTGCTGCTGGCCGGCTGCCGCACCGCGCCGGTTCCCGCCCCGGCCGCGCCTTCCTGGGCCACACGCCGTCCCGAGCTGCAGTCGCGCGAGCACTTCGGACTCAAGGGACGGGTGGCAGTCGCCGCCGGAAATCAGGGCTTCAACGCGCGGCTGCGCTGGGCACAGGACGGCAACCGCGCGCAGCTCACGCTCGAAGGGCCGCTCGGCGCGGGGGCCGTGCATGTCGAAGCCGCGGGGAGCGATCTCGAAATCACCACGGCGAGCGGCACGCGCCTGACGAGCGCTGCGGCGCATGCCGAGCTCGACGCGCGCTTAGGGTTCGACCCGCCGCTCGCGAGTCTGCGCTACTGGATCCTCGGCGTGCCGGATCCGGGACTGCCGGCCACCGAGACGCTCGATCCCCTGCAGCAGCGTCTCACCCGCCTCGAGCAGGATGGCTGGCGGATCGACTACGGCGGCTACTTTGCCGTGGGCCGCGAATGGCTGCCGGCACGCGTGACGCTCGAGCGGGCCGAGGTCCGCGTGAAGCTCCTGGTGGACGACTGGCAGTCGTGACGGGCGCGGCCAGTCCGGACGAAAGCCGCTGGCCGGCGCCGGCCAAGCTGAATCTCTTCCTGCACATCACGGGGCGCCGTGCCGATGGCTACCACGAGCTGCAGACGCTCTTTCAGCTCATCGATCTCACCGACACGATCGCGATCCGCGTGCGCGACGACGGCGCGATCGAGCGTCCGGAGGGTTCGGAGGACGTGCCCGCGGAGTACGATCTCGCGGTGCGCGCCGCGCGCGCGCTCAAGGCCGCGAGCGGGACGCGGCTCGGGGCCAGCCTGCGCGTGCTGAAACGCATCCCTCTGGGCGGGGGGCTCGGCGGGGGAAGCTCGGATGCGGCGACGACGCTCATGGCCCTCAACGAGGAGTGGGACTGCGGGCTGAGCACAGCGGAGCTGGCTGCCATCGGCCTGCCGCTCGGAGCGGATGTGCCTGTTTTTATTGGGGGTTTCTCTGCCTGGGGAGAGGGGATCGGCGAACGGCTGACACCCGTCGAGCTCCCGGATCGGTGGTATCTCATCATCCATCCCGGCTGCGCCGTGAGCACCCGCGAGGTGTTCCAGAGCCCTGAATTGACACGAAATTCCCCGCTCATCACAATACGCGACTTTTTTGAGTCCGGTGGGCGCAACGACTGCGAGGCGGTGGTGCGGCGGCTGGCTCCCGAGGTGGGCGAAGCGCTCGACTGGCTCGGCCGCTTCACCCCCGCGCATCTCACCGGCACGGGCTCTTGCGTGTTTGCCGCCTTCGGGAGCGCCATCGAGGCAGAGCGCCTTGCGGCGCGCGTTCCCGGCGGCTGGATGAGCACGGTGGCACGCGGGCTCAACGCCTCGTCGGTGCTCGCGCGACGGAGGTAGGGACGGGGCCCTTGAGGCGGCTGTAAGATTCGCCGCCCCTTTGGGCGATGCGGATCATGCTGGGGTGTCGCCAAGTGGTAAGGCAGCGGGTTTTGATCCCGCCATTCGGAGGTTCGAATCCTTCCACCCCAGCCAGTTTTTTCGAGAGCGGACGAAGGCCTTGAGGATCAGCAGCCCACGAGCGCGGACAGAGCATGAGTAGCAGCGACACACTGGCGCTGTTCGCCGGCAACGCCGTCCCGGCGCTGGCGCACGACATCGCGCGGAGCCTGCAGATTCCGCTCGGCCGTGCCTATGTGGGGCGCTTCAGCGACGGCGAGATCAACGTCGAGCTGATGGAGAACGTGCGCGGGCGCGACGTGTTCATCGTGCAGTCGACCTGCCCGCCGGCGAACGACAGCCTGATGGAGCTGCTGGTGATGGTCGACGCGGCGCGGCGCGCCTCCGCGGCGCGCATCACCGCCGTGGTGCCCTATTTCGGCTACTCGCGCCAGGATCGGCGACCGCGCGCGACGCGCTCGGCGATCACGGCCAAGCTGGTGGCGAACATGCTCTCGAGCGCCGGGGTCAATCGGCTACTGACGATCGACCTGCACTCGGATCAGATCCAGGGATTCTTCGACATCCCGGTGGACAATGTGTACGCCTCACCGGTGTTGCTCGGCGATGCCTGGAAGCAGGCGTATCGCAACGTAATCATCGTGTCGCCGGACGTGGGCGGCGTGGCACGCGCGCGCGCCTTCGCCAAGCGCCTCGACGACGCCGATCTCGCGATCATCGACAAGCGCCGTCCGCGGCCTAACGAGTCGAAGGTCATGAACATCATCGGCGAGGTCGAGGGCAAGACCTGCATTCTGATCGACGACATGGTCGATACCGCGGGCACGCTGTGCCAGGCGGCGCAGGCGCTGAAGGACGAGGGCGCCGCGCGGGTAGTCGCCTACATCACTCATCCGGTGCTGTCGGGCGCGGCGGTGGAAAAGATCTCGCGCTCGGCGCTCGACCAGCTGGTCGTGACCGACACGATTCCGCTCAGCGCCGAAGCGAAGAAGGCCGAGCGAATCCGGCAGCTGTCGGTCGCGGAGCTGCTGGCGGAGACCATCCGCCGCATCCTCGACGAGGGCTCGGTCAGCTCGCTGTATGTCGATTCCTAGGTGTGCCGGCCTGGTCGCGGGCCGGCACTGTTTGAGCAACTAACGGAGACTTGAGTCATGCGTATTTCATTCACCGTCGGCGCGGAAGTCCGCGAGGCGCAAGGCAAGGGTGCGAGCCGCCGCCTGCGTCACACGGGCAAGGTCCCCGCCATTCTCTACGGCGCCCACCAGGACGCCCAGGCGCTCATTCTCGATCAGCAGAGCCTGCTCACCATGATCGCGGACGAGCGCTTCTATTCCTCGATCGTGCAGCTGAAGATCGGCGAGCGCGCGCAGGAGGCGATCATCAAGGATATACAGATGCACCCGGCGAAGAACCTGGTGGTGCACGTCGACCTGCAGCGCGTGGTCGCGAATGAGACGATCCGCATCCGCCTGCCGATTCACTTCAAGGGGGAAACCGTCGCGCCCGGGGTGAAGAACGAGGGCGGCGTCGTGTCGCACATGCGCGCCGACGTCGAGGTGAGCTGCCTGCCGAAAGACCTGCCGGAGTTCCTCGAGCTCGACCTGTCGGCCATGAGCCTGCGCGACACCAAGTTCCTCGCCGACATTCCGCTGCCGCCGGGGGTCTCGATCCCGGAGCTCACCCAGCGCAACGCGCCGGTGGTCTCGATCCACGCGCCGCGTGCCGAGGAGCCGGAGCCGGTGGCTGCCGCTGCTGCTGCGGTACCGGTCGAGGGCGCGGCACCCGCCGCGGGCGTCCCGGGGGCCCCGGGTGCTGCGGGCGCGGCGCCCGCCGCCGCGGGTGCGCCGGGTGCACCGGCTGCAGCCGACGCCAAGAAAGGCGAGGAGAAGAAGGAGGCTGGCGGCAAGAAGGAGGCCGGCGGCAAGAAGGAGGGCGGCAAGAAGTAGCCGCCGCACGCACGCAGCTCGATCGCCGGCCGCCGCGGGAGCCTGACGCGCTCTTCGGCGGCCGGCGGCTTTTGCGGCGATGCCCGACCCATGCCAGACGAAGCGCTCAAGTTGATCGTCGGGCTCGGCAACCCGGGCACCGAATACGCGCGTACGCGGCACAACGCCGGCTTCCAGTTCGCCGACGAGCTGGCCGCGCGCCACGGCGCCACCTTCAGGAGCGAGCCGCGTCACCGTGCCGAGCTGGCGCGCGCGCAAATCGCGGGCGCAGACCTCTGGCTGCTGAAGCCGATGAACTACATGAATCACAGTGGCGATGCCGTGCAGAGCATCGCCTCCTTTTATAAGGTGCCTCTTGAGCAGATCCTGGTCGCCTACGACGAGCTGGATTTCCCCGCGGGCGTCGTGCGGCTGCGGCAGGGTGGCGGGGCCGCCGGACATAATGGTCTGCGTGACGTGATCGCCCAGATGGGCGACGGGTTCTGGCGGCTGCGCATCGGCATCGGTCACCCCGGAGACCGCTCGCGGGTACTCGACTACGTGCTTGGCCGTCCGCCTGCCGAGGAGGCGGAGCTGATCCGCGCGGCGATCCTCGCTGCGGCGGACAGCGTGCAGGTGCTGCTCAAGGAGGGCGCCCAGATAGCCATGAACCAGCTGCACAGCCGCGAGCCGCCCCCGGGCGCGGCGGATCGCTCCTAGCCCCCATGCCGATCCGCTGCGGCATCGTCGGTCTCCCTAACGTCGGCAAGTCGACGCTCTTCAACGCGCTGACGCGCGCGCAGATCGCCGCCGAGAACTACCCCTTCTGCACCATCGATCCCAACGTCGGTGTGGTCCCGGTGCCCGATCCACGCCTCGCGCAGCTCGCGGCGATCGCGCACCCCGAGAAGGTCGTTCCGGCCGCCGTCGAATTCGTCGACATCGCGGGACTCGTGGCCGGCGCCTCCCAGGGCGAGGGGCTCGGCAACCAGTTTCTGGCGCATATCCGCGAGGTCGATGCCATCGCCCACGTGGTGCGTTGCTTCGCCGGCGGCGACGTCATCCACGTGGCCGGCAAGGTCGATCCGCTCTCTGACATGGAGATCATCGACACCGAGCTCGCGCTTGCCGACCTCGCTACGCTCGACAAGGGCCTCGAGCGCGCGACCAAGGCGGGCAAGAGCGGCGACAAGGATGCGCTGCGCCGCCGTACGCTGCTCGAGCGTGTCAGGGTGCAGCTCGACGCCGGCCGGCCGGTGCGGGCGCTCGCGCTCAACGACGAGGAGCGCCGCGACCTCCGCGAGCTGCAGCTCCTCACCGCGAAGCCCGTGATGTACGTCGCCAACGTATCCGAGAACGGCTTCCGCGATAACCCGCTGCTCGCCGCCGTCGAGCGGCGCGCGGCGGCCGAGGGCGCGCGCGTCGTGCCGGTGTGCGCGGCCATCGAGGCGGAGATCGCCCAGCTCGCCGAGTCCGAGCGCGCCGAGTTTCTGGCGGAGCTCGGCTTCGAGGAGCCGGGGCTCGATCGCGTCATTCGCGCCGCCTACGCGCTGCTGGGGTTACAGACGTTTTTTACCGCGGGACCCAAGGAGGTGCGCGCCTGGACGGTGCGCGTCGGCGCCTCCGCGCCGCAGGCCGCCGGCGTCATCCACACCGACTTCGAGCACGGCTTCATCCGCGCCGAGGTCATCGCCTTCGCCGACTACCTGGCGGGCGAGGGCGAGGCGGGCGCGCGCGATGCGGGGAAGCTCCGTCTCGAGGGCAAGGACTACCTGGTGCAGGAAGGCGACGTCATGCACTTCCGCTTCAACGTGTAGCGGCGGCGCGCGGCGCGAGCGCTTTACTGCAG
The DNA here is from genome assembly GCA_036497085.1 of Steroidobacteraceae bacterium. GTDB lineage: Bacteria > Pseudomonadota > Gammaproteobacteria > Steroidobacterales > Steroidobacteraceae > 13-2-20CM-66-19. The sequence continues at coordinate 1,872 of DASXKA010000093.1, read as the reverse complement.
TCCGCCGCGCACCGAGGTGATTCGCTCCGTGTTGAGGCCGAACCAGTGCATGCGTCCCGCGTAGCGCGCGTGCTCGACCTTGGTGCAACGGTCCATGATGACGGCCAGGCCGCCACGCTCGGCGATGCGCGCGCCTTCCTCGTTGATGACCCCGAACTGACACCACAGACACTTGGCTCCGATCGCGACGGCATCCGCCGCGATGCCGGGGAGCGCCGCCGGCGCGCGGAAGACATCGACGATGTCCACGGCCACCGGCACTTCCTTGAGGCTCGCGAAGCTCCGCTCGCCGAGGATCTCCGACTCGCGCGGATTCACCGGAATCACCCGGTACCCGTGGCGCTGCAGATAGAACCCGACGAAGTAGCTGGCGCGCAGCGGGTTGGCCGACAGCCCTACGATCGCGATGGTCCGGGCGGTGAGCAGTATGCGCTGGATTGTCAACGGATCCTGGTAGCGGGCGAGGTCGAAGTCCGTCATGCCGCGCCCTCCCGTGGGCCCCGCGCGCGCGCGAAGCCCTGCTCGAGGTCCCAGATCAGATCATCGACATCCTCGATGCCGACCGACAGGCGGATGGTGCCGGGGCCAACGCCGGCGGCCTTGAGCTCCTGCTCATCGAGCTGCCGGTGCGTGGTGCTCGCCGGATGGATGACGAGACTCTTGGCATCGCCGACATTTGCAAGGTGCGACCACAGCGTGACACCGCGGATGAAGTCCTGCCCGGCCTCGCGGCCGCCGCGGATGTCGAACGAGAAGACCGCACCGGCGCCCCGCGGCAGGTACTTCTCGACCAGAGACCGGTAACGGCTCGTGGCGAGGCCGGGGTACGTGACGTTGGACGCGAGCTCGTGTGAGGCGAGGTAGCGGGCGACCGCAGCGGCGTTCTCGACGTGCCGGACCATGCGCAGCGACAGCGTCTCGAGCCCCTGCAAAAACAGGAACGCATTGAAGGGACTGAGGCATCCGCCCAGATCGCGCAGCGTCTCGGCGCGCAGCTTCATGAGGTAGCCGTAGGTGCCGAAGGTCTCGTGGAACTCGAGGCCGTGGTAGGCGGGGGAGGGCTCGGCGATCACCGGGAAGCGGCCGTTCGACCAGTTGAACTGCCCCGAATCGACCACCACGCCGCCGATGCTGGTGCCGTGGCCGCCGATGTACTTGGTCGCCGAATGCAGCACGATGTCCGCTCCCCACTCGATGGGACGGCACAGGTACGGCGTCGCGAAGGTGTTGTCGACGAGCAGCGGCAACCCGTGCTGGTGCGCGACGGCGGCCACAGCCGCGACGTCGAGCACGTTGCCGCCGGGGTTGCCGATGGTCTCGCCGAAGAAGGCCTTGGTATTGGAGCGCACCGCGGCCTGCCAGGCGCCGAGGTCGTCCGGGTCGACCCAGGTCAGTTCCACGTTCAGCTTGCGCAGCAGATGCTTGAACTGGTTGACCGTGCCGCCGTAGAGCGCCGCCGAGGACACCACATGGTCGCCCGGCGAGAGCAGCGTGAAGAGCGCTGCGGCCTGGGCGGCCAGCCCGCTGGCGAATGCCACGGCGCCGCAGCCGCTCTCGAGGCTCGCGATGCGCTCCTCGAACACCGCCACCGTCGGATTCATGATCCGGCTGTAGGTGTTGCCGTACTCCTGGAGGTTGAAGTACGCGGCCGCCGAGGCCGGATCCTCGAAGACGTAGCTCGTGGTCTGAAAAATCGGCACCGCCCGTGCGCCGGTGTTCGGGTCCGGCCGCTGACCTGCATGGACCTGACGAGTCTCAAAGCCGAATTGGCGTGACGCTTCCACGGACGCGGCTCCCCGGCACGATGGTTTGAACGATGATAGGCCCCCGCAGCGCTGCCTCCAATTGCGGCAGCACACGGGCTCATAACCG
>DASXKA010000092.1:0-2083 GCA_036497085.1 Steroidobacteraceae bacterium | reverse complement strand
GCGCGAGCCGCGCGAGTCCCCCAGCCGGAATCATCGGATCATCGAGCGAGGTGAGGATGTGCGCGGGCACCGCCAGTGAGGCGAGCCGCTCGCCGGTGATCGAGTAGCCGTTGAGGTAATCCTCGAGCGTTGCGAACTCGGAGTGGCGGCGCACCAGCTCCGCCGTCATCTCACGCAGGCCGCCGCGCACCTGCACGAAGTCGTAGCTGTCGGGCCAGGCCGCCTGTTTCTTGCGCAGTGAGCGCCGCCACTTGCGCACGAAGAATCCCTCATATCCCGGCATTGCCGTCTCGAGCGCGACCAGGGTCTCGGTCGGCTCGAGCACCGGCGATATGGCGATGATCCGCGCGAGATCGAGGGACGACTCGCGGGCGCGGGCGGCGACGCGCAGCAGGAAGTTGCCTCCGAGCGAGAAGCCGACTGCGCTGAGCGGCCGTCCCGGGAAATGAGCCTGCAGCGCCTGTACCGCGCCGATCACCTCCGGCAGCCGGCAGGAGTGGAACAGCTCGCGGTTCAGGTGATGGGTCTCGCCGTGGTCGCGGAGGTTCAGCCGCACCACCTCGAAGCCGCGCTCGAACAGCAGCTGCGCGAGCGAGAGCACGTAGAGCGACTCGGCGCTTCCCTCCCAGCCGTGCAGCACCAGCACCGGCTCACCCGTGCCGCGCGGCGGGCTCGAGACAAGGCACTGCAGCCGCACGCCCGCGCCGCACTCGAGCAGCAGCTCGCGCTGTGCGGCGACCAGCGGCGCCGCGCGGCGCTCGATCGGGCCGCGCCGCACGAAGGTGGTCGCAAGGATCGACTGCACGTGTGGATTGCGCAGCCAGAGCGGCGGGCGGAATTCCTCGCTCACGTGATGAGGGCGCGCCGCGATCAGCACGTCATGTTCCCGAAGGCCGCTCAGGCCACAACGCGCGCCGCGCCCGGTGCGCTGCGCAGCGTCTGGTACAACTCGCCGAGCCGCGCTGCCATGGCGGCCGAGGACCAGCTGCGCGCGTATACGCGCCCGCGCTGCGCGAGCTCGCGCTGCAGCTCGCGATCCTCGAGCACACGCACCACCGCCGCGGCGAACGCGTCCCGCTCCTCGGGAACCACCAGCGCGCCGCTTCCCGGCACGAGGATCGAGCGCGTGCCGAGCTCGGCGGTCGAGACGACGGGCGCGCCCTGTGCCATGGCTTCGAGCAGGACCAGCCCCTGCGTCTCGGTGCGCGAGGCGAACACGAACACCTCCGCGGCCGCGTAGCAGTCGAGCAGCTCCGTGTCGCGATCCAGATAGCCGGCGAAGTGCACGTGGCACGCGCAGCCGAGAGCCGCCACCTGCGCCTGCAGCGCGGCGCGCGCCGGACCCTCGCCGGCGATCACCAGCACCGACTGCGGGACGCGCTCGAGGACCTTGCGGAACATCTGCACCAGAAAGCCGATGTTCTTCTCGTGCGCCACGCGCCCGATATACGTGACGAGGCGTGCATCCGCCGGGAGCCCCGCGGCAGCGCGGAACGCCGGCGCATTGCCGGGGCGGAAGCGGTCGGCCGGCAGCCCGGTGGGCAGCACGTGAATCGGCGTCGTGACCCCGTAGTCCAGGAGCACCGCGCGCATCGGCTCGGACGGGGCGATGAGCGAGCGCACGTCGTCGCACTGCGAGCGGGTGAAGGCGCGGGCGAGCCGGCGCCCGACGGCGCGCGGCAGGACCGGCAGGTAGTGGTGCAGATACTCCTCGAAGAACGTGTGGTAGGTGGCGACGGCCGCAATGCCGGCGCGACGCGCGAAACGCACGCCGGCGTAGTGGGCGATGAAGGGTGTATGGATGTGCACCAGGTCGAAGCCCGACGGCCGCAGCTCCTCGAGCGCGCGCGTGAGAGCACCCCAGCGCATGCGCCGGTCCTCCGGGTCGCGCGGTACCCCCGCCGAGGCCACGCGCAGCACGCCCGGCTCTTCGGCCGCCGGCGCCGTCTCATAGCGCGGCGCGACCAGCTGCGTTTCGATGCCGTGCGCCGCGAGATCCTGGCGGAACGTGCGGATGGAGGTGGAGACGCCGTTGACGCGCGGGAAGTAGACGTCCGAGATGAACAGGACGCGCACGCGTCAG
>DASXKA010000091.1:0-9512 GCA_036497085.1 Steroidobacteraceae bacterium | reverse complement strand
CGGGTCCGCGCTCGCCTATCTCGCGATTTTCTCCATCGCGATCATTCCGGGGTTCATGAACGCATTCCTGGTATCCGGACTGCTGCTCGATCGGCGGCCGCTGCGGCGGCGCATCGACGCCTATCCCGGCGTGAGCATCCTCATCGCCGCCTACAACGAGCAGGATTCCATTGTCAGCACCGTCGAGAGCATTGCCCGGCAGGCCTATCCGGGTGAGCTCGAGGTCTTCGTCGTCGACGACGGCTCGACCGATCACACGCTGCGGGAGCTGAGCCGGCTGAGCTACCCGTGGCTGCGGGTGATCGACATGAGGAAGAACGGCGGCAAGGCCCGGGCGCTCAGCGCGGCGCTCGCGCTCGTGCGCCACGAGCTCACGATCACGCTGGACGCCGACTCGCTGCTGCACCGGGGGGCGCTCGCGAACATCATCGCGCGCTACCTGAGCGATCCGGCGGAGACCGCGGCGGTGGCCGGCGCGGTGCTCACGCGCAACTCCCGCGTCAATCTCGTCACCAGGGTCCAGGAGTGGGACTACTTCACGGCATTGCGGCCATCAAGCGGCTGCAGAGCCTCTATCACGGAACCCTGGTGGCGCAGGGGGCCTTTTCCGTGTACCGCACGGCGGTGCTGCGCGAGGTCGGCGGATGGCCCGATTGCGTCGGCGAGGACATCGTCCTCACATGGAGCATCCTGCGCCGCGGCTACCGCGTGGGCTTCGCGGAAGATGCGGTGGCATTCACCAACGTGCCGACGACGCTGAAGCAGCTCGTGCGCCAGCGACAGCGCTGGTCGCGAGGCCTCATTGAGGCGTTTCGGTATCACTGGCCGCTGCTGTTCCACGCGCGCATGACGACGCTGTTCATCTGGTGGAATCTGGCGTTCCCGGTCCTCGACCTGGCCTACACGCTGGTGTTCGTGCCAGGCATCCTGCTCGCACTGGTGGGCGTCTTCTGGCTCGCCGGGCCGATGACGCTGCTCGTGCTGCCGCTCGGCATGCTGGTCAACTTTGCGATGTTCCGCGTCCAATCCGGCATGTTCGATGCGCAGGGGCTCAAGGTCCGCTCCAACCCCGGTGGTTTTTTCGCCTACGTACTCGTTTACTCGCTGGTGCTGCAGCCGGCGTGCGTTCTCGGCTATTTCAAGGAGCTCCTCGGAGCGCGCAAGCACTGGGGAACGAAGTGAACGCAGCGGGGTTGCTGCCCGGGCTGTGCCTGGCGGCCACGGCCTGGGCCGCCGATTCCGACGGCGTGCTGCACATCCGGGCCGGACGTGCGGCGCTCGCCGCCAGCAATCCGGCCCTGGCCCGCGCGGAATTCCAGGCCGCGATCGGCAGCTCAATCGCCGACGAGGATCGGTTCGCAGCCTGGCTCGGCCTCGGCCGCGCGGAGCTGTGGCTGGGACACTATCCTGCCGCCTGGCAGGCGCTCGGGCAGGCCCGGCGCTTTGCCGCGAGCAGCGAGGATCAGCGCGCGGCCGACACCGCGACCGCTCGTGCGCTCAACGCACTCGAATACCACAACCAAGCTTACGCTCTCGTGGCACCCTACGCCGCCGGCGATCCGGCCGCGACCCTCGAGCTGACGCGCGCCGCGATCGCCCTGGGTCGTGCAGACGAGGCCGTGCACTTTACCTCGGCGCTTCCTGCGCCCGATACCTCTACGCGTACCGGCATGGACCTGCAGCGCGCCGTGTCGCAGATCGATTACGAGCTCGCGCCGCGCGCCGAGGCCGGCTACTCCCTCATGCACGACAGCGACGACCTGACCGTCAGTACCTACGCGCTGAGCGCGCTGCTGCCGCGCGCGCCCGGCGGCGCCACCTTCGGAACCTGGCGCGTCGGCGCGGCGCTGTCGGATGTCTCCGCACCCGGGCAGAGTGATCATCTGACCGAGGCCAGCCTCGGCGACCGTCTGCGCATCGGCACCCTGCAGCACCTCGACCTGCAGGCGGGTGTGGGGCGCGTCGCGGGCTGGGACTTCTTTGAGGGATCCTTTCAATGGGACGACCGGCTCAACGACACGGCGTCCGTCTTCGCCTCGGCCGACCGGCTGCCGATCGTCACACCGACTGCGCTAGCCAGCAGCCTGCTCTACAGCACGTTCAGCCTCGGAGCGAGCCTGCGACCCGCGGAGCACGGGATGGTGGTCCCGGTGTACTTTCACCAGACGTTCTCCGACGGCAACCAGCGTGACGGCGGCCGGCTCAAGCTCGTACTCACGCCCTTCGAGCTTCCCGCGTCCTCCGCGCTCGGCGCCGACATCGAGGCACGTGCCTATCGCAGCACCCAGCCGTCGGCCGGCACTTACTTCAATCCGGCGCGCTACCACCAGGAGCAGCTCGGACTGATCGGCGTGCACCAGTTCAACCCCGACTGGCGCATGCGGATCACGGCGGGCATCGGATCGGAGACCGTCGACGGCTCGAGCGGCCACACCTGGTCGGCGCTGGTCACGCTGACGGGACGTCTCGCGGGTAACGGCCGTCTCGAGCTGCGCATCGGGCGGGACTCATTTGCGTCGCTTGCGGGCGGGGGCTCCGGTTATTGGAGCAACGGCGGGTCGCTCACGGTCAGCTGGCCATTCGCCGCGGTACTCTAGAGCTCCTCGGGAATGACGCGCGCCACCACCGCGCCCATGTTGGTTCTGGTGGCTTCACGCGCCTTGCCGGCGTGCGTGTACTCATCGAAGATCAGGTAGTGCACCACGTCGCGGAATCTCACCGCGCGCTCTGCCGGCCAATCGGCAAAGCTCTCTTCCGCACGCCTCACGACTTCGGCCGCACTGATGCGTGGCTTGTCACCGAGACGCCGTGCGGCCACGGCTTCATAGAGGGCCCGGCCGCTCAGCTCGGGGCGCTCGCGCCGTTCGCGCTGGAACAGGTCGAGCATTTGTTCGCTGGCTCGCCTGGCGTAGCGCCGCTCGGCGCTGCCCGCAAACAGACCGAGATTGTGGGCCAATCCCTTCATTGGTCCTCCCCATGAACTCCACGAGCTGAGCGTCGCACGCTAGCGACAGAACTATGAACCGTACATGAACGGATCGCAGCAATAGATCCGGCAGGAACACGAGCTAGGCCAGCTCCGCGAGCGCCGCCGGCACGTTGCGGCGCAGCAGCCGGTTGCGGGCCTCCCACTGCTCGGCCGGGGCGAACTCCGCGAGGAACTCTACCTGGCCACCGGCGAGTAGCGCGACCGGCACGCCGTCGCGGTACAGCAGGCGGTTGCCGGCCAGGGCGGGCAGTCGGGCGCCCGGCGTGATGATGCCGACGAGATTCAGAGGATCTGAGCCCGACAACGAGACGTAATGTCCCTCGCGAGGCTTACGGCGCGCCTCGCGCAGCAGGCCGATCGCTTCGGGAGCCGCGTACTGCTCACCGGTGACCGAGGCGACGAAACGTCCGCCGCGGATTTCCCCGCGCGCTTCCAGCCGCCGGCAGCACATGAGGAGGTCCCGCCACGGCGGCAGCCAGTCGGCCTCGCGGGCCAGCAGCCGCCAGAACACCACTCCCCAGCGCCGCAGCAGGGTCCGCACCAGGTGCTCGATCAGCTCCTCGTCGCGCGAACGGCCCGCGGCGGCCGGGGTGGGCACGCTCTCGCGCGCGCTCCGCGCCCAGCGTCCCGCCGCATCCATCCCGAAGAGCGCGATGCGCCGGCGGCGGCGGCCGCCCGCCGCCGCTCGGCGTCGGTCTGAGGGCACGAGCAGCGCCCGAAGTCCCGCGAAGCTGTCGGAATTGACGAGACCGAGCGCGACCAGCTCCGCGAGTGCTTCTTCGGCCTGCGAGGTCAGCAGGCCCGCGCCGCTCGTGAGCTCGTCGAAGAAGGAGGCACCGTGGCTCGCAAGATAGTCCGCCACCCGCCCGGCCGGCGCGCTCAGGTGCCCCGGCTCCGTGGGCTCCGCGAGCGCCGACCAGAGTCTGAGGTTGCGCCGCGCGAGCAGCACGATCGGCGTGGCACGCACCGGCGCGGCGCGGCGCTCGGGATCGCCGCGGCGGGAGCCGAGCCGGGTCCACACGAACCGTCCCGCGAGGCATTGCTCATCGAGCCACGCCGGCTCGTACTCGCTGATGCGCTCGGGGAGGATCTCGGTCTCCCAGGCACTGGCCGCGGCTTCGAAACCCTCGAGCTGCGCGAGGATAGCGCCGACCGCGTCCGGTCCCTCCATGCGTCCCTCGGGCGTCACGCGCTGCCACTCGAACAGGAAGCGGAGGAAGTCGCGCGCTTCGATCGGCTCGATCTCGGCGCGCAGCCGCTTGACGGTGTAGCGGTGCACCCGCGCGAGCAAGCGCCGCTCGCACCACTCCCCTACGCCGGCCGCTCCTTCCGGCGTGAACAGGCCGCGCATCGCGAAGCCCTCGGCCTCGAGCGCCAGCAGCGCCACATCGATTCTGGAGAGGGGCAGGCCGGTGAGCCCGGCGAGCGCCGGCGCGGTCACCGGGCCCGAGCCGGTGAGGCGGCCGCGCAGCACCTCGATGAGCGCGGCCTCCGGGCTGACCTCGCGCGCGTGTGCGGCCGGCGTGATCACCTGGCGGTCGCGGCTCGCCGCCGGATGGAGCGCGCTGAAGAGCGGCAGCTGCTCGGCGGTGACCCAGAGATCCACACCCGGCGCCGCGAGACGCGTCACCCGCCGCTCGCCGGCGAGCTGCCTCATCAGCTCCGGCCAGCCGTCGTGACGCTCGACCTCGGCCGCCGTGAGAAAGGTGAGCCACACGAGCGCATCGTGCAGCTCGTCGGCGTTGGTGGCATCGGGCCAGGCCTCGGCGCGCACGCGCGCGATCGCCTCCGGGTCGAGCTTGCCGATCTCGGCGGCGCTCTGCGGGTCGAGCCAGCGCCGGCTCATGACAGCCTGCGTGCGCCGCTCCTCGAGCGGCGCGTCGTCGAGGAACGCGTACGGCCGCGCCGACAGCACTTCGAGCGCGAGCGGCGAGGGCTCGGTCAGGTCGCGGGCGAGCGAGCGTACGCTGCCCGCCTCGAGCGCGCGCAGCAGCCGCTCGAGCCCGTCGATGTCCATCGCCTCCTCGAGGCAGTCGCGGATCGCCTGGCGTACCAGCGGGTGATCGGGAATCTCGAGCTCGCCGCTGAGATTCTCGGCGCAGGCCACCTGGTCGGGAAACACCGCGGTAAGCAGATCCTCGGCCGCCATGCGCTGCAGCGGTGCCGGCACCTTCTTGCCGCCGCGAAAGCGCGGCAGGGCGAGTGCGATGGTCGCGCTCCAGCGCCAGCGCACCGGAAACATCGGCGCGGCGCACAGCGCCTGCACCAGCAGCGGGCGTACCGTGTTGGAATGCAGGTAGCGGGCCACCTCCGCGAGCTCGAAGCTGTGCGCGGTAGTGAGGGACAGCACGATCGTGTCTTCGGTGGCCGCGGCCTGCAGCTCGAAGTTGAAGGAGCGACAGAAGCGCTTGCGCAGGGCGAGGCCCCAGGCGCGGTTGATGCGGCTGCCGAACGGCGAGTGGATCACGAGCTGCATGCCGCCGGCTTCGTCGAAGAAACGCTCGAAGATCACCAGCTGCTGCGTCGGCAAGGCGCCGAGCGCGGCGCGCGCCGCGGCCAGATAGCTCACCAGCTGCACCGCCGCCGGCGCACTGACGCCGCTCGCGGCGACCAGCCAGGCGGTGGCGGCCTCCGCGCCCTCATCGAGCCGCGGCTCGAGCTCGCGCCGCAGCCGCGAGACGCTCGCCGACAGCTCATCGGTGCGCCCCGGGGCCTCGCCGATCCAGAACGGAATGCTGGGCGGCTCGCCGCGCGCATCCTCGACCCGGATGCGGCCCGGCTCGACCCGCAGAATGCGGTAAGAGACGTTGCCGAGCTGGAAGACGTCGCCCTGCAGGCTCTCGATCGCGAAGTCCTCGTTGACGGTACCGACGAACTGCGCCTGCGGCTCGAGCAGCACCTGGTAGTCGGCGGTGTCGGGGATGGTGCCGCCGGAGGTGAGGGCGGTGAGCCGGGCGCTGCGCCGGCCCTTGATGCGATGGTTGACTCCATCGTGATGCAGCAGCGCCCCGTGGCGGCCGCGGCGCGTGCTGTAGCCCTCGGCCAGCATGCGCACCACCTCGTCGAACTCGCCGCGCGGCAGATCGCGGTAGGGCCAGGCGCGGGTCACGAGCGCATACAGCTCGTCCTCCTGCCACTCGCGCGCCGCCGCCTCCGCCACGATCTGCTGCGCCAGCACGTCGAGCGGCTTCGCCGGAACGCTGAGCCGGTCGAGCTCGCCGCGGCGTACCGCGGCGAGCAGCGCCGTGCATTCCACCAGGTCATCGCGCGAGAGCGGGAACAGCCGCGCCTTCGGCGTGCCACCCACCGAGTGGCCTGAGCGGCCGGCGCGCTGCAGGAAGGCGGCGATCGAGCGCGGTGAGGCGAGCTGGCACACGAGATCCACCTCGCCGATGTCGATGCCGAGCTCGAGCGAAGCGGTCGCGACCAGGGCGCGCAGCTCGCCGCGCTTCAAGCGCTTCTCGGCATCGAGCCGCGACTCCTTGGCCATGCTGCCGTGATGCGCGGCGACGTGCTGCTCGCCCAGCCGCTCCGACAGGTGGCGCGCGATGCGCTCCGACTGGCGGCGCGTGTTGACGAACACCAGCGTCGTGCGATGCTCGCTCACCAGCTCGGCGAGGCGGTCGTAGATCTCCTTCCACACGTCGCCCGACATCACCGATTCGAGCGGTGCCGACGGGATCTCGAGCTGCAGATCGCGATTGCGCACGTGCCCGGTGTCGATGATGGTGCAGTCGGGGCTGCCGTCGGGCAGCAGCCCACCCGCGCCGACCAGGAAGCGCGCCACCTCCTCGATCGGCTTCTGCGTTGCCGACAGCCCGACGCGCGTCAGACGCCGTCCCGCGAGTGCCTCAAGCCGCTCCAGGGTGAGCGCGAGGTGCACGCCGCGCTTACTCCCGGCCATGGCGTGAATCTCGTCCACGATGACGGTGCGCGTGCTCGCGAGCATCTGCCGGCCGGATTCCGAGCCCATGAGGATGTAGAGCGATTCCGGAGTCGTCACCACGATGTGCGGCGGGCGTTTGCGCATCGCGGTGCGCTCGTGCTGCGGCGTGTCGCCGGTGCGCACGAAGGCGCGGATGCCGTGCTCGGGGAGCCGCAGTGCGCGCAGCTCGGCGGCGATGCCGGCGAGTGGCGCCTCGAGATTGCGGTGGATGTCGTTGGAGAGTGCCTTGAGGGGCGAGACATACACCACGTGCGTCTCGTCGGCGAGGCCCTGCGACTCAATAGCGGTGCGCACCAGCCGGTCGATCACCGCGAGAAATGCGGCGAGCGTCTTGCCCGACCCCGTCGGGGCCGCGATCAGTACATGACGGCCGGCCGCGATTGCCGGCCACGCCGCGGCCTGCGCCGGGGTTGCGGCATCGAAGGTGCGGGTGAACCAGCCGGCGACGGACGGATGGAACGCAGCGGGCATGCAGATATTGAAGCACACCGCGCAGCGCGCGAGGAGCTCCGGGAGCGCCGAATTAATTCAACGTACAGCGTCTAACATGAACGGCAGCTGTATGCGCGCGGGGACTCAAAGGGGAGTAGAGTCCACGGCTGACCGGTTTGCCGCGAGGGCGTGTCACGATGTGGGAAGAAGAGACCGGCGCCGCGGATTCATTCCGCCGCAAACTCTTGTGGTGGATCGGTGGCCTCGTTGTCGTCGCAGTCGCCGGGTTCGCCCTCTGGTACCGCTTCCTGTTCCATCCGGCCGAAACCGCGCCGCCCGCCGCCGCGGTCCAGCCGGCCCCACCGCCGGCTGCGACCCAGCCGGCAGTCTCAAACCCGCTGCCTGCGGGCGCCGCCGGATCCGAAGCGCTGCCGGCCCTCAACGACAGCGACCCCATGGTCCAGGAGTCGCTGGCGAGCGTGGTGGGACGCCCAACGATCGAGAGCCTGCTCGTGCCGCAGAACATCGTGCGGCACGTCGTGGTGACGGTCGATAACCTGCCGCGCCACAAGGTCGCCGTGGACCTGCGCCCGGTCAAGCCGACCACTGGGCAGACGGTGGTGTCGACGGAGGGCGACCTCACGGTGCTCAGCGAGGCCAACTTCGACCGTTACAAGGCCTTCGTGCACGCCGTGCAGGCCGTCGACGTCGCGACACTCACCGCGGCGTACCAACGGCTCTACCCGCTGTTCCAGCAGGCCTATGAGGATCTCGGCTACCCGGGCAAGTATTTCAACGACCGGCTGGTCGAGGTGATCGATCATCTGCTCGAGACGCCGGAAGTCGCCCCGCCGATCCAGCTGCAGCAGCCGAAGGTCTTCTATACCTTCGCGGATGCCGGGCTCGAGGGGCGCTCGGCGGGACAGAAGCTCCTGATCCGCATGGGGCCGGCCAACGCGCGCATCGTCAAGGCGAAACTGCGCGAGTTCCGCGCCGAGATCGTTGCCAAGAAGTAACCCCGGCTCCGGGAGCGCGACATGAGCGACGCGTTTCAGGCGGATGAGAACGGCCTCGGGAAACCCCTCGGCGATCTGCGCTCGGTGCTGATTGCCGGAGAGTCGATCGATGCCTGGGCGGTCCAGCGGCGCGTGTTCGCCGTGACACACCGCCGCGTGCTGGTCGCCGCGACCAGCGGCCGCCTGATCATCATCACCCGTCCGCTGCTCGGCGGCTTCGAGCTGGTCACCGTGCGCTGGCAGGATCTGGAGGAGGTCACGCTGCGCGTCGGAGTCATCGGCGCCGATCTCGGCATCCGTGCCGGCAAGGCCACCGATCTGGCCTCCCTCGGCTCGCAGGGTGCGCAGCGGGTGGAGCTCAAGGGCCTGCGCAAAGACCAGGCGCAGGCGGTCTATCGCATCTGCCAGGCGCAGGACCAGGCCTGGCGCGAGAAGCGCCGGGTGCGCGAGCTCGAGGAGCTGCGCGCGCGCTCCGGCGGCATTCAGGTCATGGGGTCCCCTCTGGGAGCCGCCGCCGCGGCAGCGGGCGATGACGCGGTGCGGCGGCTGCAGGAGGCGAAACGGCTACTCGACGCACGGCTCATCACCGACGCCGAGTACGAGGCGATCAAGGCCAAGATCGTCTCGCCGTGACACGCCATACATAGCTATACATAGTCGCTAACAACTAATCCACAGGCGATCCACAGGACAGGTACGTTAGGCTTTCGTCCATGGTCGCGATCCGCCTGCGCCGGCAGAAGCCGGTCGAGAACGAAGTCCTCGGTACCTACAGCTTTCCGAGCCGGACGGTCCAGGTCCTGAAGACCCGGGACGACCACATCCTCTGGACCTGCGATTGCGACAGGTTCCGCCGCCAGGCGGGACAGCGCGAGCCGCTGTGGTGCAAGCACATTGCCAAGGCCGCGGCGCGCCGCTCGCTCGAGCGTCTCACCCGCCGTGTCGCGGTGAGCCGCGGCAGCGAGCGCTGAGCGGCCGTCTCACTTCCCCGCCCCCGCCTTTGCGGCGGTTGGGATATTTCGGTATCGTGATGCGGCACAGCAACAGGAGCTTCAGTCATGCGCTGGGAAACTCCGCGGGCGATCGACGTGCGCTTCGGCATGGAAATCACCCTGTACATTGCGAGACG
>DASXKA010000090.1:0-10014 GCA_036497085.1 Steroidobacteraceae bacterium | reverse complement strand
CGCCAGCACGTCCCCCGGGCGCGCCCACTCGAGCGCGCACTGCACCGCCTCGAGCTCGCTCATGCGCACGGGCAGCGCGGACGCCGGCACCCCCGCCGCGAGCAGCGCCGCGTGGATGAGGCGTGGAAGCTCCCCGGGCGCACGCCCGCGCAGGTGCGCCTCGTTCTCCTTGACGACCACCAGTGCGGGATGGAAGCCGGCGGCGACGCGCGCCAGCGCCTCGATCTCGGCGTCCTGACGATTGCCGGCGTGACCGAGCAGGGTTCCGAGGCGGCCCTTGCCGGCGCGCAGGAACTCGGCTACCTCGAGCAACCCGCGCAGGCCCTCCACATTGTGGGCATAGTCGACGAGGATGCGTACGCCGGCGCGCTCGAAGCGCATCAGGCGCCCGAAATTGTCGGCCACGCTCGACCCGAAGCGCGCGAATACCGCCGCGATGCCCGTCGGCGGCACGCCGAGCGCCGCCGCCGCGAGCGCGGCTCCCGCGAGGTTCGCCACGTTGTAGCCGGCACTGCCCCCGACGGTGAGCGGCATGTCGCTCACCCTTCCCAGGTCGTGCTGCGCGCCGCCGTAGCGCAGAAGCAGCCGGCCATCGCGCACCGCACAGGTCGCACCGCCGCCGGCGCGATGCGCCTCGAGCAGCGGGCGCGCGTCGTCGAGCGAGAACCATCCGAGTACCGGGGCGCGCCCGAAGCGGCGCGCGAGCTGCGGCGCCTTCGCCACCAGCCGCTCGTCATCCGCGTTCATTACCAGCAGCCCCTCGGGCCCGAGCAGGCCGGCCACCGAGAGCTTGACGTCCGCGAGCCCGTCGAGATCGTCGATGCCGTACTCGCCGAAGTGGTCGGGACTCACGTTGGTGACCAGCGCGACGTGCGCGCGGCTGAGCGCAATCCCGCGGCGCAGGATGCCGCCGCGCGCCGTCTCGGTGATGGCGCAATGGGCGCGTCGCTCGCGCATCACCAGGCGTGCGCCGAGCGGTCCGGAGTAGTCCCCGCCCCCGAGCAGCGTGCCGCCGAGAAACACGCCGTCGGTGCAGCAGTATGCAGTGCGCCAGCCGTGTGCTTCGCCGCAGGCGGCCAGCAGCCGCACCGAGGTGGTCTTGCCGTTCGAGCCGGTGACGACCGCAGTCGGTATGTCGGCGAGCGCGTCCCATGGCACCGCCGCCGCTTCAGGGAGCGCGACGAGCTCGAAGTCGCGCCCGAGCGCGCCGGCGCCGAGCGTGAGCAGCGTCTCATCGAGCACGTGCGGCAATGAACGCGTCTCGGAGGCGTCGAGGAGCCTCGCCAGGTCCGGACGTGCTTCCCGGGAGGCGAGCAGCGCGAGCCGCTCGAGCGCCGCCGCCTCCTCGAGTACCGGCGGCAGATCCGCGGCAGGATCCGACGCGCTATCCAGCGCCGCCGCCGCGAGCGCCTGGGCGAGGCCGCTCCAGCGCACCGGCTCGCGCGCGAGGAGCGCCGCGCACAGCGCCCACTCGTTGACCTCGGTGGCGGTGAACAGCTGGTCCGGGGGCGCCGCGAGCGCGAGCGAAGCACCGCCCGCGTGCCGCCGGGCGACGACGCCCGGCATGGTCCAGCCGAGCCTGGCCCGGGCGCGCGTGACGCGCGAGCGCCAACCCTCGATGAGCCGCGCATCGGGCTCGAGGCCGGTGGTCTCGAGCACGGCGCCAGCGCGGGCGAAGAACAGATTCGCGCCCGTGAGACGCCGCGAGGCGTCGAACGGCAGCGCGGCCGGGGCGTTCAGTCGTCGGCCTCCGGAGCGAACCGCACGCCGCGCTCATCGCGGATCAGCCCATCGAGGGCCGCCGTCGCGGGCCCGGCTTCGTGCGCGCCGCCTGCGCCATCGGCGCCGGGCCCGGAGACCGAGTGGCCGTCCTCGGCGTGCGCGTGGGGCGGCGCAGTCCGGGTCTCGAGCGGCTGAGTGCGCAGCGCCGCTCCGGCGGGCTTGAACTTGGTGATCTGCTTCCACGAGCGCGTCAGCTGATCGGCAAATATCAGCAGCAGATCGCCCGGCTGGCCCATGTTGAGAGCCGCGTCGATCGCCTCCTGCTCGTCCGGAATGATCGAGATGGCGGCAGCCGGCACGCCGGCCTCGCGCAAGACTTCGGCCTGGATGCGCGGCACCTCCTCGGGTGCGCGCTCGCGCAGCCCGTCGTCGCGGCGGCAGATGTAGTGATCGAAGCGGCCAGCCGCGGCGCGCGCGATGGCGATGAGATCCTCGTCGCGCCGGTCGCCCGGACCGGCGAGCACCACGATGCGCCTGCCCTGGACGTCGAGGCGTTGCGCCAGGTCGGCCATCACGCCTACGGCGTGCGCGTTGTGCCCGTAGTCGAACAGCACCTTGAAGGGGTGCTCGTTGAACACGTTCATGCGGCCGGGCGCCTGGAAGAAGGTCGAGTCGAAGGTGCGCAGGCCCTGGCGGATCGCGTCCAGCTTCATGCCGAGCGAAAAAGCGATCGCGGCCGCGAACATCGCATTCTGCACGTTGTGGGTTGCGCGGCCTTCGAGGGTCGCGGGGATCAGGTGGGTCCAGAGCAGCGGAATGTGTCCGCCGCGGTCGTAGAGAGTGATCATCTGGCCGTTGATGCCGGCCTCGAGCGCGCAGGCGCGCGCCCCGGCGCGGATGTGCTCGCGCACCAGGGTGTGCTGCGGATTCATCGTGACGTAGCAGATGTGCTTCGCTTCCGTGTAGCCGGACATCTTCATCACCAGCGGGTCGTCGGCATTCAGCACCGCACAGTCGGTCGCCACCTCGACGACGATGCGCTTGACCTCGGCGAGCTGCTCGAGCGTGTCGATGCCCTTCAGGCCGAGATGATCCGGCTGCACGTTGATCACCGCCCCGACGTTGACCTCATTGACGCCCATGCCGGCGCGCAGCAGCCCGCCGCGCGCGGTCTCGAGCACCGCGATGTCGATCTGCGGATCCGCGAGCACCATGCGCGCCGAGACCGGGCCGGTCATGTCGCCCGGCACGGTGCGCTGGCCGTCGATGTACACGCCGTCGGTAGTGGTGAGCCCCGGGGTGTAGCCGGCCATCTTGGTGATGTGCGCCAGCATGCGCGCCGTGGTGGTCTTGCCGTTGGTCCCGGTGATCGCGGCGATCGGCACGCGCGACGCCGACCCCTGCGGGAACAGCATGTCGATCACCGGGGTGGCGACGTCGCGCGCCCTGCCCTCGCTCGGGGCGACATGCATGCGGAAGCCGGGCGCTGCGTTCACCTCGCAGATGCCGCCGCCGATCTTGCGGTAGCTCTCGGTGATGTCCTTGGAGAGAAAATCGACGCCGCCGACGTCGAGCCCGATGGCGCGCACCGCGCGCTCGGCCATCTCGCGGTTGTCGGGATGGATCACGTCGGTGACGTCGGTCGCGGTGCCGCCGGTCGAGAGGTTGGCGGTCGAGCGCAGGTAGATCACCTGCCCCTGGGCCGGCACGGACTTCGGCGTCAGCTGCAGGCGCTCGAGCATTTTCAAGGCCTGCGCGTCGAGCTCGAGCCGGGTCAGGACCTTCTCGTGCCCTACCCCGCGGCGCGGGTCCTGGTTGACGATCTCGATGAGCTCCTCGACGGTGTGCTCCGCATCGCCCACCACGTGCCCGGGCGTGCGGCGCGTCGCCGCTACCAGCTCGCCGTTCACGACCAGCAGCCGGTGGTCCTCGCCCTCGAGGAAGGACTCGACCACGACCGAGCGCGAATGCTCGCGCGCTACGCTGAAGCCGTGCGCCACCTCCTCGTCGGTAGTCAGGCGTATCGATATGCCGCGCCCATGGTTGCCGTTATAGGGCTTGGTCACCACCGGGAAGCCCATGCGGCGCGCGGCGCGCACCGCCGCGGTCTCGCTCTGCACCAGTTCCTGTTTCGGCACCGGCAGCCCGAGTCCCGCGAGGATCTTGTTGGTCTCCTCTTTATCGCTGGCGAGCTCGACCGAGATGTGTGGCGTGCGCCCGGTGACGGTCGCCTGGATGCGCTGCTGAAACTTGCCATGGCCGAGCTGGATCAGCGACTGGTCGTTGAGGCGCAGCCAGGGTATGCCGCGCGTCTCCGCCGCGCGCACCAGGGACATCGTCGAGGGACCGAGCGCGCGGCGCTGCGCGAAGCGGATGAACTGGTCGCGCGCCTCCGGCCAGCTCCAGCCGGCCGGCACCGAATCCCGAGGTCTGATCGCCTCCGGCAGCAGCGAGGACAGCAGCCGCAGCCCGAGCTCCCCGGCCGCGATCCCCTCGTCGCGCTGCGCGTACTCATAGACCACGGTGTAGACGCCGGCGGGGCCGGCGCTGCGCGTCTTGCCGAAAGTCACCGCCTCGCCGGCGATGTTCTGCAGCTCGATGGCAACGTGCTCGAGCACATGGCCCAGCCAGGTGCCCTCGCCCTCGCTCATGCGGCGGAAGAAGCCGCCGGGCTCGCGGTAGGAGCAGCCGTGCTCGGCGAGCCCCGGCAGCGCGGCCGCGAGCGCCCCGGTGAAGCCGCTGCCTAAGCGGCCGGTGGGCCACGCCTCGAGCTCACCGAGCTCGAGCTCGAGACGGATGACGGGGAAGCGCGCGTACAGCGACGGGCCGACATAGACGGAGCGATCGAGGATGCGCATGGTGTTGCTCGGAGTCGTAGTAGTTGTTCAAGGCAACCTGACCAGGCGGGGTTACGCGCTTAAGTTTGGGTCACTCCTTGGACTTTCTCAACGCGGCCGCGTTGGCGGCCCGGGTATGCAGGTTGAAGGTGGCACCGGCGACCAGGATGTGAAGCTTCAGCCCCAGCACGCAGGCCGGCTGACCTTCCTCGACACCGTCGATCGAGGAATGGCTGACTTCAGAGGCATCGACGATGGTCACGCCCCCGCTGCCCTCTACTTCGACGGTCTCGTCCGGGCCTATGACGGCGGCGGTATCCTCGTCGAGGCCGATGCCGACCGCGAAGGGGTTATAGGCGAGCGCCGTCAGCAGCCGGCCGAGCCGGTCGCGCTGGCGAAAATGCTGGTCGATGATGAACTGGTTGGTGAGCCCCAGGCCGGGCGCGAGGCGCACGCTGCCGGCGAGCACGGAGGCGCCTTCGTCGCCGGCGGCGATCATGTGCTCGGAGAGAATGCTGGCGCCGGCGCTGGTGCCGCCGACGGTCACCCCGCGGGCGTTGGCGGTGCGAATCAGCCTGGCGACCGGCGTGCCGCCGAGGAGCGTCGTCAGGCGTAACTGGTTGCCGCCGGTGAAGAACACCCCGCTTGCCTCGGCGAGACGCGCGAGTCTTCCCGGCTCCTGGCAATCGCGGCGCGTATCGAAATCCATGACGCTCACGCGGGCGGCGCCGATGTCGCTGAAGACCCGCTCGTAACGCGGTCCGGTCTCGTGGATGCGGCTCGCGGTCGGTATGACGACGATGTCCGCCCGGGCGCCGCCCGAGGCGGCGACGAAGCGCTCGAGGATACGGCGATCGTTCTCCTTGTTCTCCGCGCCACCGATCGCGATGATCCAGCCGCGCTGCTGGCCTTCCGGCACTCTGCTGGGCATTCGCTCCCGACTCCTTATATAGACATCCCGGCGGGGAAGGTACCACGCCCGCACCCGGGGCCGGGAGGCTCGCCCCCGGGCCTGTGATCGCCCGCCCACAATGCTCACCCGGCGGGCCGCGCGCGCTCAACGTACGAGTTGCCGCACTCCCTCGAGCAGCCGGCCGATCTCCTCGGCAGTCGTATAGGCCGCGCAGCCGGCACGCACCAGGCCATCGTGCTCGTGACCCAGCGCACGCACCGCCGTGGTGGCGTAGAAGTCCCCGTGGGATACGAACACAGCGTGCCCCGCGAGGTGTTGAGCGACCGCGACGCTCGGGTGTCCCGCCACGGAGAACGACAGCGTGGCGGTGCGCGGCGTGCCGGGCGGCGGGCCGTACACCTCGACCTGGGGCAGCGCCTTCAGGCCGTTCCACAACTGCCGGAGCAGCACATCGGCGCGCTCGTGCAGCGTCTGCGACACCAGCGCGAGCCGCTCGCGGCGCGGTGCCCGTCCGCCCGCAAGCGAGGCGAGGAAGTCGACCGCCGCGCCGGCGCCGACGATCCCCTCGTGATTCAGCGTTCCGGTCTCGAGCAGCTCGGGTGCCTCGCCCGAGGCGGGGGCGAGCTTCGGCGGATCGAGTGCCGCGAGCAGCTCGCGCCGGCCCCACAGCACCCCGACGTGCGGGCCGTAGAACTTGTAGGCCGAGCAGGCGAGGAAGTCGCAGTTCCAGGCGCGCACGTCCGGCAGCTGGTGGCTCGCGTAGTGCACGCCGTCGATGAACACCCGCGCGCCCACCGCGTGTGCGCGCGCGGTCAGCTGCGCCACGTCGTTGATGGTGCCGAGAGCGTTCGAGGCGGCGCCGAGCGCGAGCAGGCGCACACCCGGGGTCAGCTTGGCCGCCGCGTCCGCCTCATCGAGCCGCCCGTCCTCGCGCCGCATGCGGACCGCGCGGATCTCGACGCCGCGCTCACGCGCGAGCGCGCGCCAGGTGTCGGAATTGGCGTGGTGATCGAGCTCGGTCACGACCACGACGTCCCCGGCACGCCAGCCGCAGCCGAGCGCGCGTCCGAGATGGAAGGTGAGCGTCGTCATGTTGGCGCCGAAGACGATCTCCTGCGCCGCGCCGCCCAGGTAGTCCGCCAGCGCGGCGCGCGCGGCGGCGAGCGCCGCGTCGGTCTCGCGGCTCGAGGGGAAATCCCAGTGGGTGTTGGCGTTGTGGTTGAGGAGGTAATCGGTCATCGCGGCGGCGACCGCACGCGGCACCTGGGTGCCCCCCGGGCCGTCGAAATAGGCGACCGGCGAGCCGTTGTGGATGCGCGCGAGGGCGGGAAAGTGGCTGCGGATCTCTTCGACGCCGGCGACTTGGGTCATGGGAAGCCTCGCGAGGGCGGTGCGCCGTCACTATAGCGTGCTAAGCGCCCCGCCTGCCTGATCGGGCTTGACCAGCCGGAATCGTTCGGCTCTATTGCCGTTCGATTGTTCGGGTCCCGGGGGGTCGGTTGATGCGGAAGGCCTGGCGGCTTGCGGGGTGGGCTGCGCTCGTGCTGGTGGCGGCGCTCGGCTACGCCTCCTACCGCATCGTGTGGGGCAAACCCTTCACCCTCAACATGCTCGCGAACCGCCAGGCGCTCGAGTTCCTGATGCGCAATCCCGAGATGTTCACGGCGGTCGGACTCACCGACGGCTCGATCCTCGACCACCATTCCGACAAGCTCGCCCCTTACACCCTGCGCCAGCGCGATGAGGACTACGAGCAGCTCACGCGCTTCCTCGCCGAAGTGCGCGCGTTCGATCGCGCCAGCCTGAGCCGCCAGGATCAGATCACCTACGACATCCTCGTCGACCAGTACGAGACCGGGCTCGCTTTCAGGCGCTTCGCCTGGCTGCAGGGCGATGAGCTCTATCCGGTGAGCCCCATGTTCGGCGTCGAGGTGGAGCTCGCGAGCTTCATGCAGACCACGCACATGGTCAGCAACGACAAGACGGCCCGCAACTACGTCAGGCGTCTCGAGGCCATGGGCGACAAACTCGATCAGGTCACTGCCGCGATGCAGCGGCAGGCGAGCGCCGGCGTGGTGCTCCCGCCCTCGCTGCTCGAGCGCTCCCTCGCCGTCATCCACGATACGGTGAGCGCGCCACCGAATGACAATGCGCTGATCACGACGTTCGTCGCGCGGATGAGCCGGGTGAAAGCGCTCGACAACGCCCGCAGGCGGCAGCTCGAGAACGAGGCAGTGCAGGCGGTCGGGTCGCGGATCTATCCGGCATACGCCCGTATGAGCGCGGCGCTCGAGGCCCTCGAGCCGGCGGCCGCCGGCCAGGGTGCAGGCGTCGCCCGGCTGCCCGACGGCGCGGCCTACTATGCGCTCGAGCTGAGGGAGAACACGACGACCGACTACACGCCCGAGCAGGTGCATGCGCTCGGACTCTCCGAGGTCGCGCGCATCACCCGCGAGATGGATCAACTGCTTGCCGCCGAGGGGCTCACGGCCGGGAGCGTCGGCGAGCGCATGGCGGCGCTCGGGAAAGATCCGCGCTTTCTCCTGCCGAACGACGACGCGGGCCGCAGGCAGGCGCTCGAGCGCTATCAGCAAATCCTCGACCAGATTGCCGCGCGCGTACCCGAGTACTTCCGTTCCCTGCCGGGAAAGCGCCTCACGGTCGAGCGTGTGCCGCTGTCGCAGGAGAAGGGCGCCTCGGGAGCCTACTACCAGCAGGCCGCGATGGATGGCTCGCGCCCCGGCATCTTTTTCGCAAACCTGAGGGACCTGCGTGAGGTGCCGACCTGGGGCATGAAGACCCTCGCGTATCACGAGGGCATCCCCGGGCACCACCTGCAGATCTCGACGGCGCTCGGACTGAAAGACCTGCCGCTGATCCGTCAGCAGACGCTCTACACCGCGTACGCCGAGGGCTGGGCGCTGTACGCCGAGCAGCTCGCCGCCGAGATCGGCATGTACCGGGATGACCCGTGGGGCAATCTCGGGCGGCTGCAGGCGGAGCTGCTGCGCGCGGCGCGCCTGGTCGTCGACACTGGCATTCACGCCGACGGCTGGACGCGCGAGCAGGCGATCGCCTACATGGTCGCCACCACCGGGAAGGCCGGGGCGGAGATCGCCTCCGAGGTCGAGCGCTACATGGCCATGCCGGGGCAGGCGTGCGCGTATAAGATCGGCGAGCTTAAGATTCTCGAGCTGCGCGCCCAGGAGCGCGCCGCCCTCGGACCCAAGTTCAACCTGAAGGACTTCCACACCGTGATCCTGGAAAACGGCGGCGTGCCGCTCACGCTACTCGAGCAGCTGGTCGATGAGTGGATCGCGCGCACGCGGGGTGCGCCATGACCTCCCGCAGACGCGAGTCGCCGCGCGCCGCGGCCGCCGGTCCGCCGCGCTCCACCCGTTATCGCCATCTCGTCAACCCCTTCGAGCCGGTACGGATCTTCTCCGAAGACCAGGTCGAGAGCCTGCACCTCGCCGCTCTCGGCATCCTCGAGCGCCAGGGTATGCGCGTGCTGTCGCCGCGCGGACGAACCGTGCTGGCCGCGGCCGGCGCCGCGGTGGACGAGGCGACGCACATGGTGCGGCTCGATCCCGGCATGGTAGCCGCGGCGCTCACCACCGTTCCCCGCGAGCTGAACCTGGTGGCGCGCAACCCCGAGCGCAGCTGCCGCGTGGGCGGACGCAACGTCATCTTCGCCCCGGTTGCAGGACCGCCGAGCGTGAGCGATCTCGAGCGCGGCAAGCGCTCGGGCACGATCGCGGATTATCGCGACCTGGTGCGTCTGGCCCAGACCTTCGACGTCATCCACGTACTGGGACAGATGACCGAGCCCGGCGATGCGCCGGTGCATGAGCGCCACCTCGACACCTCGCTCGCGCAGCTCACCCTCGGCGACAAGCCGCCCAACTTTTACAGCCGCGGAGCGGGACAGCTCGGAGACTGCTTCGCAATGCTGCGCATCGCGCACGGGATCGACGAGGAGACCTTCCGCCGCGAGCCGCGCTGCTACAGCATCTGCAACACCAATTCGCCGCTGCAGCTCGACCTGCCGATGACCGACGGTATCATCGAATTCGCCCTCAACGGGCAGCTGATGATCGTCACCCCGTTCACGCTCGCCGGCGCCATGGCGCCGATCACCATCGCGGGCGCCCTGACGCTCGCGCATGCCGAGGCGCTGTTCGGCATCACGCTCTCGCAGATCGCGCGCGCCGGCGCCCCGGTGATGTACGGGAGCTTCACCTCGAACGTCGACATGAAGTCGGGCTCGCCTGCATTCGGCACGCCCGAGTACGCCAAGGCGGCTTTCGGCGCCGGGCAGCTCGCGCGTCGCATCGGCGTCCCGTGGCGCTGCTCGAGCGCGACCGCCGGCAATGCCCCGGACGCGCAGGCCGTCTACGAGGCGCAGATGAGCCTGTGGGGAGCGCTGCTCGGCGGCTGCCACTTCGTGCTGCACGCTGCCGGCTGGCTCGAGGGCGGCCTCACCGCCTCATTCGAGAAGTTCATTCTGGACGTCGAGATGCTGCAGATGTTCGCCGAGCT
>DASXKA010000089.1:0-22171 GCA_036497085.1 Steroidobacteraceae bacterium | reverse complement strand
CGAGCTATGCGCCGGCGCGTGATGGCGCCGAGCGGATCGAGGTTCGACTCGCACTGCCCGACGGGTTGTCGTTCATCGAACGGGTGGGCTACCGATACTGTGTGGACAAATCCTTGCGCGCCAGCGCTGCGGCGGTGTACTGGCGCACGATTGACACCATCAACCGGCAGCGCCTGTGGATGGCAGATCGTCTCGAGGCACTGCACCAGAACTACGCTTTCACCTTCCAACAGACGCGCCGTATCGCCGCCGCCGAGCTTATGACGCTCGAGACGGCCATTCACCCGCACTACTCTCTGCTCGAGCGGCACGATCGTTTCGACCGCCTGCCGAACGACGGACGCCGTTTCAGGCCGCTGCACCGAGACACCTGTGACTTCCCCTCGCCGGTGGAGCTCATGCGTGAGATCGGAGCGCGGAACTGGTTCGCGCCGCTACAGCCGCGCGAGACGGGTGACTCATCGAAGCGCTACTGCGTCGGAAAGGACTCTGTCACTTTGCCCAGCTTCTCACTGCAGGTGGCAGACGTGCGTGAGGCCGGAACGCGGCGCGTGTTTGATCTGGCCGTGAACGAACTTCACGCCTTTGTAGCTGGCACTGTTGCAGTGCACAATTGTATCGGCAACTCCGGTCCTCTCAAGCCCGAGATCTCCGCCGCCGTCAAAGAAGGCGACCTCACCGCCTGCTCCGTGCTCTCCGGCAATCGCAACTTCGAGGGCCGCGTGCACCCCGAAGTGCGCATGAACTTCCTCGCCTCACCGCCGCTCGTGGTCGCCTACGCGCTCGCGGGATCCCTCGATGTCGATCTCACGACCGAGCCGCTCGGCACCGGCAGCGACGGCAAGCCGGTGCGGCTCGCCGACATCTGGCCGAGCGATGCCGAGGTGCAGGAGGCGCTCAAGCGCTCCATCGACTCGCAGATGTTCCGCGACAGCTATGCGAGCGTATTCCAGGGGGATGAGAACTGGGCCGGCATTCAGGTGCCGGCCGGCAAGCGCTATGCGTGGGATGAGAAGTCGACCTACGTGAAGAATCCGCCCTACTTCGACGGGATGACCATGACGCCCCCGTCGCTCGCTGACGTGAAGGGAGCGCGGGCGCTCGCCGTGCTCGGCGACTCGGTCACCACCGATCACATCTCGCCGGCCGGCAACATCTCGCGCTCGAGCCCGGCGGCGCGCTACCTCATCGACCAGGGCGTGCAGCCGAAGGACTTCAACTCCTACGGCGCGCGGCGCGGCAATCACGAGGTCATGATGCGCGGCACCTTCGCCAACATCCGGCTGCGCAATCTCATGGTGCCGGGAGTCGAGGGCGGGGTCTCGATCCACCTGCCGGACGGCGACCAGGGCTCCGTCTACGACGTGGCCATGCGCTACAAGGGCGAGGGCACGCCGCTGGTCGTGCTCGCCGGGCGCGAGTACGGCACCGGCTCCTCGCGCGACTGGGCGGCCAAGGGCACGATGCTGCTCGGCGTGAAGGCGGTCATCGCCGAGAGCTTCGAGCGTATTCACCGCTCGAATCTCATCGGCATGGGAGTCGCACCGCTGCAGTTCCAGCCGGGTCAGAACGTCGCCTCACTCGGCCTCACCGGACGCGAGGTTTTCGACATCACCGGCCTCGGCCGCGGCGATGCCCGCGAGGTCTCCGTGACGGCGACTCCGCCCGGCGGCGCACCAAAGCAGTTCACGGCTCGCCTGCGCATCGACACGCCGAAGGAACGCGAGTACTACCGGCACGGCGGCATCCTGCAGTACGTCCTGCGGCAACTCGCGTCCGGGACCTCGGCCGGGTAGTCCTGCCTGTCGACACCCGCGGACCCGAAAGCAACCCCGGCCAGCGCGCGCGGTGCACGCGGCGGCCTCGCCGTTTTCGACCTCGACGGCACGATCACGCGGCGTGACACTCTCTGGCCCTACGTGCACGGGTTCCTGCACCGTCACCCGGCACGCGCACCGCGCCTCATCAGGATGCTGCCGGCGCTGCTGCGCTTTGCGCGACACCGAGACCGCGGCGACCTGAAGGCCGCCTTCCTTCGTGCAGCGCTGGGTGGCTGCTCCCGCGCCGAGCTCGACGCCTGGACGGCGCGCTTCGTGCCGCAGCTCCTCGCGCACGGCGTGTGGCCTGGCGCGCTCGCCTGCCTGGCGCGCCACCGGGCGCGGGGCGATGTGCTCGTGCTGATGAGCGCGAGCGTAGATCTCTACGTGCCGGCAATCGCTCAACAGCTGGGGTTTGCCGAGGTGCTCTGTACCCCGCTGCGCTGGCAGGGCGAGTATCTCGACGGCGCCCTGGCCGGCCCGAACTGCCGCGGCGCCGAGAAGGCGCGCGCGCTGAGGGAGCTTCGCGCGCGGCATCCGGGACTGCGCGTGACGGCCTACGGCAATGCCGCCAGCGACCTCGGGCACCTGTGCGTCGCCGACCAGGGGCTGCTGGTGAACGGCAGCCGGCGCACCCGGGCGGTCGCGGAACGCATGGGGCTGACCTGCCTCGAGTGGCGCTGACCCGCACCGCTGGCCGCGCCGTGACGGCCTCCTCAGGGGCCGCACGCGCAAAAGGTGTAACCTTTTGGCCCTCGAGCCGGTCTAATTCCGCGGAGGTACTCTATGTCCACGCGTGTGCCGCGCATCGCCCCGTCCGAGATCACGCCCCCAGAGGTCTATTTCAGCCGCCGGACGCTCCTCGCCGGGGCGCTCGCGGCTGGTGTGAGCTCTCTGGCGCGCGCGGCCGACGCCACGCCGACGGAGGCGCCGCTCCATTACACCGTTAATCCCGGATACACGGTGAATGAGGCCCCGAACAAGTACCAGGAGATCACGAGCTACAACAATTTCTACGAGTTCGGCACCGACAAGGAGGATCCGAGCCACAACGCCCGCACCCTGCCCGCCTCGCCGTGGAGCGTAGCGGTGGACGGCGAGGCGGAGGCACGCGGCCGCTTCACGCTCGAGGATATCCTCAAGGGGCAGAGCCTCGAGGAGCGCATTTACCGCTTCCGATGCGTCGAGGCCTGGTCGCTGGTCGTTCCCTGGGTCGGCTTTCCGCTCAGCAATCTGCTGGCGGGCTTCAAGCCGACCTCGCGCGCCAAGTACGTCGAGTTCACGACTCTGTACGATCCAAACCGGATGCCCGGGCAGCGCGTCCCGGTTCTCAACTGGCCCTATGTCGAGGGACTGCGCATGGATGAGGCCATGCACCCGCTCACCCTCATGGTCGTTGGGCTGTACGGTCGGGTGCTGCCGAATCAGGACGGGGCGCCGCTGCGGCTGATCGTGCCGTGGAAGTACGGGTTCAAGAGTATCAAGTCGATCGTAAGGATCCGCTTCACCGAGACCCAGCCGCGTACTGCCTGGAACGTCGCGACTCCCAATGAATACGGCTTCTACGCCAACGTCAACCCGGCGGTCGATCATCCGCGCTGGAGCCAGGCGACCGAGCGGCGCATTGGCGCGCCGTTTCTCGCCGCGCGCCGGCCGACGCTGCTCTTCAACGGCTACGCCGAGCAGGTCGCCGCGCTCTACCAGGGCATGGACCTCAGGCGGAACTTTTGAGTCCGGCCGCGGTGGCACTCCGGGGCCGCAGACCTTGAACGTCACCCAGCGCTACCGCTACATCTACAAGCCCCTGGTGTTCGTCGCGGGAATAGCGCCGCTCCTGTGGCTCGTGTGCGGCGCCTTCGGCCTGTTGGGAGCGAGCCTCGGCGCGGATCCCGTCAAGAAGCTCGAGCACGAGTGCGGCAAGACCGCGCTGAACTTCCTGCTGCTCACGCTCGCCGTCACGCCGGTAAGAAATCTTCTGGGTGTCCCGCAGCTGCTGCGCCTGCGGCGCATGCTGGGACTGTTCGCGTTCTTCTACGTGGTGGCGCACTTCACCGTGTACCTGGTGCTCGATCTCGAGCTCAACTGGTCGATGCTCGGCGCCGACATCGCCAAGCGCCCCTACATCACGATCGGCTTCACGGCGCTGCTGCTCCTCATCCCGCTCGCGGCGACCTCGACCAACGGCATGATGCGCCGCCTGGGAAGGCGCTGGACTTCGCTCCATCGCCTGGTATACGTGATTGCGATTCTCGGCGTCTGGCACTTCTACTGGCAGGTAAAGCGCGATGTGCGCGAGCCGCTGATCTACGCGGGCATCCTCACGCTGCTGCTCCTCTACCGCCTGCTGCGCGCCCGTACCGGCGCGCGCGCCGCGCGGGGGAGCGCCGCGGGCGAGCTCACATCGCCGTCCGGATCTGCCACAGCTCCGGAAAGAACTTGAGCTCGAGCGCCTTGGCGAGGTAGGACACGCCGCCCGTGCCGCCGGTGCCCGGCTTGTAGCCGATGATGCGCTCTACCGTCTTCAGGTGATGGGCTCGCCACAACTGGAAGTTGTGGTCGAGGTCTACCAGTCGCTCCGCGAGCTCGTAGAGGTCCCAGTCCTTGTCGGTGTTGTGGTAGACGCCGAGCCAGGCGCCGGCGACCTGCTTGCTGGCGACGTAGGGCTCGCGGAAGTCCCGCGACAGGTACGCGTCGGGAATCCCGTAGCCACGGCGGCTGAGGAGCCTCAGGACCTCGTCGTAAAGCGAGGGCTCGGCCAGCGCGCGCTCGAGGGTGGCGTAGGCCTGCGGATCGCGCTTGTGTACGGTGAGCATCTCGGCGTTCTTGTTGCCGAAGAGGAATTCCAGCATGCGATACTGCACCGACTGGAAGCCCGAAGACCGGCCGAGCGCGTTGCGGAACGCCGAGTACTCGAACGGCGTCATCGTCGAGAGCACGTCCCACACGGATATCAGCTGATTCTGCGAACGCGAGATGCGCGCCAGCATCTTGAGAGCCGGGTCGAGATCGTCGCGCCGCACGCAGTCGAGCGCGGCGGTCAGCTCGTGCAGCATGAGCCGCATCCACAGCTCTGACACCTGGTGCACGATGATGAACAGCATCTCGTTGTGCTCGCCGGTCAACGGATGCTGCGCGCACAGCAGCTTGTCGAGGTGCAGGTATTCCCCGTAGGAGAGTGAGCTGCCGAGATCCCAGTGCACGGCCTCGTCGGCGAGCTCGACGCGCTCGGACTTTTCGTAGCGGCGGGTAGTCATGCAGACGATGGTACACGCCGAGGCCCTGTAACACACCGCCTCAAGACGTCCCCGCCCCGATCCGCTAGGATCGCGCGACCGTGAGCGCACTCCCCCTGCTCGAAGTCTCGAGTCTCGTCAAACAGTACCCCGCCACCACGGCGGTCGACGGCGTCAGCTTCCACGTGCCCGAGGGAATCTGCTTCGGACTCCTCGGTCCCAACGGCGCCGGCAAGACCACGACGGTCGAGATCATGGAGGGGATCCTGCCGCCGACCTCGGGTGAGGTGCGCTACCGCGGCGAGCCGCTCGGGCCGCGTTTTCGCGAGGAGGCCGGCATCCTCTTCCAGAAGACCGCGCTGCAGGATTTTCTCACCGTGCGCCAGTGCGTCGCGCTGTTCCGCGGCCTCTACGCCCACGGCCTGGAGGTCGACGAGGTAATCCGCATCTGCGCGCTCGAGAAGCTCGCCGGTCGCGAGGCGCGCAAGCTCTCGGGCGGCCAGCAGCAGCGGCTGTTGCTGGCCATCGCGCTGGTAAACGACCCCGCCGTGCTGTTCCTCGACGAGCCGACCACCGGGCTCGACCCGCAGGCACGACGCAATTTCTGGCAGCTGGTCCAGTCCATCAAAGCGCGCCGCAAGACCATCATCCTCACGACCCACTACATGGAGGAGGCCGAGCTCCTGTGCGATGAGATCGCCATCATGGACCGCGGGCGGATCGTCACCCAGGGTCCGCCGCGGCGGCTGCTGCGCGAGCACTTCGCCGAGATACTCCTCGAGCTGCCACGGCAGGAATTTCCCGAGAGCGCGCGCAGCCTGCCCCTGAAGCTCATCGACATGGGCGAGCGCGTCGAGATCACCACGGACGACCTGGAGGCGACGCTGCGGACGCTGCTCGCCGCGCACGTGCCGCTCACCAACCTGCGCATCCGGCCGCCCAACCTCGAGGATCTGTTCCTCGAGCTCACCGGCAAGGAGCTGCGGCCATGATCCGCCGACTGCTCTCGGTATTCCATGCGCGTAACCTCGAATTCCTGCGCGACCGCGGCACGCTGGTGTTCACGCTGCTGCTGCCCATCATGCTGGTGATCGGAATGGGCTTCGTATTCGGTGGCCCCGCGCGTGCGCTCTTCAAGGTCGGGCTGCTGGGCGCGCCCGGCGATACGCGTGCCCATCCCTTTCTCGCCGAGCGCTACGTGCAGTTCGTGCCGCTCCCGGAGCCGGCGGCGGCGCTGCAGAAGCTCACCCACCAGCAGATCGATCTGCTGGTCGACTTCGGCGGCAGCACCCGCTACTGGGTCAATACCGACGCCCCGAAGGGCTACGTGGTCGAGAAGCTGCTGCTGGCCGCGGAGCCGGGTGCGCATCGCGAGCCGGTCACCGGCGCCGCGCTGCGCTACATAGACTGGCTGTTCCCGGGGATTCTCGGCATGAACATGATGTTCAGCTGCCTGTTTGGAGTCGGCTACGTGGTGCTGCGCTACCGCAAGAGCGGCTTCCTCAAGCGCCTGCACGCGACGCCGCTCACTGCCTTCGAGTTCCTGTCCGCGCAGGTGCTCTCGCGGCTCGCGCTCATTCTGTTCGTCACGGCGGTTCTCTACGCCGGCATCGGCACCATCATCCACTTTCACTCCGCCGGCAGTGTGCCGCTGCTGCTGCTGCTCGCGCTGCTCGGCGCCTTGTGCATGATTGCGCTGGGGCTCACTATCGCGGCGCGCTTCTCCAGCGAGGAGCTGGTCGGGGGACTCCTCAACATCCTGACCTGGCCGATGATGCTGCTCTCGGGGATCTGGTTCTCGCTCGAGGGCTCGCCCCGCTGGGTGCAGTGGGTCGCGCACGTGTTTCCGCTCACCCAGCTGCTCGATGCCGCCCGCGCCGTAATGCTCGACGGTGCAGGGCTCGCGCAGATCGCCCCCAACCTGTTGTATCTTGCCGGGACCACGCTGGTGTTCCTGGCGTTCGGCGCCTGGTCGTTCCGCTGGCGCATCGAGTGAGCGCACGGCCGCCCGGGCGCACGAGGAGCGGGGCTTGCGATTCTTCAGCGACAACACGGCGACCGCCTGCCCGGAGATCCTGGCGGCCATTCACGAAGCGAATCACGGCCGGGCGCGCGCCTACGGCGACGACGAGTGGACGCTGCGCCTCGACGGCGCGCTGAGTGCCCACTTCGACACGCCGGTGCGCGCCTTCGCGGTCACCACCGGAACCGCCGCCAACTCGCTCGCGCTTGCGACCCTGAGCCCGCCTTACGGCGCCATCTTCGCGCACCACGAAGCACATATCGCCGTGGACGAATGCGGCGCACCCGGCTTCTTCTCCGGCGGCGCGCAGCTCGTACTGCTGGCCGGCGCCCATGGGCGCCTCGACGCCGCGACCGTCGCCGCGGCGCTCGCCGACCACCCGCGCCATCTGCACAGCGTGCAGCCCGCGGCGCTTTCGCTCACCCAGGCCACGGAGCTCGGCACGGTCTACCGGCCGGCGGAGGTCGCCGGCCTGTGCGAGCTCGCCCACCGCCACGGGCTCAGGGTGCACATGGACGGGGCTCGCTTCGCCAACGCACTCGCCTTCCTCGGCTGCGCTCCGGGCGATGTGACCTGGCGTGCCGGGGTGGACGTCCTGTCGTTTGGCGCGACCAAGAATGGGGCGCTGACCGCCGAGGCCGTGGTGTTCTTCGATCCGACGCTGGTGCGCGACTTCGAGCTGCGCCGCAAGCGCGCCGGCCATCTGCTGTCGAAGTCGCGCTACGTCGCGGCGCAGTTGCTCGCCTATCTCGACTCCGGCCTCTGGCGGCGCAACGCCGAGCGCACCAACCTCCTGGCGCAGCGCATCGGTGCCGCCGCCGGCACGGCGCTGCTGCACCCGGTAGAGGCGAATGAAGTGTTTCTCAGGCTCGGCGCCGACCGCCGCCAGGCGTTGCGCGCTGCGGGCTTCGAGTTCTACGACTGGGGCCCCGAGGCGCAGGGAGACGCCCGCTTCGTGGTGTCGTGGGACCAGCCCGAGCAGGAGGTGGACGCGCTGTGTGAGGCGTTCGCCCGCGCGTGAGCCGGCGGGCGCGCGGCCGTCAGCTCTCGCGCAGGCTGGTCGTCACGGGCAGTCGCGCGGCACGCAGTGCCGGCAGCAGCCCGCCCAGCATGCCGATGAGGACCGCAATGGTGAGACCGCGTCTCACCAGCTCCGGGGTCACCTTGAAGTTGAACACCACCTGGGTGAAGTTCTGACCCAGCGTCGACACCGACAGGTTGTTGAACAGGACATAGGCGATCAGCGCGCCGAGCAGCGCCCCGGCGAGCGCCAGCAGCAGCGCTTCCGTCATCACCGACACCACCACCGGGAACCCTCCGAATCCGAGCGCCCGCAGCGTCGCGATCTCCTTGCCGCGCGCCGCGACCGCGGCGTACATGCTGTTGAGGGCGGCAAATACCGCGCCGAGCCCCATGATGACGGTCACGACGCCGGCCAGCACTCCAATGGTCGCGCGGAATTGCTTGGTCTGACTGCTGAAGTAATCGTCCTCCCGCAGCACATCGAGCGACAGGCGCGGCTCGGCCGCGATCGCCGCTTTCAGCCGCTCGAGGCCGTCACCGCCGTCGAGGGCCGCGAGCACCGAGCTCGACCCGAGCCGGCCGAAGGTCGAGCGGGCGACGTTGCTGTCGGTCCACAGCTCGCTCTCGTGCGAGTCGCCCGATGCGAACTCACCCACCACCGTCCACTCCGAGCCGCGCATGCGCACGACCTGGCCGATGTTGGCGCCCTGGAACTGCGCCAGCACGCCGCGTCCGACGATCAGCTCGCGCAGCCCCGGGGTGAAGTTGCGGCCGGCGATGATCCGCAGCTGCGGCCGCAGTGTAAAACCCGCCGGCTCCACGCCCCGGATCGTGATGTTTGCGCCGCTCTTGACGTCGTCCTTGCGCACCAGCTCGGCGATCACCATGAGCTCGGCCGAGGCGAGCGGCTTGCCGTCGGCCCCCGGGCGGATTCCGGGCTCCTGCTTGATGAGGTCGGTCGAGTCGCGGTCCAGGGCGGAGTTGAGCTCCGCGTCAGACCCGCCGCGCAGGATGACGGCCGCATCGTGCCGCCCGGTCGCCTTGAGCGTGCTCTCGAAGCCTGCCGACATGGCAAGCAGAGCCGTGAACACTGCCACGACTCCGGCGAGTCCGATGACGATGACGAGCGACGGAGCCCAGCGCTCGGGGATGCTGCGGATGCTGAGGCCTGTAATAGCGAACGCCTGTCGCAACACGATTCAGTCTCCTTGAGGTCAGCGTCCGGCCAGAGCGTCGACGATCTTCAGCCGCCGCGCGCGCAACGCCGGCAGCAGGCCCACCGCGAGGCTCATGAGCACGATCGCCACCACCCCGAGCAGCCACACCAGGCCATTGAGCTCGAGCAGGAACTGACCGCCGGTGGCCTTCTCGACCATCGCGCCGGCGATGGACGCCAGCACCAGGCCGATCAGGCCGCCGCACAGCACCAGCGTGAAAGCCTCGGCGAGCACGAAGCCGAGGACGCTGCCGTCGGCGAAGCCGAGCGTCTTCAGCACGGCCAGCTCCGGAATCCGCTCGCGCACGCTCTGCGCCATGGTATTGCCAACCACCAGCAGCAGCGTGAAGAACACGGCGAACAGGATCCAGCGGACGATCAGGCCGATGTCGCCGATCTGCTTGACGAAGCTGATGTTGAAGTCCTTCTCCGTCTGCGTTTTGGTCTCGTCGGGCGAATTCTCGAACATGGTGTCGATCGTCTTGCTGATCGCCTCGGCGTTGGCACCGGGGGCGAGCTGGAGAATGAAGAAATTGGTGCGCCCCTTGATGCCGAACTGGTTCGCCTCGTCGAAGTAGTCCTGCTGGATGAACGCCAGATTGGTGCGCTTCTGCCAGTCCTCGTCCTTGCCGTCGAATATTCCGACCAGGTCGAACTCCCACGCCTTGCTGCCATTCTTCTGCGGCCAGATGTTGGACGAGATGGGGATCTTCTGCCCGAGCTTCCAGCCGTACTGCTTGGCCAGCTGCCGCCCGACGATGAGCCCGGTGCGCGTGCGCTCGAAGGCCTGCCACTGCGCCTCCGGCATC
Source organism: Steroidobacteraceae bacterium (assembly GCA_036497085.1). Taxonomy (GTDB): domain Bacteria; phylum Pseudomonadota; class Gammaproteobacteria; order Steroidobacterales; family Steroidobacteraceae; genus 13-2-20CM-66-19. The sequence continues at coordinate 12,050 of DASXKA010000089.1, read as the reverse complement.
TTCCACTCGGGATAGACGTCGTGGTAGCGCTGCGGGTCGAGGGCAAACATGATGAGCGGAGTATTGGTCTGCCACACCCCCCCGAACCACTGCTGGTAGGCGACCCGCGCGACGCCCGGGATGGCCTCGAGCTTCGCCAGCATGCTGAGGGGCAGCGCGGTGGTGAAGGACACCCGCGCCTGCACAAACAGCCGCGTCGCGCCCACGAAGTCGGCGCCGGAGCTGAATATCGTGTTGACCGACTGCAGCAGACCGAACAGCAGGAACGCCATGATCACCGACAACAGCGTCAGGATCGTGCGCACGCGCCTGCGAAAAAGATTGGCGATGACGAAGCCGGTACGGGTCATGGCGTAGTTCCTGGAAGCTCAGGCCGCCTGCTCGAGCAGCTGGCCCTTCTCGAGATGCAGCGTGCGGCGCGCGAACTCCGCGGCCTTGGGATCGTGCGTGACGATCACGATGGTCTTGCCGTGCTCGCGGTTGAGCACCTGCAGCAGCCCGAGGATCTCGTCGGCCGTCTTGCGGTCGAGGTCGCCGGTCGGCTCGTCGCATACCAGCAGCTGCGGGTCCGAGACCAGTGCGCGCGCTATCGCCACGCGCTGCTCCTGGCCGCCGGACAGCTCGCGCGGCTTGTGCTTGGCGCGGTCCGCGAGCCCCACCACCTCGAGCGCCACGGCGACGTTCTTCTTGCGCTGCGCGCCCGACAGCTTGGTGAGCAGCAACGGCAGCTCGACGTTGCCCTCGGCCGAGAGCACGGGCATGAGGTTGTAGAACTGGAACACGAAGCCGACGTTGTGCGCACGCCAGCGGGCAAGCTGGCCGCTGCCGAGCTGGTCGATGCGGTTGCCGCCGACGGTGATCTCGCCCGAAGTCGGCTTGTCGAGGCCGCCGATGAGATTCAGGAGCGTCGTCTTGCCCGACCCCGAGGGGCCCATCAGCGCGACGAAGTCGCCCTTCGGTATGTCCAGGGTGAGGCCATGCAGCACCTCGATCTTCTGCTTGCCGCGCTCGTACACCTTGGTGACGTTGTGCACCTGGACCATGGGCTCTGACATAGCGTTCCTCGCACTCATTGTTTGACTTCGGTGACCGCCGCGTCGTCCTTGATACCCGCCGGCGCATCGACGATGACGCTCTCGCCCGCCCTCAGGCCAGCGAGCACCGGGCGCGATTCGCCGCCGCCGGCGCCGAGGGTCACCGCGCGGCGGTGCGCACGGCCATCCTGCAGCACGTAGACGACGTCCTCGCTGCCGTCCTTGCGCAGCGCTCCGGCCGGCACCAGCACACCGCGCGGCCGCTGCTGCGCGGCCTCGCCCGACCGCGCCTTTTCCTCGAACGACACCCGCACCCCCATGTCCGGCACGATGCGCGCGTCCTTCTGATTGAAACCGATACGCACCTTCACGGTCGCCTTGGAGCGGTCGGCGGTCGGAATGATCGCTATCACGTGCGAGGGGATGCGCCAGTCCGGGTAGGCGTTGAGTACCGACTCGACCGGCTGTCCCGGCTCCACCCGATTGATGTAGGCCTCGTTGACATCGACTTCGATCTCGAGCGAATCCATGTCGACCAGGGTGCCTATGCCGGTGCGCGTGAAGCCGCCGCCGGCCGACAGCGGCGAGACCATCTCCCCGACCTGCGCCGCCTTGGCGATCACGACGCCGGCGAACGGCGCGCGCACGGTACAGTAGCCGAGCTGCACCTGCGCGGCGCGCACGCTGGCTTCGGCGAGATCGATCTGCTCGCGTTGCGACTCGACCAGCGCGGTCTGGGTTTCCACCTGGGTGCGCGCCTGCTCGAGCGCCTGCTGCGAGACCAGGCTGCGCTTCACCAGGTCCTCGTTGCGCGCACGGTCGCGTACGTTCTGGGCGAGCTGCGCCTGAGCCTGGTTGAGCAGCGCGCGCGCCGACTGCAACTGCGCCTGCGCCTGCGCCAGTGCCGCCTTCTGCGCCGTGTCGTCGAGGTGCGCGATGATCTGCCCGGCACTCACGTGGTCGCCCTCATCGAACAGCACCTCGGTTACCTTGCCGGTGATCTGCGCCGACACGGTTGCCTCGCGTCGTGCGGTGACGTAGCCGGTGGCATCGAGCACCGAGGCGCCCGCGCCGCCGCCGCCCAGGGGCTGGGCGGAAGCCGTGTGCACCGGCAGCGCGCCGCGTGCCGACAGCGCCAGCCACGCACCGCCGCCGAGCAGCACGAGGAGCGCCACCACGCCGCCGATGATCCAGCTACGCCGTCCGGAACCCGGCCCGGCCGGCTCGGTCTCGCGCTCAATCCGCAGCTGTCCCAGCAGTGCTTTCTTGTCCGGCTCGGCGCTCATCCCCTCAGGTCCCAGCACGCAGGCGCGCAACGATAGCATCAGCCACCGTGCCGCTGCATGCGCGCGAGTTATACAGTGCTCCGGGTGCGCCGACCTGTGTCGGATGCCATCGCGCCCGGCTGACAAATGTCAGCTCGGACGCCCGGGCGCGCCGCTTCAGCCGCTGACGATGCTGGCCATCAGGCGCCGCGCCTGCGCGAACTCGGGCGCGATCAGCAACGCATGCTCGAGCGCGTCCCGGGCTCCCACGGGGTCGGCGTGATCGAGCAGGTCCTCGGCGAGGAACAGGTACGACTCCGCCGCACCCCAGCCTGGCAGCCGCTCGAGGCCGGCGCGCTCGACCTCGAAAGCCGCGACCGTCAGCCGCAGCTTCGTCAACGCGCGCTCCTTGTTGCCGTCCGGGGGCGTGAGCTGATAGTCGCTCATCGCGTCGACCAGCAGCACGCGCGGATCGTGGGGCGCGGTCTTGAGCGCGCGCTCGATGTCCTTGCGCGCGCGGTGTGCGGAAAGGCTGGCAGCATCCGGGCGGAGCGGTGTAGCGAGGCACGCCGCACGCACCGCCAGCAGGTCGGCGAACGCCGCATCCGTCTCCAGCACCTTATCCGCCTCGGTGACGCAGCGCTGCGCGAGATCGCCGGCCGCAGCGCCCCGGGACGCGGGTGCTGCCTGCGCGGCAAGCTGTGCCTCCCGCAAGGCAAGCAGCGCGGCGTAATAGCCGTGCAGCCGGTCACGGGACTCGTCGGCGGCGATCAGGCCGCCCAGCCTCCTCAGCGCCGCGGCGTCCTCGGTGTAATAACCGTACTGAATGCGGGTCTCGACATCGCGCCAGGAGGTGCGCGTGCCAGGCGCGGCCGCGCTCGCGGCCAGGAGCATCGCGGCCGCGGGCAGTAGAATATTCGCGCGCATGCAAGACCATAGCACAGCCCCGCCGGCACCGGCCCCCTCGGGCGCACCGACCGCCGCACTCATCGACATAGGCATCAATCTCGGCCACGACAGCTACGATGCGGACCGCGACGCGGTGCTGGCACGCGCCCGCGCGGCCGGCGTGGTGCAGATGCTGGTCACCGGGGCAACAGTGTCAGGCACCGCCGGTGCAATCGCGCTCGCCCGACAGCATCCGGGGACGCTGTTTGCCACGGCGGGCGTACACCCGCATCATGCGAGCGAGCTCACGCCGGCGCGCTTCGACGAGCTCGCCGAGCTCGCGCGCGCTCCCGAAGTGGCGGCAGTCGGTGAATGCGGCCTCGACTATTTCCGCGATTTCTCCCCGCGCGAGGCGCAGAGGCAAGCCTTTCACCGCCAGCTCGAGCTGGCCGCGCGGCTCGGCAAGCCCGTGTTTCTGCATCAGCGCGATGCGCACGCGGACTTCATCGCCATCCTGCGCGAGCATGGCGCCCGCCACGCCGGCGTCGCGCACTGCTTCACCGGTGGCGCCGCGGAGCTCGACGCCTGCCTCGACCTGGGGCTCGCCATCGGCATCACCGGCTGGATCAGCGACGAGCGCCGCGGGGCGCACCTCGTGCCGCTCATGCACGCCATCCCTGCAGGCAGGCTGCTGCTCGAGACCGACGGCCCCTATCTTCTGCCACGGGATCTCAACCCGCGACCGGCCTCGCGCCGCAACGAGCCGGCGTATCTTCCGCACATCGCGGCGGTGGTGGCACGTGCGCGCGCAGAGCCGCTCGAGGCGCTCGCCAGCTCGAGCACTGCCGGGGCCCGCGCGCTGTTTCGGCTGCCGACGGGCGCGTGAAATTATCGATACTGTACTTTAGATAAGCGATTTAAGTAACTGAATATAAACAAGGAGCACACCTCATGGATCTCGCGCGACTCAACGCCCGCGTCGGCAACATCTGGGACCAGTCGATCATCGAGCGCCTCGTTGCCTACGTGCGCATCCCCAACAAGTCGCCGGATTTCGACGCGCAGTGGGAGACTCACGGGCACATGGAGGCGGCCGTTCAGCTCATGGCCGAGTGGTGCCGGTTGCAGCCTCTGGCGGGGATGCGAGTCGAAGTGCGCCGCCTTCCGGGTCGCACTCCGCTGCTGCTGATCGACGTGCCGGGCGAGCTTCCGGGCTGCGCCCTCCTCTACGGCCACCTCGACAAGCAGCCTGAATTCACCGGCTGGCTGCCAGGCCTCGGTCCCTGGGAGCCGGTCATCCGCGACGGCAAGCTCTACGGGCGGGGCGCCGCGGATGACGGCTACGCCGTGTTCAGCTCGCTCACGGCGATTACCGCGCTCAAGGAGCAGCAGGTGCGGCTGCCGCGCTGCGTCGTGCTGATCGAGGCCTGCGAGGAGAGCGGCAGCGACGACCTGCCCGCGCACCTGGCGGCCCTGGGCGACGCCCTCGAGGAGCCCTCGCTGGTCGTCTGTCTCGATGCCGAGTGCGGCAACTACGATCAGGTCTGGTGCACGACCTCGCTGCGCGGCAACGTGGTCGGCAACCTCACTGTGCGGGTACTGACAGAGGGTGTGCATTCCGGGATGGCGACCGGCATCGCCGCAACCCCGTTTCGCATCCTGGAGCAACTGTTATCGCGCATCGAGAACCCGGTCACCGGCGACCTGCTGCTCGATGATCTGCACGTGACGCTGCCGGCGGACCGGCGGGCACAGGCGGTGGTGGCGGCCAAGGTGCTGGGCGACTCGGTCGCCGGAAAACTCCCGTGGGCGCACGGCGTGCAACCGGTGTCGAACGATCCGAGCGAGCTCATCGTCAACAGCACCTGGCGGGCCACGCTGGCCGTCACCGGCGCGGACGGCCTGCCGCCGACGGCCACCGCCGGCAATGTGCTGCTGCCGCAGCTCACCCTGAAGATCTCGCTGCGCACGCCGCCGACCTGCGATGCGCCGCGCGCGGCCCAGGCGGTGCGCGAGGCACTCGAGCGCGACCCGCCTTACGGCGCCGAGGTGCGCTTCGAGCCGGGCTCGGCCAACACCGGATGGAACGCCCCGACGTTCGCGCCGTGGCTCGAGCAATCGATAGCCCGCGCCAGCCAGGCGATCTACGGCCGCGACGCCGTGCACATCGGCTGTGGGGGCACGATCCCGTTCATGGGCATGCTGGGCGAGCGTTTTCCCCTTACCCAGTTCTTCATCACCGGGGTTCTCGGGCCCCGTGCCAACGCGCACGGGCCGAACGAGTTCCTGCACATCGACTACGCAAAGAAGCTGACCGCCTGCGTGTCGCTGGTGCTCGCCGATCACGCCCGCACGGTGTCCTGAGCGCTGGCGCGCATGCGCAGGGCGCCAAAGTCCGTGCGCCAACCATGCTACGGAGTGCTCGGCTGCCGAGGTGATCGGAGCGCTGCGCATCGAGCCCCGCCTTTGGCGCCCGGCTAGCGCATGTCGGCCATGTAGCTCGGCTTCACGGTTTCCTTGAGACGCCGCCAGCCCGCGTGCAGCGGTGCCGTGGCCTCGGCGTGCGACTGGTACTCCACGCGCGGAAACTCGGCGCGCAGGGCGTCGACCATCAGCGTCCACTTCGGCAGGCCCTTGGGAAACCTTGCGCGCCGCGTGAAGACGATCCGCCCTTCGACTGGCACGTCGCCCGCAACGGCCTTCACCGCGGCGATCCGGTCATAGAGGGCGCTCTGCGGGTTGGTGAAGGTGAAGCGCCGCGGGCCGTCCATGACGGTCCACTCCGCCATCTGATCGCCGCCGAAGATGTTGCCGCGCACATCGCGCAGGTCGATCACGATCACCCCCCGCATCGTGAGCAGCAGAAAGTCGACGTGAAAGCCGCCGCCCATGCCGTCCGGCACCATGGCGTTGACCAGGTGGTCGGCGGCTCCGCCGGTGACCGCTGCGCGCAGCGCCCGGCGCGCGCGCAGCAGGCGGTACCACTGCCACGCCCACCACAGCACCGACAACAGCAGCGCCGCCCCGAGCACCACTGCCCAGACGGTGGGCGGTACTCTGCTCAAGTCGTCCACGACCCCCCCTGCGCAGCGAGCGCCGCACGCAGCGCCGCCAGCGTGGAGTCGATTTCAACACACCGCGCCGGTCGCGCAAACAGCCGTGCGAGGCCTTCCGGTATCGGCACGCTGCGCCCGACGAGGGGCTCGACGATCTCGCGAAACTTGGCCGGATCGGCGGTCGCCACCAGCACCCAGCGGCCGCGGGCCCGCTCCTCCGCGGGCAGCCGCTCCCAGGCTTCCGCGGCGGTCGCCGTGTGCGGGCACCAGATCTGCCCGTAGGTACGGTAGCCGGCCCGGATGCGCTCACGAATCTCCTCATCGCCGACGCTGACGGCGCTCACCGCAGCCCGCATTTGCGGCAGTCCGGGATAGAGCGAGCGCAGACGCTCCATATTGCTCGGGTCGCCGACGTCCATTGCGGATGCGAGCGTGGCGACACTCGGTCGCGGGCGCCACTCCCCGCCCGCGAGGTAATCGGGGACCGTGCGATTGGCATTGTGCGCCAGCACGACCGCGCCGATCGGCAGGCCCGCCTGCCGCGCCCACAGGCAGGCGAGCGAGTTGCCGAGATTGCCGCTCGGAATGACGAAGGAGGCGCGCTCGCCGTGCTCACGCCAGACGGCCAGGCTCGTGGCCGCGTAATAGACCGCCTGCGGCAGCAGGCGCCCGAGGTTGATGCTGTTGGCGGACGACAGTGCGCCGCGCGCGCGCAGCGCTGGTTCGAGGAAAGCCTCCTTTACGAGGCGCTGGCAGTCGTCGAACGTACCGCGCACGGCGAGCGAGCGTACGTTGTCGCCCCAGCAGGTGAGCTGGCGCTCCTGAATCGGCGACACGAGCCCCTTGGGGAAGAGCACTGCGACTTCGATACCCGGACGGCGGTGAAAGGCGGCAGCGACCGCGCCGCCCGTGTCGCCCGAGGTGGCAACCAGGATCGTGAGCGGGCGCGATCCGGCGGCGCGCAGCCGGGTGAAGCAGGCCGCGAGAAAGCGCGCGCCGAAGTCCTTGAATGCGGCGGTCGGCCCGTGGAAGAGCTCGAGCACCGACAGGCGGCCATCGGCGTCCAGCGGCACGAGCGGCGCAGGGAAGGTGAAGGCCTCGCGCGCGAGCGCCACCAGGTCGGGCGCGAGCCGGTCGCCCGCGAGAAACGGCGCGAGCAGCGGCGGCGCCACCTCGGCAAGGCTGGCGGCGTCCGCGAAGTCCACCGGCGAGAGCTGCGGCCAGCGCGCGGGCAGGTACAGGCCGCCGTCCGGCGCGAGCCCCTGCAGCAGCGCGCCGCTGAAATCCATCCGCACGCTCGCGTCGCGCGAGCTGGTAAAGGCGAACGCCTCGCTCATCGGTCTGCGGCTCGAGCGCTCATGCGATGATCCGGGCGCCGGCGCGCCGCATATCGACGATCCAGCCGTCGCTCGCGAGACCCCGGCCCTGGAATTCCTGCCGCATGGCCTCAAGCACGGCAGGCGCGCTCGCTTCGAGCGCCCAGGCGAAGGTCGCGGGCCCGGCACCGGAGATCGAGCATCCGAGCGCCCCGGCGCGCATAGCGGCGCGTCGCACCTCCTGGAAGCCCGGAATCAACGCCTGGCGCTGCGGCTCGATAACCACGTCCTCGAAGGAGGCGCGGATCAGGTCGAGATCGTCGGTGTAGCACCCGGAGATGAACCCGGCGAGATGCGCCGTTTGCCACACGAAGTCCGACAGCTCGACGCTGCGCTTGAGGATCGCGCGCGCCTCGGCGGTGGCGAGGAACATGTGTGGGTGGACGACAATAGCGCGGATGCCGGCGGGCACCGGAATCTGCTTCACGCGCGGCTCATCGATGCCCACCGTGAGTACCAGGCCGCCGTAGAGCGAGGCCGCAATGTTGTCGACGTGCAGGGACCCGCTCGCAACCGCCTCGCCGGCCATGGCGAACTTCAGCAGTTGCTCCCGGCTCCAGGGTGTCGGCAGCAGCGCGTTCGCCGCCACTACGGCGGCAACCGCAGACGCGGCCGAGCCTCCCAGCCCGGAGCCGAGCGGGATGCCCTTGTCGATCTCGAGCGTGAAGCCGAAGCCAGGCTGCACCGTCTCCTCGAGCGCGAGCAGCGCGCGCCCCGCGGTGTTGTCGCGCGCCTCTTGCGGCAGCGCGCCGGCGACGCCGCGCACCGCGGCGATCGCGACGCCGGGCGTGCTGCGGCGCCCCACGCTGACGCGGTCGCCGAGCGCGTCCACCGAGAAGCCGAGGATGTCGAAGCCGATGGCGACGTTGCCGACGGAGGCGGGAGCGAAGGCGCTCGCGTGCTCGCGCGCGCTCACAGGCGCGCTCCGAGGTACGCCGCAAGGCGCAGCAGATCGGCAAACACCCCGCCCGCGGTCACCTCCGGCCCCGCGCCCGGCCCCTGCACGATGAGCGGGTTCTCGCAGTAGCGGCGCGTGGCGAAGCGCACCACGTTGTCGGTGAGCGCTATGTTGGCGAAGGCATCGCTCGCCGGCAGCTCGGCGAGGCCGACGCTCGCCTCACCGGCTGCCGTCAGGCGGCCGATGTAGCGCAGCACCCTGCCGCGGCCGCGCGCGCCGTCCAGGCGCTCGCGCATCGTCGCGTCGTAGCGTGGCAGCCGCTGCATGAACTCCTCGATCGAGCCGCCGCGGAGCTCCGCCGGCACCAGGCTCTCGACCTTCACGTCCGCAAGCTCGAGGCCGAGCCCCATCTCGCGCCCCAGGATGATTATCTTGCGCGCCACGTCGGTACCCGACAGGTCGTCGCGCGGATCCGGCTCGGTATAGCCTCGCTGGCGCGCATCGCGCACGATGTCCGAGAAGCTCGCGCTGCCGTCGTAGACGTTGAAGAGATAGGCGAGCGTGCCCGAGAGTATTCCCTCGATGCTCGCTACCTCGTCGCCGGTCTCGCACAGGTCGCGCAGCGTGTTCACCACCGGCAGGCCGGCGCCGACGGTCGCCTCGTACAGGTAATGCGAGCCGCCGGCACGGCGCGCTTCCCGCAGCCGCCGGTAGTACCCCAGATCGCCGCTGTTGGCGCGCTTGTTGGGCGTCACGATGTGGATGCCGGCCGCGAGCCAGTCGGCGTAGCGCGCGGCGACCGTCGCGCTCGCCGTGCAATCGACCAGCACCGTGTGCGGCAGGTAGTCAACGCGCACGTGCTCGACAAAGCGCTCGATGTCGGCGGGCGACTTGCTGCGCTCGTACTCCTCGCGCCAGCTGGCCGGCCTCATGCCGGGCTCCGCCAGCAACATGCGCTGCGAGCCCATGACGCCACGCAGGCGCAGATCGAGCTGCGCCTGCTCGCGCAAGCGCTCGCTCTGCGAGGCGAGCTGCCCGAGGAACGCCCGGCCGACGCTGCCCGGCCCGATGACGCCCACCGAGAGCGTGTGCGGCGACAGATACAGCCCGGCGTGTACCGCGCGCAGCGCGCGCGTGGTGTTGCGCCCCTCGACCACGACCGAGATGTTGCGCTCCGAGGCTCCCTGCGCGATGGCGCGCACGTTGACGCCCGAGGCGCCCAGGGAGTTGAAGACCGTGGCGGCTACGCCCGGCTTGCCGGCCATGCCATCGCCCACCACGGCGAGAATCGCCAGGTCCGGGTCGATGTCGACGCTCTGAATCTGCCCTTCGGCGAGCTCGCGCGCGAATGCCTGGCGCAGCACCGACACGGCGCGCTCGGCCTGCTCCTGCGGCAAGGCACAGCAGATCGAGTGCTCCGAGCTCCCCTGCGAGATGAGGATCACCGAGATGCGCTCCTCGCGCAGCGCCCCGAACAGTCGGTGTGCGGTACCGGGCACGCCGATCATCCCGGTGCCTTCCAGATTGATGAGCGCGACGCGCTCGATACTCGTTATTCCCTTGACCGGCAGCGTCGACACCGGCTGCGCGCAGATGAGCGTCCCTGGCTTGTCCGCCGCGAAGGTATTGCGGATCCAGACGGGAATGCCGTCGCCGACCGCGGGCGCCATGGTCTGCGGGTGGATCACCTTGGCGCCGAAGTACGCGAGCTCCATCGCCTCGTTGTAGGAGAGCGAGTCGATCACCCGGGCATCCGGCACGCGGCGCGGATCCGCCGACAGCACGCCGTCAACGTCAGTCCAGATATGGATCTCGCCCGCCGCCAGCAGCTTGCCGAAGATCGATGCCGAAAAATCGCTGCCGTTGCGGCCGATCGTGGTCTGCACCCCGCGCTTGTCGGAGGCGATGAAGCCGGTGATGATGAGCGTGCCGCGGAAGTCCTGGGGCACGAGCGCTGCCATGTTGGCGGACGATTCGGCCCACTGGATGCCCGGACCGAGGGGCCCCCATTCGACGACCACCACCCGCCGGGCGTCGATCCACTGCACCGCACCGGCGCGACGGGCGCGCTGCGCAAGAAAGCGCTCGAACAGCTGCGTCGACCAGAGCTCCCCGTAGCCGGCGACGAGGTCGGTGACATTGCGCGCCGCCGCCCGCGTCAGGATCACGGCGTGCAGCACGGCCAGCAGGTCACGGCAGTCGCGGTCGAAGCCCTCGAGATAGCTCCACGCCGAGGCGGGCTCGAGCAGCTCCGCGGCGATCGCCCCATGACGCGCCCGCAGCTCCGCAAGCTCGCCGCGGAATCCCTCGTCCTGGCGCTCGGCGAGCGCCACGAGGCGCAGGAGTGCGTCCGTCACGCCGCGACAGGCGGACAGCACGACGCCGACCCGGGTCGCCGGCAGCGCTTCGATGATGGCCGCTACACGGCGGAAGCAGTCGGCGTCGGCAACGCTCGACCCCCCGAACTTGTGCACGACCCAGGGATCGGTCTTGCTCATCGCGTTGGGATTTGAAGGCGAATGCAAAAAGCCCCGGGACTCTACTGAACGCGTACGGGTACACGCAACGGCTCGGCAGCCCATGCACCGCGCTACGGCGGAGGCGGGCAAGGCTGGCATAATCACAGCTCCTCGCTCCATTCGCCGCCGGCCGCCCCCGGGGTCGGGTGGCCAATATTCTGGAGACAAAAACACATTTATAATCTGATAGTTACGATGCATATGTCGTGTAATTTCTTGTGGTGTCCGTGAACGAGATCGAACTGCTGCGCACGCAGCTCGCCACCGAGCGCCGCCACGCGCGGGAGGTCGCGAGCTCCTGCGCGGCAGCCGGTCCGGGCGCGCCAGCCCCCTCCGCCGGCGCCGCGTCCGCCGCCTGGCGTCTGGCGTGCACCGAATACCTCGGGTGCGTGCTCGACTGGTTCGACGAGCGCGACGCGCGTCTCGCCGAGCTCTATGCCCGGCTTCCCGCGGGAGATGCGCACCGGGGCTGGCAGGAGCTCGCACAGTTCATCAATGGACCCTGGGACACACGGCGCGCCGCCGTCGAAGCGCTGCTCGCCACGAACCCGCGCGTCGCGGACTGGCGGGAGTTCGGTCGCATCGATGCCGATTCCATCGGCCGGGAGCGCGCCCTCTATATGCGCTGCCGCGGCGCGCTCCCCGCTGGGAGCGCGCTGGGGCCGGCGTAGGAGCGGGTGACGATGGCGGCACGCGGAGTGCGAGCCGGCGATCGGCTCTACGCGATCGTGCTGGCGGGGGGCGCCTCGACCCGCTTCGGCTCCCCCAAGCAGCTCGTCCGCATCGACGGGCGCCCGCTGCTGCATACCGTGGTGACCCGAGCCGCGGAGGTCACCGGCAACGCGCTGATCGTCGTCCTGGGTGCGGGCGCGGTGGAGCTCGCGTCACTCCTCAAGCACTCACCGGGCTCGGTGGTCGTCAACCGCCAGTGGCGCGAGGGCCTCGCGAGCTCGATACGCGCAGGCGTCGCGCGTCTCCCGGCCACCTGCGCCGGCGCGCTGCTGGTGCTCGCCG
>DASXKA010000088.1:0-2015 GCA_036497085.1 Steroidobacteraceae bacterium | reverse complement strand
GACATACCAGGTCGGAACCACGGGCGCGCCCGCGCGCGCGAGCTCGCCGAGATAATGCTTGTCGGTATTCCAGCGCACCACCGGCAGCGGATTGACCAGGATGCTGAGGCGGTCGACGCGCTCCGCCCAGGCGAGGAATTCGGGGAGCCGCTCGGCATAGTCCCAGGCCGAGCGCGGCACCACGAGGTCGAAACGCGCCCAGTCGGCCTGGCCGTCGTCCCAGTCGACGATCTCCGACCGGGCTCCCGCAGCAGCCAGCGCCGCCGTAAGCGGCGGCATGTCCTCGTCGAGACCGCGCGCGGCACGCGCGGTCACGAGCGCCACCGTGGTCGTCAATCGCGGATTCCCGTGCCGCGATCGAGCAATATTACCGCGGTCGCAAACAACGCCGCCGCCGCCAGCACCATCAGCGCGAAGGCGACGCCGAGGTTGACGTCGGAGGTGCCGAGGAAGCCGTAGCGGAACGCGCCGACCATGTGCAGGATCGGGTTCACGTACGACACCCGGCGCGCCCAGTCGGGCAGCAGCGCGATCGAGTAGAACACACCGCCGAAATAGGTGAGCGGCGTCAGCACGAAGGTCGGGATCCAGTTCATCTGCTCGAAGTTCTTGGCGAACAGCGCGTTGAGGAACCCGCCGAGCGCGAAGATGAGCGAGGTGAGCAGCACGGCGGCGAGAATCACCAGCACGTGATGCACGTGCAGGTGTGCGAAGAACAGCGACACGATCGTGACCGCGACGCCCACCAGCAGCCCGCGCACCATGCCGCCGCTGGCGTAACCCGCGACGATCACCCAGTTCGGCAGCGGCGACACCAGCAGCTCCTCGATGTGCTTGCCGAACTTCGCGCCGAAGAAGGACGCCACCACGTTGCCGTAGGAGTTGTTGATCACCTGCATCATGATCAGCCCGGGGGCGATGTACTGGCGGTAATCGAACCCGTCCATGGCGCCGACGCGGCGGCCGATCACGTTGCCGAAGATCACGAAGTAGAGCGTGGCGCTGATCACCGGCGGCACGATGGTCTGGCCCCAGATGCGGATGATGCGCCCGTACTCGCGGATGACGATGGTCTTGAAGCCGATCCAGCGCACGACGTTCATGCGGCGCGGCGCAGCGGCGGGCAGCACCACGGTGCTCATCGGCGCACCCTCGCCTCGGCGCGCGCGGCGGGCGCAGCTGCGCTGCGGGCCGCGGCCGGCCCGGCCGGCACCTGCGAGTCGTCGATGCCGCGCCCCTCGACCAGGGCCATGAAGATCTCCTCGAGGCGGTTCACCTTGTTGCGCATCGAGAGCACCTCGATGCCGACGGCCGACAGCCGCGCGAAGATGTCATTGAGGTTCTCGTCCGTCGACACCTCGACCTCGAGCGTGTGGTCGTCGACGAGCGTCGTGTCATAGCCCTCGAGGCGCGGCGCGGCGTTGAGCGGATCGCGCACGTTGAGCACGAAGGTCTGGACGTGCAGCCGCCGCAGCAGGCTCGACATGCGGTCGCGCTCGACGATGCGGCCGCCGTTGATGATCGCGATGTTGCGGCAGAGCGTCTCGGCCTCCTCGAGATAATGGGTCGTGAGGATGATGGTCGTACCGCGGTCGTTGATCTCGCGCAGGAAGTCCCACATCGAGCGGCGGATCTCGATGTCGACTCCCGCGGTCGGCTCATCGAGGATCAGGAGGCGCGGCTCGTGCATCAGTGCACGCGCGATCATGAGGCGCCGCTTCATGCCGCCGGAAAGCGCCCGTGAGATGCCGCCGCGCTTGTCCCAGAGCTGCAGCTGCTTCAGATACTTCTCGGCGCGTTGCCGCGCGACCGGGCGGGGAATGCCGTAGAAGCCCGCCTGGTTCACCACAATGGTGAAGGGCGTCTCCCACATGTTGAAGTTGATCTCCTGCGGCACGACACCGATGCAGGACTTGGCCACCTCGAGCTCGCGATCGATGTCGTGGCCGAACACGCAGGCCTCGCCGGCGGTCTTGTTGATGAGCGAGGTGATGATGCCGATGAGCGTCGTCTTG
>DASXKA010000087.1:0-3329 GCA_036497085.1 Steroidobacteraceae bacterium | reverse complement strand
CCCCCGGCCCGCGACACCCCAGGCAACAACCGCTGCGATCACGGTCACGCCCGCCTGACCCAGCACGACGCCGAAGGCCAGCCGCCGCGCGTGGGGCAGATCGATCGCCAACACCTTATATAAGTCCCGCTCGAGGGGTTCAAAAGAGCCGCTGTTCCTGCGCTTTGAGCACGGCGCATGCGGCTTACTTACTTCGGCCGTTCAGTCACTTAGGACTGCCGCGGCGAAAAAGCCGCGGGATTATAGAGAGCGCGTGCGCGGCAGTCCACAGCGCTTCTGCCTATTGTGTCCGGCGCCTCGCTAGGTGATGTGCGCGAGGATCCCGTCGAGCTCGTCCAGGCTGTTGAAGCTCACGACCAGCTTGCCGCGGCCCTTGGTCGAATGCTGGATCGCGACCCGGGCGCCGAGCTTCTCGGCGAGCTCCTGCTCGAGCCGCTCGACGTTCGGGTCGCGGGACGCCCCGCCGTCGCCGTCCGCGCCGTGCACGGTCGGGACGGTAAGGCGCCGCACCAGGGCCTCGGTCTCGCGCACCGAGAGTCCCTTTTTGGCGACCAGGACTGCGACCTCGGTCTGCTGGCGGCGGCCCCCGAGAGAGAGCAGTGCGCGTGCGTGGCCCATCTCGAGCGAGCGGTGCTCGACCAGCTCGCAGACATCCGTCGGCAGCTCGAGCAGCCGCAGCAGATTGCTCACTCCGGCGCGCGAGCGCCCGACGGAGTCGGCCGCCTCCTGGTGGGTCAGCCCGAACTCGGTGATGAGGCGGGTGAGCGCGCGCGCCTCCTCGAGCGGATTCAGGTTCTCGCGCTGGATGTTCTCGATGAGCGCCACGGCGATCGCGGTCGAGTCCCCGATGCGACGGATCACGGCGGGGATCTCGGAGAGGCCCGCCATCTGCGCCGCCCGCCAGCGGCGCTCGCCGGCGATGATCTCGTAGCGCTGCGGCGTGCCGGGCTCGCCACCGGCCGCGGGCTCGAGCGCCCGCACCACGATGGGCTGCACCACGCCCTGGGCCTTGATGGAATCGGCAAGCTCGGTGAGCGTATCGGTGCGCATGTCGGTGCGCGGCTGGTAGCGGCCGCGCTGCAGCAAATCGAGCGGCAGCCTCGCGAGCTCCTCGGCGAGGCCAGGCGCGACCGTAGGACGCGCTACCGACTGGCCAAGGAGGTCGGCAAGCCCCCTGCCGAGCGTGGGTTTCCTCATGCGGGTCCTTCCGGTGCCGTTGATCTCATGCTCCCTTTCCCCCGCCGACTGCGGCGTCGGGTGCGTCGGCGGGTTCGAGTCCCGGCTCGGCGGCCGACTCGGTGCCGGCGTCGCCACCGTTGGCCGCCGGGTTGGGGCGCGTCGCCGAACGCGCTTCGGAACTTGCTTCTTCCTCACGCCGAATCATCTCCCCTGCGAGCGCGAGATAGGCCAGTGCGCCGCGCGATTCGCGGTCGTGGAACAGCGCCGGCTTGCCGAAGGAGGGCGCTTCGGCGAGCCGGACATTGCGCGGGATCACGGTGCGGAACACCCGGTCGCCGAAGTGGCCGATCAGCTGGCTGCTCACCTCGTTGGAGAGATTATTGCGCGGATCGAACAAGGTGCGCAGCACGCCCTCGATGGTGAGGCCCGGGTTCGCCGCCTCGCGGATCTGCTCCACCGTCGCCAGCAGCGCCGTGAGTCCCTCGAGCGCGTAGTACTCGCACTGCATCGGGATCAGGACGCTGTCGGCGGCCACGAGGGCGTTGACGGTGAGCATGTTGAGCGCCGGCGGGCAGTCGACGAAGATGACGTCGAACAGCTCCCGCTGCCGTTGCAGCGCGTGGCGGAGCTTGGTCTCGCGGCCGATGGGCAGCGTCATCAGGCGCACTTCCGCGGCCGTCAGCTCCTGGTTGGCGGGCAGCAGCATGTAGCCGCCCTCGGCGACCGGGACCAGCGCGGAGCCCAGCTCCGCCTCGCCGAGCAGCACGTCGCAGACGCTGCGCTCGAGCTGGGCCTTGTCGATCCCGCTGCCCATGGTGGCGTTGCCCTGGGGATCGAGGTCGATGAGCAGCACGCGCCGGCGGGTGGCGGCAAGCGAGGCGGCGAGATTCACCGCGGTAGTGGTCTTGCCGACGCCGCCCTTCTGGTTCGCGATGGCAATGACCCGATTCATGGGGCGACAGTGTACTTCAGGCCGCCCGCGACAGGCCCAGCGGTCGCCTCCCGGGCGTCAGCGGGGGCTGAAGCGCTCGCTCAGGCCACGAGCCGGGGCGTCTCGCCCTCGCGGCCGAGGCGCTGGCGCGCCATCTGGTCGGCGACCTCGTTGGTGGTGCGGCCCTCGCGGCGCGCGCGCTCGAAGATCTCGGTGAGCCGCGCCGGGATTCCGTGGATGTCCTCGATGACCTGCGCCTCGGTACCGCCGTAGTACTCGCGCGCCACGCTGATGATCCCGCCGGCGTTGATCACGTAGTCAGGTGCGTACAGGATGCCTGCGGCACGCAGCGCCTCACCGTCCTGGGGCATCGCCAGCTGATTGTTGGCGGCGCCCGCGATCACCGGCACGCGCAGCGTGGGCGTCGAGCGCGCGCTGAGGATCGCGCCGAGCGCGCAGGGCGCGAGCACGTCGGCCTGCTCCTCGAGGACGTGCAGGGCGGGTACCGGCGTCGCCTTGAACTCATCGCACACGCGCGCGACGGCCTGCGGCAGCACGTCGGCGACCTTGAGCCGCGCGCCGGCGGCGGCCAGCATTCCGCACAGGTGATAGCCGACACCGCCCGCGCCCTGCACGGCGACCGTGAGTCCCGCGAGATCGCTGCGGCCGAGCCGGAATTTCACCGCCGCCTTGATGCCGAGGAACACACCGAGCGCGGTCTTCGGGGCCGGGTCGCCGCCGGCCTCGCCGGGCGCGCGGCCGAGTCCGGACACGTACTGGGTGACGCGCTCTACGTGGGCCATGTCGGCGGTGGTGGTGCCGACATCCTCGGCGGTGACGTAGCGCCCGCGCAGCGAGTCGACCATCCGGCCGAAGGCAGCGAAGAGTTCCGGGGTCTTGGCCGTGCGTGCATCGCCCATGATGACGGCCTTGCCGCCGCCGAAGGGCAGGCCCGCCAGGGCGTTCTTGTAGCTCATGCCGCGCGAGAGCCGCAGCACGTCCGCCGCTGCCTCGGTGGTGGACGCGTACGGCCACATGCGGCAGCCGCCCGCGGCGGGTCCGAGGACGGTCGAGTGGATCGCGATGATGGCGCGCAGGCCGGTCGGCGCGTCGTGTCCGAAGATTACGAGCTCGTGGCCGTCGAACTCGTGCATGTCGAAGACTTCCATTCCGGCAGCCTACGCGGGACGGCTGGACCGGATCTCACAAAAATTGCTGC
>DASXKA010000086.1:0-19520 GCA_036497085.1 Steroidobacteraceae bacterium | reverse complement strand
TCGCCGGGAGTGACACCCGGCTCGTAAGGTCGGCGGCGAGCGCGCTCGCCGCGGGGGGAGGGGGAGCGACGGCCGGCGCTGCAGGCGCGAAGGCCGGGGAGCCGCTCAGGGCAAAGAGGCAGGGTGCGTGGCTTGCGGGCGACGGCGCACCGTGACCCGCGCCGCCGTGGTGATGGTGGTGCGCGAGCGGCTGCGCGGCGAGCGCGCCCGGGGGCTGCGCCTCGCCCGGGCAGAAATCGATGTGGAAGCCGCCGCGGTCGCTCACCGGCATGAAGCCGACGGGCAGCAGTGCACGCAGCACGAGCACCGGCAGCACGAGCAGCGCGAGCAGCATCCTGCGCTGCCGCGCTCTGAACCACTGAGGAATTCCCTGCCTCATGAGTTAACGAGTCTAGTCTGCGCTGGGACGGCTCGACATGGGCTCTATTACCCTCAGCGCGTGGGGGCAATATGCTCCCTTCACCCGGGAACGGCGAGCAGCCGCGCGAGGTAGCGGGCCACCTGATCGACCTCGAGATTGACACGCGTTCCCGCCGCCGCCGCGCCGAGCGTCGTGGCCGTCTGCGTGTGCGGGATTATGTTGACGCCGAAACTCGCCCCATCCACGGAGTTGACGGTGAGGCTCACGCCGTCGACGGCGATCGAGCCCTTGGGTGCGAGAAAACGCGCCAGCCCCTCCGGCGCGGCGATCTCGATCCGCAGCGAACGGGCCTCGCCGCCGAGCGCGCGGATCTCGCCCACCCCGTCGACGTGGCCCGAGAGCAGGTGACCGCCGAGCGCGTCGCCCGCCCGCAGCGCGGGCTCGAGATTCACCGCCGCCCCGACCGCGAGCTCGCCGAGCGTCGTGAGCGCGAGCGTCTCGCGCGACAGGTCCGCCGCGAAGCTCGTGCCGCCCACCGCGGTCACGGTGAGGCAGCAGCCCTGTACGCAGACGCTGTCCCCGACAGCCAGGCGCTTGGGATCGAGCCGCGTGAAGCCGATGGTGAGGCGCAGGTCGCCGCCGCGAGGCTCGCGCGCCTCGATGCGGCCGACGTCGAGCACGATCCCGGTGAACATGCGGGCGCTGCGGCGCGCAGCCTCAGTCCCGGGCCGCCGTCCGCGGTCGCAACCACAAGCGCAGGTCATCGCCGAGCGTGCGGGTGTCGATGAGCTCAAAGCCGTACGCCTCCTCGAGCGTCGCCGGCTCCGGCAGCGCGAGCAGCGGCCGCGCCCGGTTGCCGAGAACCCGCGTCGACACATAGAGCAGCAACTCGTCGACCAGCGACTGGCGCACCAGCTCGCCCGCGAGCGTCGCGCCCGCCTCGACCTGCAGCTCGTTGACCTCGAGCTCCGCGAGCCGGCCGAGGACCGCTTCGAGCGACAGCCGGTTATCGTCCTCCGGCGCCGACTCGATGCGCGCTCCTTTTTGAGTGAGCCGCATGCCCGACTGCACGTCCTTGAGCGAGTCCTGCGCCGTGAGGATCAGCACCTCGCCGCCCCCGGCGAGGAGGCGCGCGCCTGGGGGAGTGCGCAGGTGGCTGTCGAGCACCACGCGCAGCGGCTGCCGCGTGCCCTCCTCCTCGCCCTCCGCGTGGGCCTCGCCCTCGGCGTTGAGCCGCACGTCGAGCCGCGGGTCGTCGGCGATCACGGTGCCGACGCCGGTGAGGATCGCCGAGCTGCGCGCGCGCCAGTACTGCACGTCGGCACGCGCGGCTTCGCCGGTGATCCAGCGGCTTTCGCCGTGGGCGAGCGCGGTGCGGCCGTCGAGCGTCATCGCGAGCTTCAGGCGCACCCACGGACGCCCGTAGCGCATGCGCTTCATGAATCCGCGGTTGAGCTCGAGCGCCTCCTGCTCGAGCAGCCCGCCCTCCACCGCGACTCCGGCGGCGGCCAGTGCCTCGGCGCCCTGGCCGTTCACCAGCGGGTTGGGATCGGTGGCCGCGTACACGACGCGCGCCACTCGCGCCGCGATCAATGCTTCGACGCAGGGGGGCGTTTGCCCGTAGTGATTGCACGGCTCGAGGGTCACGTAGACGCTCGCGCCCGCGGCCCCTTCGCCCGCGGCGCTGAGCGCGGCGATCTCGGCGTGCGCCTCGCCGGCGCGCTCGTGCCAACCTTCGCCCACCACTGCCTCGCCGCGCACTATCACGCAGCCGACGCGCGGATTGGGGTCGGTGGTCTCGAGCCCGCGCGCCGCGAGCTCGAGCGCGCGTTGCATAGCCCAGCGGTCGAAGTCGGAGAACGTGGGTTCCGGGACGAGGTCGCTTACGCTGCTCATTTCTTGCCCCCGCTCGCTGAGGCCGGGTCGTCCGTGGCCGCTTCCGGCAGCAGCGGCAGTTGGTCGCGGTCCGCAGCGCGCCCGGCGCGGCGGACGCGTGCCGCAGGCTTGCCGGTGATGCCCGCGGGAGCCGAGCGCGTGCTGCGCAGCCGCTCGATCTCGTCGTGAAATGCCTGCACGTCCTCGAACTGCCGGTAGACGGAGGCAAAGCGCACGTAGGCTACCTCATCCAGGTGCCGCAGCTCCTCCATCACCAGCTCGCCGACGGCACGCGAGCTAACCTCGCGGTCGCCGAGCACACGGACCTGATGGACGATGCGGCTCACGGCCTCATCGAGCTGCTCGCGCGGCACCGGGCGCTTCTCCAGCGCCTTCTCCATGCCGGCGCGCAGTTTCGCCTCGTCGAAGCGCTCGCGGGCGCGATCGCCCTTCACTACCACCGGCATGACGAGCTCGGCGGTCTCGAAGGTCGTGAAGCGCTCGCCGCACTTCAGGCACTCGCGGCGGCGCCGGATCTGCCGGCCCTCGCCGGCGAGCCGCGAGTCGTTCACCTTGGTCTCGACGTGGCCGCAGAAGGGGCAGTACATGCGGCAGTGACGGGCGCCGCCCGCTCAGGCGCCGTAGACGGGGAAGCGCCGGCACAGCTCGAGCACCCGGGGGCGCACGCGATCGGCCACGGCCGCCGCTCCTTCCGCGTCCAGCACTTCGGTGATGAAGTCCGCCACCTGCTCGACCTCGCGCTCTCTGAAGCCGCGCGTCGTCGAGGCCGGCGTGCCGATGCGCAGCCCGCTCGTCACCATCGGCGGCCGCGGATCGTTCGGTACGGCGTTCTTGTTGACGGTGATGTTGGCACGCCCGAGCGCCGCGTCGGCGTCCTTGCCGGTGATGTTGCGGTCGGCGAGGCTCATGAGGAACAGGTGGTTGTCGGTGCCGCCCGAGACGATCTGGTAGCCGTTGTGCGCGAGCCGCGCCGCCATCGCGCGCGCGTTTGCGAGCACCTGGCGCTGATAGTCGCGGAACTCCGGTTGCAGCGCCTCCTTGAGCGCGACCGCCTTGGCGGCGATGACGTGCATGAGCGGTCCGCCCTGGGTCCCGGGGAACACCATCGAATTGAGCTTCTTCGTGACCTCGTCGTTGGCGCGCGCCAGGATCAGCCCGCCGCGCGGGCCGCGCAGCGTCTTGTGCGTCGTGGTGGTCACGACGTCGGCGTGCGGCAGCGGGTTGGGGTAGATGCCGGCAGCGACCAGTCCGGCAACGTGCGCCATATCCACCAGGAAGTACGCGCCCACCGCGCGCGCGATCGCGGCGAAACGCGCCCAGTCGACCACGCGCGAGTAGGCAGAGAAGCCGGCGATGATCAGCTTCGGCCGGTGCTCCTCGGCGAGGCGCTGTACCTGGGCGTAGTCGATCTCGCCGCTCTCGGGCCGAATGCCGTACTGCACCGCGCGGAAGAACTTGCCGGAGAAGTTGACCTTGGCGCCGTGCGTCAGGTGCCCGCCGTGATCGAGGCTCATGCCGAGGATCGGGTCGCCGGGCTGCAGCAGGGCGAAGTAGGCCGCGGCATTCGCCTGCGAGCCGGAGTGCGGCTGCACGTTGGCGTAGTCGGCGCCAAACAGCTGCCTGGCCCGGTCGATGGCCAGCTGCTCGGCCACGTCGACGAACTCGCAGCCGCCGTAGTAGCGCTTGCCGGGATAGCCCTCGGCGTACTTGTTGGTGAGTACCGAGCCCTGCGCGGCCAGCACGCGCGGGCTCGCATAGTTCTCCGAGGCGATCAGCTCGACGTGCTCCTCCTGGCGGCGGCGCTCGCCCTCGAGGGCCCGGGCCAGCTCGGGATCGAAGTCTGCGATGGTCTCGTCGCTACGGAACATGCGGGTACGCCTCGGGTGGGCTGCAGGCGAAGACGGGCCCAAAATTGTACCGGAAGGGCCCTGCAGCCGCCCTTGTCGTGACGCGCTTCCTCAGCAGAAGCCTCGCGACGCGAAGCCGCCCTACAGCAGGTTTTCCAGCACCGCGTTCCAGGCCTGAGCGAGGTTGCCGCGGTTATAGCCCCCACCCCCGAGCGCCAGCACGCGGCCGTGGCCCAGGCGGTCCGCGAGCTCCTTCAGCGAGCGCGCGGCATGCCCGTGCGAGCGGGCCGAGAGGCGCAGGTGCGTGATCGGATCGCCCTCGAGGCTGTCGGCTCCGCATTGCAGGATGAGGAACTCGGGCTCGAAGCGCTCGAGGTGCCTCAGCACGCGCGGCCACACCTGCTCGAACACCGCATCGTCGGCACCCGGAGGCAGCGGCACGTTGAGCTTCATGCCCGCCGCCGCGCCGCGGCCGGTCTCGCCGCTCGCGCCAGTGCCGGGATAGAGGTAGCGCCCGTCCTCGTGGAGGTCGGCGAACACGACCGCCGCGTCATCCTCGAACGCGTAGAACACCCCATCGCCGTGATGCGCGTCGATGTCGACGTAAGCGACGCGCTTGAGTCCCGCGCGCTTCAGCAGCTCGATCGCCACTCCGCAGTCGTTGAAGACGCAAAAGCCCGCGGCGCGCTCGCGCGCCGCGTGATGCAACCCCGCGATCGGCACGAAGGCGCGGCGGCACTCGCCGCGCATGATCGCCTCCATCGCGCTCAGAGTTGCCCCCACGACTCCCGCGGCTGCCTCGTACACACCGCGGAACGCCGGCGTGTCGCCGGCGTCGAGGAGCCCGACACCGCTCGCAGAGCGCTCGCGCACGAACTCGAGGTACGCCGGGCTGTGGAACGCGCGCAGCTCATCCTCGGAGGCGGTGCGCGGCTCGAGGACCTGCACGCGCCGGTCGAGACCGCGCGCCTCGTACTCGCGCATGAAAGCGGCGAGGCGGTCGGGACCAAAGGGGTGACCATCACCGAAGCTGTAACGGGCGAGCCGCTCGCTCACCACTACCCCGACGCCAGCATTCATGTGCGCCCGCCGCTCCTCGCGAAGGTCCCTGAGGGGACGGAGCCTAGCACAGCGGGGGCGAGCCTCAGGGCCCCGACGCGCGCGGCCCAGCCCGTATAATCGTTCCATCCCCTGCCGTCGGACGTTGCATGGCCCAATACATTTATACGATGAATCGCGTCTCGAAGCTGGTCCCGCCGAAGCGGGCCATCCTGCGCGACATCAGTCTGTCGTTCTTTCCCGGCGCCAAGATCGGCGTGCTGGGCCTGAACGGCGCCGGCAAGTCGTCGCTCCTGCGGATCATGGCGGGCCTCGACAAGGAGTTCGACGGTGAGGCGCGCCCGCAGAGCGGCATCCGCATCGGCTTCCTGCCACAGGAGCCGCAGCTCGATGCTTCGCGCGACGTGCGCACCACCGTCAAGGAAGGCCTCGGCGAGACCTTCCGCCAGCTCGAGGAGTTCAACCACATCAGCGAGCGCTTCGCGCAGGAGCTGTCCGAAGAGCAGATGAGCAAGCTCCTCGAGAGACAGGCGGCGCTTCAGGACGCGATCGATGCTGCCGGCGGCTGGGAGCTCGAGCGTAAGCTCGAGATCGCCGCCGATGCGCTGCGCCTGCCGCCCTGGGAAGCGAGCATCGCGACGCTCTCGGGCGGCGAGCGGCGCCGCGTGGCGCTCTGCCGGCTGCTGCTCTCGGCTCCCGACATGCTGCTGCTCGATGAGCCGACCAACCATCTCGACGCCGAGTCGATCGCCTGGCTCGAGCACTATCTCGAGGAATACCCGAGCACCGTCATCGCGGTCACCCACGACCGCTACTTCCTCGACAACGTGGCCGGGTGGATCCTCGAGCTCGACCGTGGCTACGGTATCCCCTGGCACGGCAACTACTCCTCCTGGCTCGAGCAGAAGGAGCAGCGCCTGGCGCTCGAGGAGCGCGAGCAGCAGGCGCTGCGCAAGGCACTGGCGCACGAGCTCGAGTGGGTGCGGCAGAACCCCAAGGCGCGGCAGGCGAAGAGCAAGGCGCGCCTGCAGCGCTACGAGGAGCTCGCTGCGCGCGAGTTCCAGGAGCGCAGCGAGACCAACGAGATCTATATCCCGCCGGGCGAGCGCCTCGGCGACCTGGTGGTCGCGGTCGAGGGGCTGCGCAAGGGCTATGGCGAGCGCCTGCTCATCGACAACCTGGCCTTCAACCTGCCGCGCGGGGGGATCGTCGGCATCATCGGTCCGAACGGCGCCGGGAAGACGACGCTGTTCCGCATGCTGACGGACGCCGAGAAACCCGACGCCGGCGAGATCCGCGTGGGTCCGAGCGTGCGCCTCGCCTACGTCGACCAGTCGCGCCAGACGCTCGACGACCGCAAGACCGTGTGGCAGGAGATCTCCGGCGGCCTCGATACGATCAAGGTCGGTGCCTACGAGACGCCCTCGCGCGGCTACGTGGGGCGCTTCAACTTCAAGGGCGCGCAGCAGCAGCAGCTGATCGGCGAGCTCTCCGGCGGCGAGCGCAACCGCGTGCACCTCGCCAAGGTGCTGCGCGCCGGCGGCAACGTCCTGCTGCTCGATGAGCCCACCAACGATCTCGACGTCGAGACGCTGCGCGCGCTCGAGGAGGCGCTGCTCGCCTTCCCCGGCTGCGCCGTGGTGATCTCGCACGACCGCTGGTTCCTCGACCGCATCGCGACCCACATCCTCGCCTTCGAGGGCGACTCGCAGGTCGTGTGGTTCGAGGGCAACTATCAGGAGTACGTCGCGGATTTCCAGCGCCGCCGCGGCAGCGACGCGCTGCAACCCCATCGCATCAGGTACAAGCCGCTCACGCGCTGACGGAGGCCCGGCGCAGTCTTGTCAGAGCCGAAGCTCACGCTGGTGGAATTGCCCGGGGACCGCAGGCGCTGGCGCTGGCTGGGGCCGGTGGCGGCGCTGCTGGTATTCACCGTGGTGGTGCTGATCCTGCACCGCCAGCTCGCACACCTGCATCCGCGCGCCGTGATCGAGCACCTGCACGCGATTCCGCGCCGCCAGGTGCTGGCGGCGCTCGGCTTCACCGCGGCGAGCTACTGGCTGCTCTCCAACTACGACGTGCTGGCGCTCGCGTATGTGCGCCGCACGATCCCCTACCCCCGCATTCTGTTCACCTCGTTCATCGCCTATTCCTTCGGGCACACACTCGGGTTCTCCGCTTTCACCGGCGCCGCCATTCGCTTCCGGCTGTACGCGACCGCCGGAGTCACCGCTATCGACGTGGCGACGATCACCGCCTTCTGCAGCCTGTCGCTCGCCGTCGGGCTCGCGACCATCGCCGGCCTGTCGCTGTTCCTCTCGCCCATGCACGCCGCTCAGATCCTTCACCTGCGTCACAACTGGTCGCTGCTCGTCGGCGCGGTGCTGCTGGGTGCCGTGGCCCTCTACACCCTCTGGGCCATGCTCGCGCGCGGCACGCTCGAGCTGCGCGGTTGGGCGCTGCGCGCGCCGGGACCGGCGATCGGGCTCGCGCAGGTCGCGCTCGCGGTAGCGGACCTGTCGTTGTCCTCGGCGGTGCTCTGGTCGCTCCTGCCGGCGCAGGCGCACGTGGGTTTCGTTACCTTTCTCGGCACCTATGCCCTGGCGGTCATCGCCGGGATCCTGAGCCACGTGCCGGGTGGCGTGGGAGTGTTCGAGGCGGTGATGCTGCTCACGCTGCCGGGCGTGCCGACGGATGCGCTGCTCGGCTCGCTGCTCGCCTACCGCGCCGTGTACTACGTGGTGCCGCTCGTGTTCGCAACGCTGCTGTTCGGCTCCAAGGAGCTCGCCGCCCAGCGCAGCCGCATCGCCTGGGCGCAGGAGCTGGCTTCTGTCTACATCGCGCCGGTCGTGCCGCAGGTGGCGGGCGCGCTCACGTTCCTCGCCGGAGCGCTGCTGCTCTTTTCGGGCGCGACGCCGGGAGTCGAGCAGCGCATCGCCTTCCTCGACCGCTTCCTGCCGCTCGCGGTGCTCGAGCTGTCGCACCTCGCGGGCAGTGTCATCGGGCTCGGGCTGCTGGTGCTCGCGCGCGCGCTGTTTCGCCGCGTGGAAGCCGCTTACCACATCACCGTGTGGCTGCTGGTCGCGGGCATCTGCGCCTCGCTCCTCAAGGGCCTCGATTTCGAGGAGGCGACGCTCCTCGCCCTGGTGCTCGGGGTGCTGGCGCTCGGCCGGCGCGCCTTCTACCGCCCGACCGCAATCCTCTCCGAGCGCTTCACGCCCGCGTGGGTGGCCAGCATCGTCGGGGTCGTCGCCCTCGCGATCTGGCTCGGCGTCCTTTCCTACCGACACGCCGGCTACAGCCACGAGTTGTGGTGGACCTTCGCCCTCGATGGCAATGCGCCGCGTATGCTGCGCGCCTCGCTGACGATCGTCGTGCTGGGCACCGCCTACGTGCTGCTCAACGTGCTGCGCCCGGCGCGGCCCGAGCCCGCGGTCGCAGGTCCCGACGAGCTCGCGCGGGCGCGCGTGCTCATCGAGCAGTGCGACAACACCCTGGCGAACGCGGCGCTCACCGGCGACAAGCGCCTGCTGTTCAACGAGGCGGGCACCGCCTTCGTGATGTACCAGATCGCGGGCCGCAGCTGGATCGCACTCGGCGACCCGGTGGGCGCGCGGCAGGGCGCCGAGGAGCTGGTGTGGCGGCTGCGCGAGATGTCGGATCGTCACGGCTGCGACACCGTCTTCTATCAGGTGTGCGCCGAGCGTCTCGCGCTGTACGTCGACCTGGGGCTCGCCGCGCTCAAGATCGGCGAGGAGGCGCGCGTACCGCTCGCGAGCTTCTCGCTCGAAGGGGCGGCGCGCGCGGACCTGCGCCAGGCGCACCGTCGCGCCCAGCGTGACGGCGCGAGCTTCGAGGTCGTGCCCCCGCAGAGTGTCGCGGCGCTGCTGCCGGCGCTGCGGCGCGTATCCGACGCCTGGCTCGCCAGCAAGTCGACCGGCGAGAAGCGCTTTTCCGTGGGCGCCTTCTCCCCACAGTATCTCGAGCAGTTTCCGCTCGCGCTGGTGCGCGCCGAGGGCGCGCCGGTTGCCTTCGCGAACCTGTGGACGACCGCGACCAGGGCCGAGCTATCGGTCGATCTCATGCGCTTCGGCCCCGAGGCCCCGCGCGCCGCGATGGACTACCTCTTCATCGAGCTCATGCTGTGGGGACAGCGCGCGGGCTTTCGCCACTTCAACCTCGGCATGGCGCCGCTCGCGGGACTCGAAGCCCATCCGCTGGCCCCTGCCTGGCACCGGGTCGGAAACTTCATCTTCCGTCACGGCGAGCACTTCTATAACTTCGAGGGGCTGCGCCGCTACAAGGCGAAGTTCGATCCCGAGTGGGAGCCGCGCTATCTGGTGGCGCGCGGCGGCATCGCGCTGCCGCGGGTACTGATCGACGTCTCGACGCTGATTGCCGGAGGCGTCAAGGAGCTGTTCGCGCGATGATCCGCATGGCGCCCGCCGTGATCGTGCTGCTGCTCGCTGCCGGGGCGCCGGCCGCTGCCGAGGCCGCCGCGCCGCCGGCGCAGAGTCCCTCACCCGCGGCCGATGGAGCGGACGCACACCTCGGCGCCGGACGCTTCGGCACGGTGAGTGTCTACATTCCCGAGGGCAAACCGCGCAGCGTCGCCATCTTCCTCTCGGGCGACGGCGGCTGGGAGCTCGGCGTCATCAACATGGCGAAGGCGCTGCGCGATCAGGGCGCGGTGGTGATCGGCGCCGACATCCGCCACTACCTGGCGAGCCTCGGGGAGGCGGCGGCGAGGCCCGGCGCATCCTGTCAGGCGATCGCAACAGACTTCGAGGCGCTCAGCCACCAGGTTCAGAAAGAGATCGGCATGCGCGAGTACCACGTGCCGGTGCTGGTCGGATATTCCTCCGGCGCGACCGTCGTGTACGCGGCGCTGGTGCAATCGCCGCCCGGCACTTTCGCCGGCGCGCTGAGCCTCGGCTTCTGTGCCGATCAGGATTTCGCAGGCGCCGCGCTCTGTCCGGGCACGGGGCTGCATTACACGCCCAACAAACAGCACGAGCTGGTGCTGGCACCCGCCGCGACCCTCAGGCAGCCGTGGATCGCGTTCCAGGGACAGAAGGACGAAGTGTGCAGCGCGAAAGCCGCCGACGAGTTCGCCGCGCAGGTGGCCAATGCCGAGGTGGTGCGGCTGCCACTCGTCGGTCACGGCTTCTCGGTGGAGCGCAACTGGATGCCGCAGTTTCGCGCCGCCTACGCGCGGCTCGCCCCGCCGCCCGAGGTGGCAGCGGCGCGCCCGCCCGAGATAGGCGACCTGCCGGTGACCGAGGTGCACGCCGCCGGGAGCTCGGCCGAGCTGGCACTGCTCCTGTCCGGGGATGGCGGCTGGGCCGGCCTCGACCAGGAGCTCGCCGCGCGCCTCGCGGCGAGCGGCGTGCCCACCGTCGGACTCAACTCGCTCAAGTACTTCTGGACGACGCGCACGCCCGATGAGACCGCGCGCGACGTGGCGCGCCTCATGCGCCACTACCTCGCCGCCTGGAACAAGGAGCGCGTCATCCTGGTCGGCTACTCCTTCGGCGCCGACGTGCTGCCCTTCGTGGTCAATCGGCTGCCGCCGGAGCTGCGCGCGCGCATCGCGAGCGTGAGCCTCCTCGGTATCGATTCCAATGCCTCCTTCGAGGTGAGCGTCGCCGACTGGATCGGCAGCGGTGACGGCGGGCCGGCCACCCGCCCGGAGCTCGCCGCTCTCGCCCGCGTGCCGGTGCTGTGCATCTACGGCGAGGGCGAGTCTGACTCGATCTGTCCGGGGCTGACCGAGGGCGCACTGCTCGCGCGCGAGCAGGTGGGCAAGGGCCACCACTTCAGCGGCGAGTACGCCGCGCTCGCGCAGCGCATACTCGCCTTCGCGCGTCGCGCCCATCCCGTGACATAACGTACTGCGCTAGTCCGTCCGAGCCCCGCATCCACGGGGTGTTCGCGCCGGACGGGTGGCGCGCGCCGCGATCGGGTAACATGGAGGTGCGGCGCGACGGACACCAAAACAACAGTCCGCGCCGCGTGATGAAGCGTATGTCCCTGTACATTGATTCCGAGAGCCGTCTGCATCACGACCAGGACAGGAACCTGGTGGTGACCTGCCCGCATTGCCAGACGGTCGCGCACATCACGCCGAGCGCGGTGCCGCGCTTCGAGGACCTGCAGCTCTACCGGCCCAAGCAGGTCGGCGTCGTGTACCTGTGCGACGCCTGCCACGCGCCGATCTTCCTGCGTTTCACGGCGCGGGTCTACGGCGCCACGCGCATCGAGCTCTCGCCGCAGTTCACCGAGGTGGAGCGCGCGCGCGAGAAATTCAGCTTCACCTACATTCCCGAACAGGTCGAGGCTTTATTCCGCGAGGCCCTCATCTGCTTCACGCACGACGCCTTCAACGCCTTCGCCTCGATGTGCCGGCGCACCGCGCAGGCGATATTCGCCGACCTCGGCGAAGCCGGGAAGCTGCGCCTCTTCGATGAGCTGAATGGCCTGCGCGACCTCACCGACATCGCCCCTGATCTCTTCACCCGCATGCGCACCGTACTGTTCGGCGCCGAGCTCGACCTGCGCGCCAGCCTGCCGCTGCTCGACGGCTACCAGGCCGGGATCATGCTCGAGGTGATGAAGGACCTGCTGTACGAGGCCTACGTGCGCAAGGGCCGCCTGCAGCAGGCCATCATGGTGCGTCACTTCTTCCTCGACGAGACCGGCAGCCACAAAGTGACCCCGCTCGTGTCCGCGAGCTGAACTGCCCGAATCCTTCAGCCGACGAAGCGCCGCGCGTTACGGAACAGGCGCATCCAGCCGCTGTAGCCGCCGGCGTCCCGCGGCCGCCAGGAATTCTGCAGGTAGCGGAATGAGCGCTCCGGGTGCGGCATGGTGACGGTCACCCGTCCGTCGCTGTTGCAGAGCGCGGCGATGCCGAAGGGGCTGCCGCTCGGATTGGCGGGATAGCTGCCGGCGACGCTGCGATCGTGATTGACGTAGCGGAAGCCCACCAGGCCGCTCGCGGCGCAGGCCGCCGCCGCCTCGGGCGCGGCAAACTCCGCGCGCCCCTCCCCGTGCGACACCGCGATCGGCAGCAGCGAGCCCGCCATGCCCTCGAGCAGCACCGAGGGTGAGGGCAGCACCTCCACCAGCGGCAAGCGCGCCTCGTACTGCTCGCTGCGGTTCTGCACGAAGCGCGGCCAGTGAGCGGTGCCCGGAATGAGGCTCTTCAGTGCCGCAAACATCTGGCAGCCGTTGCAAATGCCGAGCGCAAAGCTGTCGGCGCGCGCGAAGAAGCGCTCGAACTCGGCACGGACCGCCGCGTGAAACAGGATCGACTTGGCCCAGCCCTCGCCCGCTCCGAGCACGTCGCCGTAGCTGAAGCCGCCGCAGGCGACGAGTCCCTTGAAGGCAGCGAGCGTGCGCGTGCCGCCGAGCAGATCGGTCATGTGCACGTCGTGCGGCTCGAAGCCCGCCTGCGCGAACACCGCCGCGGTCTCCGTCTGGCTGTTGACGCCCTGCTCGCGCAGGATCGCGACGCGCGGCCTGACGCCGCGCGCGACGTAAGGTGCGGCGATGTCCTCCTGCGGGTCGAACTTGAGATCGACGTTCAGCCCCGTGTCGGCCTCGGCACTCTGGGCGGCGAACTCCTCGTCGGCGCACTGCGGATCGTCGCGCAGGCGGCGCATGCGCCAGGAGGTCTCGGACCAGGCGCGCCTCAAGTCCGCCCACGCCTCGTCGATGAGCGCCGTACCGATGCGCACCTGCACGCGCAGCTCCGTGGTCGGCGCGCCGAGATAGAGCGCCGCATCGCTCAAGTCATGCCGCGCGAGAATCTCGCTGAAGCGCGGCTCATCGCCGGCCAGGATCTGCACCACCACGCCCGGCTCCTCGCTGAAGAGCTGCGCCGCGGCCGGGCCACGCGCCGCCGGCAGCGCGACATCGAGCCCGCAGTGCGCCGCGAAAGCCATCTCGAGCAGCGTCACGATGAGCCCGCCATCGGAGCGGTCGTGATAGGCGCGCAGCAGCTGCGCGGCGCGCAGCTCCCGCAGGGCCGCCGCCAGCCGGATCAGTTGCTGCGGCTCATCGAGGTCGGCCGGCGCCGCGCCGAGCTCGCCGTAGACCTGCGCGAGCGCCGAGGCTCCCAGGCGGTTGCGGCCGCCGGCGAGATCGATCAGCCACAGCGAGCTCGGCCGCTCCTCGAGCTCGAGCGCCGGAGTGAGCGTGCGGCGCACGTCCGCGACGGGCGCGAACGCCGAGACGATGAGCGACACGGGTGCCACGACGCTCTTTGCGACCCCGCCCGCGCTCCAGCGCGTCTGCATCGACAGCGAGTCCTTGCCCACCGGGATCGCGATGCCGAGCGCGGGGCACAGCTCGCGGGCCACGGCCGCAACCGTCGCGTAGAGAGCCGCATCCTCGCCGGGCTCGCCGCTCGCGGCCATCCAGTTGGCCGACAGCCGGATCTGCGGCAGCGAATCGACATCCGCCGCCAGAATGTTGGTGATGGCCTCGGTCACCGCGAGCCTCCCCGACGCGGGCGCATCGAGCAGCGCGACCGGCGTGCGCTCGCCCATCGCCAGCGCCTCGCCCGCCACGCCCTCGTAATCCGCGCTGGTGACGCCGACATCGCTCACCGGCACCTGCCACGGCCCCACCAGCTGGTCGCGGCTCACGAGCCCGCCCACTGTCCGGTCGCCGATGGTGATGAGGAAAGTCTTGTCCGCCACCGCCGGCAGCCGCAGCACGCGGTACAGCGCCTCGGCGAGCTCGATGCGGCTGGCATCGAAGCGCGCCTGCGGCGGGCCGAGGCTCGTCACCTCGCGCGCGAGGCGCGGCGGCTTGCCGAGCAGCAGGTCGAGCGGCAGGTCGACGGGCCGGTCGCCAAACAGCGGATCCGACACCGTGAGCCGCCCGCTGTCGTCGATCGCGCCGATCACCGCGAACGGACAGCGCTCGCGCGCGGCGATCGCGCTGAAGCGCTCGAGCGCTTCCCCCGCCACGATCAGTACGTAGCGCTCCTGCGCCTCGTTGCACCACAGCTCGAGCGGCGACATGCCGGGCTCGGCGCTCGGAATTGCGCGCAGGTCGATGCGCGCGCCGCGCCCGCCGTGCGCCACCGACTCGGGCACCGCGTTCGAGAGGCCGCCCGCGCCGACGTCGTGGATGAGGAGGATCGGATTGCGCTCCCCGAGCGACCAGCAGTGATCGATCACCTCCTGCGCGCGCCGCTGCATCTCCGGGTTGCCGCGCTGCACCGAGGCGAAATCGAGGTCGGCGCTGGAGCTGCCGCTGCCGACCGAGGAGGCGGCGCCGCCCCCGAGGCCGATCAGCATCGCCGGTCCCCCGAGCACCACGAGCTGCGCGCCGACCGGTACGTCGGCCTTCTCGACGTGCGCGCGGCGGATGTTGCCGAGGCCCCCCGCGACCATGATGGGCTTGTGATAGCCGCGCGCGCGGCCGGGTGGATCGCCGGGGATCACGATCTCGAGCGTGCGGAAGTAGCCCCCTACCGCCGGGCGGCCGAACTCGTTGTTGAAGGACGCGGCTCCAATCGGACCCTCGGTCATGATCTCGAGGGCGGAAGCGATGCGCGCCGGCGCATCGCTGGCGCGCTCCCACGGGCGCTCGTAGCCCGGGATGCGCAGGTTCGACACCGAGAAGCCGGTGAGCCCGGCTTTGGGCTTGGCGCCGCGCCCGGTCGCGCCCTCATCGCGAATCTCGCCGCCCGAGCCGGTCGCGGCCCCGGGGAAGGGCGAGATCGCCGTCGGATGATTGTGGGTTTCGACCTTGATGAGGATGTCGATCGGCTCGACGCTCGGGCGGTAGATCCCGGTGTCGGGATCCGGGAAGTAGCGGGTTCCGATGCCGCCCTCGATCACCGCGGCGTTGTCGCGGTAGGCGGACAGCACCCCCCTGGGACTCACCGCGTGCGTGTGGCGGATCATGGCGAACAGCGACTCGCCGCGCGGCTGGCCGTCGATGGTCCAGGTGGCGTTGAAGATCTTGTGGCGACAGTGCTCGGAGTTCGCCTGCGCGAACATCATGAGCTCGACGTCGGTGGGATCGCGCCTGAGCTGCGTGAAGCTCGCGAGCAGGTAGTCGATCTCGTCCGCCGAGAGCGCGAGCCCGAGCCGCTCGTTCGCCTCCTCGAGCGCGACGCGCCCGCGTGCCAGCGGCACGATCGCGAGCGGCTTGGGCTGCGTGTGCCCGAAGAGCCGCGCGACTTCGCCCGAGTCGAGGACGGCCATCTCGGTCATACGATCGCAGAGCGCCGGCGCGAGCCGCGTGAGCTGCGCCGGCCCGAGCGTGCGCGCCGCGCGCAACGTGTACTCGATGCCGCGCTCGACGCGCCGCACGCTCGTGAGCCCGCACACCTTCACGATGTCGGTCGCCTTGCTCGACCACGGCGAGATCGTGCCGGCACGCGGCACGATGAGTACGCGCTCGCCAGCGGCGCCCGCCGCGGCCGCCGGCAGAGTCGGGCCGTAGCTGAGGAGCTGCCGCAGCACCGCGGTCTCGGCGGCATCGAGCGGCCGTGCGACGTCGGCGAAGTGCAC
Organism: Steroidobacteraceae bacterium; assembly: GCA_036497085.1. Taxonomy (GTDB): domain Bacteria; phylum Pseudomonadota; class Gammaproteobacteria; order Steroidobacterales; family Steroidobacteraceae; genus 13-2-20CM-66-19. Next base: position 3,819 of record DASXKA010000086.1, on the reverse strand, counting down.
GAAGCGCGCACCGAGTCCCCTGACTGCGGGCTCGAGGGCGGCGAGGCGGTCGACGAGCTTGGCGATGCGGAACGCGGACAGCGCCGGTGCGCCGGGGATCTCCAGCATGCGCTAACCGCGCCTCACTTCTTCTCGCCCCCCGGAGCCGAGTACAGCGGCACCGGAAACTGCGTCACGTTGGCACCGGCCTCGAGCGCCATGATCTTGGCCGTCCCCTGTTTCTTGACCTCGTCGATCCGCAGGATCGAGTGCAGGGGCAGAAAGGTGCGCTTGACTCCCGAGAACTCGCCCTTGATGCGTTCCTCCGACGGATCGAGCACCACCGAGGAACGCTCGCCGAACACCAGCTCCTCGACCTCGATGAACCCGAACAGCTCCCCGTGGCTCACCTTGCGCGCGTACACCTCGTAAACCTTGCCCTGATTCACGAACATAATCCGGAAAATGTGACTGGCGGCCATGGCCGGTGCTGCGGGCTCGGGTAGTTTTGAGGCTGGCATTATATGTCCGGGCGCACCGGGGACGCTGCTGCGCTCTCGCTGCACCCGGCAGTCTCTATTTCGACGGACGGACTCTCCTGGGTCGGGGAACCATGACGCTTCGGCTGCGTGTCGTCAGTGACCAGCGCCGGTCGCTCGCCGACCGCAGCAGCGCCGTTTTTTCCGTGGAAGGCGGCACCATCGGCCGCTCCGCGGACAACGACTGGGTGCTTCCCGACCCCCTGCGCTATGTGTCCGCGCATCACGCGCGCGTGCAGTTCCGTGAAGGCCACTACTACCTCCAGGACGTCAGCACCAACGGTGTCTACGTCAACGACGAAATGCAGCCGCTCGCCAAGCGCGGCTCGAGCGGTTACCGGCTGGCCAACGGCGACGTGCTGCGCATCGGCGAGTATCACATCGTCGCGGCGCTCGAGTCACAGCGGGCGGGGACGCAGTCGCAGGAGGATCCGGCGGCCGCCGCAGTGCCGACCAGCATTCATGCGCTGCGGCCTCTGGGGCGCTCGCGGGACCAGGACATCGGCGCCGCGCTCAACCTCGATGATCTGCTGATTCCCGAGCCGCAGCGCGACCCCGTGCTGCCGGTCAATGCCTACGGCCAGACGGTCGACTCCGCTCCGGTACGGGCGCTGGCCGCCTATGAAGTCGAGCTCATCGACAGCGCCGCTATACCGGCGGCCGAAGCGCCCGCGGACGCCGAGGCTGCGGCGCACGGCGAGCGCCTGGCGCGGCTCGCCGAGGCCGTGGCGCGCGAGCCGCGCTACGGCAACGGTGCGCTCGCGCTGGCGGACGCACACTCGGGGCTCGACGCCTTCTGCCGCGGCGCCGGCGTCGACGCCGAGCGGCTGCCGGCCGATGCCCAGACCCGCCTGCTGCACCTCGCCGGGCGGCTGTTCCGCGAGGCGCTGGTAGGGCTGAAGGATCTCGAGCGCACGCGCGCCAGCACGCGCAACCGCTACCGCATCGAGATGCCGGCGCGCGATCAGGACGATCCGCGTCCCTCGCTCGCCGACTCGATGGTCGAGGACCTGTTGATCAACCTGCTGGTGCAGCACGAGAACCGCCGCCTCGACTCGGTGCAGTGGTTGCGGGATGCGATCGGGGAAGCCAAGCTCCATGAGACTACCGTGGCGCTGGCGACGCGCGCCGCCTTTGTCGAGTTCCTCGATCGCCTCGACCCCGCCGAGCTCGAGGCGCGTTTCGAGCGCGCCGCGCGCCGCGGCAAGGCACGTTCGGCCGACAAAGCTCAGTACTGGGAGCTGTTCGTAGCCTTCTACCGCAACCTCATCGAAATGCCGGCCGAGCACCTGCCGCATACGTTCGTCGAGACATTCAGCTCCGCATACCGCGAAGCGATGAAGAAGACCGAGAAGACCGAATCCTGACGGTGCGGGTCTGGCGGAGAGGGTGGGATTCGAACCCACGTGCCGGTTTTACCCGACCATCCGATTTCGAGTCGGCGCCGTTATGACCGCTTCGGTACCTCTCCGGCTCCGCGATCAGGACTGATTTGCGGGGCTGGTATTCTAGCGGAAAGCCGTTCGCCAGGAGGACCTGCTTGGTGCGGGCAATGACTCTCGCCGCCGCCGCGGTGCTGCTGCTCGCGGGCTGCACGCCCCACGAGCCGTCCGCCCTCGATGCAGTGCGCGTGCGCGGCGAGCTGCGCGTCGTCACGCTCAACCTCCCCACCTGCTACTACCTCGGCGCGCACGGCACCGAGGGGCTCGAGTACGAGCTCGCGAGCCGCTTCGCGAGCCAACTCGGCGTGAAGCTCACGATGTATCCGGTCGTCAACGAGCGCGCCATGCAGGACGAGCTCAGCGCCGGGCGCGCCGACATCGCCGCCGCTTCGCTCACCGACTCCAGCGACTGGCAGCACGTGGGCGATGCCGCGGTCCCCTACGCCAACATCCCGCAACTGGTCGTCTATCAGAGAAGCGGCGTACGGCCGCGCGACACGCTGCAGCTCGAATCCGCGCGGCTCGCGGTGCGCGCCGGGAGTCCCCAGGAGTTCATCCTCGACCGGCTGCGGCGGACCGTGGCCCCGACGCTGCAGTGGGTGCAGACCGCGCCGAGCTCGGCCGACCCGATCGAGGACGTCGATTCCGGCAACGCCGACTATGCGATCACCGATGCGCGCGAGTTCTCCTACGCGCGGCACCTCTATCCGAAGGTGCTGGTGGGTTTCGCGCTGCCGGACACCCGCCCGGTGCAGTGGATCGTGCGCAAGGGCGCCACGGCTCTGCTCGAGGCGGTCGACCAGTTCTTCGGTGCGCTCGCCCAGTCGGGCGAGCTCACGCAGCTGGTGCGGGAGGCTTCGGGCGACACGCGTCGGTTCGCATACGAGGAGTCGCGCGAGTTTCAAACGCACGTGGGCGACCGTCTGCCGCGCTATCGCAGCTGGTTCGAGCAGGCCGCGACGCAGGTCGGCATCGACTGGCGGCTGCTGGCCGCGATCGGCTATCAGGAGTCCAAGTGGGATCCGCAGGCCGCCTCGGACCAAGGCGCGGAGGGCCTCATGATGCTCACCGCCGACACCGCTCAGGCGATGGGAATCAAGGACCGTGACGACCCGCAGCAGAGCATCTTCGCCGGCGCGCGCTATCTTGCGCAGGTGCGGCAGATGATCCCCGATCGCATCCCCGAGCCCGATCGCACCTGGCTCACCATCGCCGCCTACAACGTCGGCTTCGGGCACCTGGAAGACGCGCGCATCATCACCCAGACGCTCGGCAAGGATCCCGATTCGTGGGCTGAGGTGCGCGAGCAACTGCCGCTGCTCGCGCAGGGCCGCTGGTATGCGCGCGCCAGGCGCGGCTATGCGCGCGGCTGGGAGCCGGTGCAGTTCGTAGACCGCATCCAGCGCTATCTGACGCTCCTCGAGTGGCAGCCGGGCGAACCGGCACCGACGCAGGGCACGGCGGCCGCGGCGCGCACTGCGGCCGCAGCGGGGACCGCCGCCCGCTGATACCGTGGTCCGGGGGCACTAGCGCCGTTCGGCGAAAAACCGCTGCAGCAGCTGCGCGCATTCCTCCATCAGCACGCCGCCGAAGACGTCCACCCGATGGTTGTGCTGCGGCAGCGCGAACACGTCAGTGATGCTGCCGGCCGCGCCCGCGCGCGCATCCCACGCGCCGAACACCAGGCGCCGCACCCGCGCGTGCACGATCGCGGCGGCGCACATGACGCACGGCTCGAGCGTCACGTACAGGGTGGTGTCGGTGAGACGGTAGCTGCCGAGCGCGCGGCCGCCAGCCCGCAGCGCCTCGATCTCGGCGTGTGCCGTGGGATCGTGGCTCGCGATCGGCGCATTGCCACC